>DDXK01000083.1:0-15705 GCA_002347185.1 Desulfobulbaceae bacterium UBA2262 | reverse complement strand
TCGTTCATCCAGCCCATGTTCCACTTGTAGCCGAAGCCGAGGCCGCCCCAGTCCAGGGGCTTGGAAACCCCGAAGAAGCTGGTGGATTCCTCGGCGATCATCAGCGCCTCGGGATGACGCTCATAGAGTATCGAGTTGAGGTGCTTGATAAAGTCTATGGCCTCGATATTCTCCTTGCCGCCGTAGATGTTGGGAATCCACTCGCCCTCATGCCGTGCGTAGTCGAGGTAGAGCATGGAGGCCACCGCGTCGACCCGCAGCCCGTCGATATGGAAGATCTCCAGCCAGAAGAGGGCGTTGGCGATGAGGAAATTCTGCACCTCCTTGCGGCCGTAGTTGAAGATCAGGGTTCCCCATTCCGGATGCGCCCCCAGTCGCGGATCCTCATGCTCGTAGAGGGCGGTGCCGTCGAACCTGCTCAGGGCGTGGCCGTCGGAGGGGAAATGGGAGGGCACCCAGTCGAGGATCACGCCGATGCCGTTCTGGTGGCAGCAGTCGACAAAGTGCATGAAATCCTGGGGAGTGCCGTGCCGACTGGTGACGGCATAGTAGCCGGTGACCTGGTATCCCCAGGATTCGTCCAGCGGGTGTTCCATGATCGGCATCAGCTCGATGTGGGTGAAGCCCATTTCCCTGACGTAGGGAATCAGGGAGTCGGCCAGCTCCTGAAAGGAGAGGATCCGGGTGGGGTCGGCCGGATCGCGGCGCCAGGAGGCGAGGTGCACCTCGTAGATCGCCATGGGTTGCTCGTAGCTTTTTCGCCTGCCTCTTTCTGCAAGCCACTGCGCGTCCCCCCAGGCATAGTCTGGCAGGCCCCAGACGACGGAGGCGGATTTCGGCCGAAGTTCCGCAAAGAACTGGAAGGGGTCTGCTTTTTCCAGGAGACTCCTGTCCTGGCCCTTGATTTCAAACTTGTATGGCTCGCCCTGACCGAGGTCGGGGATGAAGAGCTCCCAGATGCCTGAATTGCCCAGGATGCGCATCTGGTGGACCCTGCCGTCCCAGTAGTTGAAATTGCCCAGGACGCTGACCCGGCGGGCGTTGGGGGCCCAGACCCGGAAGATGGTGCCTCTGCTGCCGTCGATGCTGACCGGATGCGCGCCGAGTTTCTTGTAGATCTCGTAATTGGTGCCGTTGTTGAAAAGATAGCGGTCGTACTCGCTCATCTGCGGCAGAAAACGGTAGGGATCCTTGAAATGATGGGTTGTGTCGTCGTAGAAGCTTGCCTCGTAGTGGTAGCTGAAAGGCTCGGTGCAGTTGGGGAGCACGATTTCGAAGAGCCCTTCCGGCCTGGTCTTGTACATTTCTTTCTTCTGGCCATCCACCACCAGCCAGCAGTTGTTGGCATGGGGCTGGAAGGTTCTGATCACCGAGGAGTCGGCCTGAGGGCCAAGCAGATGAAAGCCGAGGACCAGGAAGGGGTCGTGGTGCTCGGAGGCAATGATTTTGTCGATTTCGCTGTTGATGTCAAAGGTCATGGCGGTAANNACGGTAATTGGTTTCGCTCTCTCGTCTGATGGTTTTTGAGGGATTTGCAGAGGGGATTTCCCTGGCTGGCAGGGAATAAAAAGATACTAGCACAAATGAATTTTAAAATTCCAATGCTTTTCCGGGAGGAGGGGAAGTTTCGCTGAATTTCAGGTTTGCTTGACGCGACGGGGCGACTGGTGCTACAATCCCACTCCTGTTTTCAATATCAGCTTCCAGCCTTTTCCCTTTCGGATGCGAGAGAACCATGATCGAAAGCCTGCAGGGATATTTTCTCATCGCCACGCCGCAAATGCCGGATCCGCGTTTCGCCGAAAAGGTCGTGCTGCTTTGCGCGCACAACGAGGAAGGCGCCATGGGGCTGGTGATCAACGAGCCACTGAATGATGTCCTCTTTGCCGATGTCTGCCGGAGCGCCAACATTCCGGTTGCCGAGGGGAAGAGCCCGACCCTTTACCTGGGTGGGCCGGTGGAGGTTTCCAATGCCTTTTTCCTCTACAGCGCCGAATATCAGGTGGAGCATTTCCTCAAGGTAAGCGATTCCGTTTCCCTGACCAGCGACCCGCGGCTCCTGCACGATCTTGCCGCTGGCCGCGGCCCCCGGCGCCTGCTGGTGGCCCTCGGCTATTCGGGCTGGGGGCCGGGGCAGCTGGAGGCGGAATTGAGCGTGGACGGCTGGCTCACCCTGCCCGCCGAGGATGAGATCATTTTTTCGGTTCCCGACCGCCTGAAATGGCGGAAGGCGGCCCAGCGCTACGGGATCGACATCGATCTCTTCGGCGACGTGGTTGGTTCCGCCTGAACCGTTTTCCCCCCCCGACATGAGAAAACCGATGCCAGAAAACAAGCAGTTCCTCGGCGAGGAGGCCGATCTCGGCCCGGAGAAGCGGATTGCCATCCTTTCGGCGCCCCTGGCCAGCACGGTGAGCTGGCAGGGAGGGACCGAGCTGGGGCCGGAGGCGATCATCGCCGCCTCGCCGGCCCTGGAGGTATTCGATGACGAGCTGCTGGCCGAAACCGTGCGCCTCGGCATCGCCACCCGGCCGATCCCCGATTTTTCCAACCTGAGCGCGCCTGAAGCGTGCGGGGCCATCGAGGCCGCGGTGGCCGCCGAGCTTACGGCCGGGCTCTTTCCTGTGCTGCTGGGGGGCGAGCACACCGTGACCGTGCCGGCGGTGAAGGCCTGCCGCCAGCGCTACCCGGATCTGCATGTGGTGCAGATCGACGCCCATCTCGATCTGCGCGACCAGTACGAGGGGAACCCGAACAGTCACGCCTGCGTGATGCGCCGGCTCGCCGACCTTTCCATTCCCTTCACTCAGGTCGGCATCCGCTCTTTTTCCCGGGAGGAGCTCGAATTGGTCCGCGCCCGCGGCTGGCAGCCCTTTTTCATGCAACGGCTCAGACGCGAGCCGGACTGGATCGCCAGTCTTTGCGCCGAGCTCTCCGGGCCGGTCTATCTGACCGTGGATGTGGACGGACTCGATCCCTCCATCATGCCCGCCACCGGCACCCCGGAGCCGGACGGCCTGCTCTGGGCCGAAACCGTGGCCATGCTCGGCGCCATCGCCCGTGTGCGGCCCATCGTGGCCATGGATTTTGTCGAGTTTTCTCCGCGGCCCGGCACCGAGCATGCCGCCTTTACCGTGGCCAAGCTTCTCTACCGGACCCTTGGCCATGTTTTTCGATCATCCTTGCAACGCATGGGGGAAGGCCATGTCTGAAGAAGAGGAGCTTTTTCATTGCCGCCAGTGCGGCCATTGCTGTCAGGGCGAGACCACGGTTTCGCTGAACGCGGAGGATCTGGACCGCCTGGTCGCTTTTTTGCGGCTGCCGCTGGAGGAAGTGGAGGCCAGATACCTGCGGATCACCGACGGGGTGGTGCAGATGAAGACCGTGGATGGCCACTGCATCTTTTACAATGAGGGCTGCACCATCCATCCCGGCAAACCCTGGCGCTGCGGCCAATGGCCCCTCCATCCCAGCATCCTGGCCGATGCCGCCAATTTTCAGGCCATTTCAGATTCCTGCCCGGGCATCAAGGGCGAGCTCGGCTACGAGGAGTTTCGGGTCAGGCTGGGGCGGATCCTTGCCAGTCAGGACAGGCAGGGCCAGGGAAGGAAGGAGTGAAGTGCGTCGTCCCTTTGCTGGGCAGAACCAGGGAAGCCTATCTTGCCGCGGGAATAGACGATTTCGCCGCGAGGCTTGTCCGGCATGTGCAGCTCGATCTGCCGGTGCTGAGGGAGAGAAGGCGGGGCGGACGGGAAGAGCCTGACCGCCAGAAAAGAGAGGAGGCACTTGCCCTGCGCCAGTCGCTTTCCGGCGGAGCCAAGGTGGTGGCGCTCGATCTTTCCGGAAAGGAGCTCAGCTCCGAGGGCTTTGCCGAGCTGATCACCCGCTGGGAGGAACAGGGAGTGCGGGAGGTGGCCTTTCTGATCGGCGGGCCCCTGGGGCTGGCCGCCGATCTGGTCGCGGAGGCCGATTATGTCCTGGCCCTTTCCCGAATGACCTTCACCCACGAAATGGCCAGGCTGCTGCTGCTGGAGCAACTCTACCGGGCCTTTGCCATCAGGAGCGGGACCGGTTACCACAAGTAAGGGGCGTTCAGACCGCTTCCACCGTCTTGACCGCCGGGACTTCGGCCTTGAGGAATTTCTCGATACCGTCCTTCAGGGTCATCCGCGACATGGGGCAGCCCTTGCAGGCGCCGGTCAGCTGCACCGTGACCACACCATCCTCGCTGACGTCCACCAACACCACATCGCCGCCGTCCGCCTGCAGGGTCGGGCGGACCTTCTCCAAAGCCGCTTGCACCTTCTCTCGCATCGAATGCCCCATTTCCATTGTGTTCATGCACTGGCCTCCAATGTAACACAGCCCGGAGCCTCTTACAATATCCGCGCAGGCCTTGACAGTTCCTTCTTTCCAAAACCCCCGGCGCCATCTATAATCCTTCCGTCATGCGGCGCAGATTCCCGTTCCCCGGCCATTCCTCTCTTCGTTCCAGCATCCTTTCCAAGGGGGGGAGCGCTGTCGCGCTCTTCTGTCTCCTTTTTCTTGCCTCCTGCACTCCAGCCCCTTTTTCCGCTTCTCCGCTCCTCCTTCCCCAAAGCTTCAGCGCTTCCGGCCCTGCCGAGCTCACCGGTCAGTGGTGGCGCGAGTTCAACGACCCCCTGCTCAACGGGCTGGTGGAGAGGGCTTTTCAGGGCAATTTCACCCTGCTGGCCGCCTGGTCCCGCCTCGCCCAGGCCGAAGCGCTGGCTCGCAAGGCAGGAGCCGGGCTGCGGCCCGGGTTGGACGGCGAGGCCGTTCCCGAACATGAGAGACGGGATGACGGTGGCTCCTCCTTCTCCACCGAGAGCCTCTCTCTGCGACTTGTGGCCGCCTACGAACTCGATCTCTGGGGCCGGCTTCGCTCCCAGCGCGACGCGGCCGCCCTGGACGCCCGGGCCAGCCGGGAAGATCTGCAGGCCGCCGCCCAGACCCTGGCGGCCCAGGTGGCCGGTACCTGGTATCAGCTTGTGGAGCAGCGCGAGCAACTCGATCTCCTGAAAAAGCAGTCCGCGGCGCTCGAGCGGATGCTTGCCCTGGTTGTTCAGCGTTTTCGCCGTGGCCAGGTGAGCGCCGCTGATCTGCTCCGGCAGCGCCAGCTTGTGGAGGCCAATCAGGGGGAGAGAGCGCTGGCCGAAGCGGAGGAACAGGTTCTCGTCCATCGCCTGGCGATTCTCCTGGGTCAGCCTCCCACCGGTGGTTTGGGGAGGGAAGGCGCGGGGCTGGCAGACCTTCCTTCCCTGCCGGCAACCGGACTTCCCGCCGAACTCATCCAGCGCCGGCCCGATCTGCGGAAGGCCTGGCTGGCTGTGCAGGCCGCCGACCGGAGAGCCGCCACCGCCCTGGCCGATCGCTTTCCCCGCTTTACCCTGAGCGCGTCACTCGGCACGGAGGGGGGGGAGGGCGCGAGCCTCTTCGGCAACTGGCTGGCCAATCTGGCCGCCGGGCTTGCCGCCCCGCTCCTCGACGGTGGAGAGCGCCGGGCCGAGGTCGAGCGGAGCAGGGCGGCGACCCGGGAGGCGCTGCATGCCTATGGGCAGGCGGTGCTGACCGCCCTCGGCGAGGTGGAGGACGCCCTGGCCAGGGAGGAACGGCAGCAGCGTTATGTGACGAGCCTGGCCAGCCAGCTTGGCTCGGCGGAACTGCTGTATGACCGGGTCCGCGACCACTATCTGCATGGTTCCCTTGATTACCTTCGGGTTCTGGACGCGGTTCTCGACAAGCACGAGCTGGAGCGCACTCTGCTCATTGCCCGCCGGCAACTGCTCCAGTACCGGATCGACCTGAGCCGCGCCCTTGCCGGCGGGGTGCTGCCGCCTTTTCCTCCGGAAAATTTCCGCCCTGACACTGCCCACGAAGTCAGTCAGCCATTGAAAGAGGGGAAACCGCCATCATGAACCCCACTCCCGCGCAGAGCCCATCCTCCTCGTCCGCAAGGCGTTCCCAGGTTTTTGTCGCCCTCCTGCTTCTTGTCGTCGGCCCGCTCCTCTGCTGGCTGCTGCTCAAGAGCGGCCCCAGGGCCCGGGAAAGGACGCCCGGTCCCCAATCCATTCTGGTGGAGGTGCGCCCCGTGGTTTTGGCGGCGGAAGAGGCGAGGGTGGAGGCCTTCGGAACCGTTATCCCCGCCCGCCAGGTGGAAATGCGTGCACAGGTGAGCGGGGAGGTGGTTTGGCTCAGCGAGCACCTGCTGCCCGGCAGCATGGTGCAGGCAGGCGAAGAGCTGCTCGCCATCGAGCAGGCCGATCATCTTCTTGCGGTGCGGGAGGCCACGGGGAAGGTGGCCGAGGCCGAGGCGACCCTGCGTCTCGAAGAGGGTTACCGCGAGGTGGCGCGCCGCGATTACGAGGCTTCCGGCGAGCAGGTCGAGGGGGAGAGCCTCGACCTGGTCCTGCGCGCGCCGCAATACGACAGCGCCCTGGCCAGCCTGGAGGCGGCGCGGGCCAGGCTGGCCAGGGCGCAACTCGACCTTGCCCGGACCCGGGTCCATGCCCCCTTTCCTGCGGTGGTGCAAAAAAAAGAAGTTGATCTGGGCAGCCGCCTGGCAGTGAACAGCCCACTCTTCACCCTGGTCGGCGCCGATTGCTTCTGGATCGAGGCGCTGGTGCCGGTGGCGCAGCTTGCCTGGCTCACCATTCCCGAAAAGGAAGGGAGACGCGGTTCTCCGGTCAGGGTGCACGATCCCGCCTGGGGAGAGGGCGTCTTTCGCAAGGGACGGGTTCTGCGGGTTGCCGCCGAACTTGAGGAGCAGGGGCGGCTGGCCAGGCTCCTGGTCGCGGTGGAGGATCCTCTGGGGCTGGCCGGCGGCAAGGGTGCCCAGGCAAGGCTTTTTGTCGGCTCCTATGTCCGCCTTGAGATCGAGGGCAAGCCCCTTGCCTCGGTGGCGCCTGTCGAGCGCGCCCTGTTGCGGGACGGTGATCAGGTCTGGCTGCTGAACGGGAGCGGCGAGCTGGAGATCCGGCCGGTGGAGGTTGCCTTCCGTGGCCGTGAGCGGGTGCTGGTCTCCAGAGGCCTTGAGGCCGGGGAACTTCTGGTGATGACCGATCTGGCGGCGCCCGTCCCGGGAATGAAGCTGCGCACCGCCGACGGGCAGGAGGAAGCCGGCGGAAAGATTGGGGAGGAACCGGCGGGCGCGGCGGCGGACAGGAAGGGAGGCGGCCGGTGAGTGAAAAGGCATCTTCTCCGGAGAGGCGCGGCATCATCGCCTGGATGGTGCACAACCGGGTCACCCCCAATCTGCTCATGCTCGCGCTGCTCGCCGGCGGCCTCTTCATGCTCACCCGCATCAAGCAGGAGGTCTTTCCGGAATACGATCTGGACGTGGTCACCGTCTCTGTGCCCTATCCAGGCGCCAGTCCCGAGGAGGTGGAGAAGGGCATCCTGCTTGCCGTCGAGGAGGCGATCCGCGGCATCGAGGGCGTCAAGGAGCTGGTCGCCACCGCCTCGGAAGGAAGCGGGGTGGTCAATGCCGAACTCGAGGAGGGGAGCGATCGGCAGAAGATCTATCAGGAAATCCGCCAGGAGGTGGACCGGATCACCACCTTTCCGGAGGATGCCGAGGAGCCCAGGGTTTCCCTGCGCACCAGGCGCATCGAGGTGCTCAACCTCCAGATCTATGGGGATGTTTCCGAACTGGTTCTCCGCGAACTGGCCGAACAGGTGCGCGACCGGCTTCTCCAGGAGTCCGGCATTACCCAGATCGACCTGAACGGCGTCAGTGATTACGAAATTCTGGTCAGCGTTCCCAGGCAGGTTCTGCGGACCTACAAGCTCACCCTGGAAGAGCTGGCCCGCCGGATAGAGGCCACCGCGGTGGAGCTGCCCGGCGGCGTTCTGGAGACGCCGGGCGGCGATCTGCTCCTCCGCATGAAGGACCGGCGGGAACGGGCGGTGGAGATAGCCCGCATTCCGGTGATCACCACCGCTTCCGGGAGCGTGCTGACCCTGGAGGAGCTCGCCACGGTGCGGGAAGGTTTTGCCGACACCAGGCGGGAAGCCTCCTACAACGGCAAACGCAGCGTGGAGCTTGAGGTGTACCGGGTAGGCGACCAGACCCCCATCGGAGTTTCCAGGGCGGTCCGGAACCTGCTCCCGGAACTTTCGGAGCTGCTGCCCCCCGGGGTTGCGATCGAGATCAACCGGGATCGCTCCGAAATCTACCAGGAGCGGCTCAGCCTGCTGTTGCGCAACGCCGGCCTGGGCCTGGCCCTGGTCCTCATCCTGCTCGCACTCTTTCTCGAGTACCGCCTCGCCTTCTGGGTCGCCCTCGGCATCCCCATCTCTTTTCTCGGCTGTCTTTTTTTTCTGCCGGGAATGGGGGTCACCATCAACATGATTTCGATCTTCGCCTTTATCCTCGCCCTGGGCATCGTGGTGGACGACGCCATTGTCGTCGGCGAAAACATCTATGCGCAGCGCCGGCCCGGAAACTGGATCGAGGCCGCCATAGACGGGGCCCGGGCTGTCTCCCTGCCCATCCATTTCAGCATCCTCACCAATGTGGCCGCCTTCGTGCCCATCTTCTTCATGCCCGGAGTGATGGGAAAGACCTGGAAGTCGGTGCCGGTGGTGGTGATCATCGCCTTCCTGATTTCCTGGGTGGAATCCCTGCTGATCCTGCCTTCCCATCTGGCCCACGCCCGGCCGCACGCCGGCAATCGCCTCAACCGGCTGCAGGAGCGGATCGACGCCTGGCTGGGGCGCTTTATCGAGACCTGCTACCGGCCTTCCCTCGACTTTTTCCTGCGCTGGCGCTGGGCGAGCATCGCCGCCGCCCTGACCGTCTTTCTGCTCTGTTACGGCTATGTGTACAGCGGCCGCATCGGTATGATCCTCATGCCCCGCATCGAGGCGGACCGGGCGGTGGCAACCGCGGTGCTCCCCTTCGGCAGCCCCCATTCCCGGGCGGTGGCGGTGCAGAATCAGCTGCTGGCCACCCTCGACGCCGTGGCCGCTGAACAGGGCGGGGAGCGCCTCGTTACCGGGGTTTATGCGGAGATCGACGAGAACACCGTGGAGGTGACCGCCTACCTGACGGCTCCGGAGGTGCGCCCCATCAATACCACCGCCCTGACCCGGCTCTGGCGGGAACGGACCGGCGTCCTGCTCGGTCTTGAGTCCCTCCGCTTTCAGGCGGACCGGGGCGGCATCGGCTCCGCCGCCTCGCTGACCGTGGAGCTTGCCCACCGGGAGATCGGGGTGCTCGACCGGGCCAGTGCGGCGCTGGCCGAGCGGTTGGCCGGCTTTCCGGAGGTGAAGGATATCGACGACGGCTACAGCCCCGGCAAGGAGCAGCTCGATTTCCGCATCACCCCGGCCGGTCAGAGCCTGGGCCTCACCGCCGCCGAGGTGGCCCGGCAGGTGCGGCATGCCTTTTACGGCGCCGAGGCCCTTCGCCAGCAGCGGGGCCGCAACGAGGTCAAGGTGCGGGTTCGGCTGCCGGAGGAGGAGCGGCGGAGCGCCTTCGATGTGGAAACCCTGATGATCCGTACCCCGGCCGGCCGGCATGTGCCTCTGTTCGAGGTTGCCGCAATGGAGCGGGGGCGCGCCTACACCACGATCACCCGCCGCGACGCCCGCCGCACCGTGACCGTGACCGCCGACGTGGTGCCCCTGGGCAAGAGCGATCAGGTCATCGCCACCCTGAACAGCACGGTTCTCCCCGAGCTGGTCCGCGAGTTCCCCGGCCTCACCCATTCCTACCAGGGCAGGCAGGCCGAGATGAAGGAGAGTCTGCGCAGCCTCTTCGGCGGTTTCGCCCTTTCCCTCTTCGCCATCTATTTTCTCCTGGCCGTGCCCTTCAGGAGCTACAGCCAGCCGCTGGTGGTCATGGTGGCCATCCCCTTCGGCATGGTGGGGGCGGTGCTCGGTCACCTGCTCATGGGCTACGATCTCAGCCTGATGAGCATGATGGGCATAGTGGCCCTTTCCGGCGTGGTGGTGAACGACTCCCTGGTGCTGATCGATTACGCCAACCGGCGTCGGCTTGCGGGCTGCGAGGCCGACGAGGCGATCCGTTCCGCCGGCTTCCGCCGCTTCCGGCCGATTCTGCTCACCACCATCACCACCTTCGGCGGGCTGGCGCCGATGATCTTCGAAACCTCCCGGCAGGCCCGCTTCCTCATCCCCATGGCCCTGTCGCTTGGCTTCGGCATCCTCTTCGCCACCATGATCACCCTGGTGCTGGTGCCCTGCCTCTATCTGGCCCTGGAGGATTTTCGTCTCCTCCGCAGAGGCTCCTGATGGAATTCATTGCCTGCCGCTGGCTTTTGCCGAGAAAGGAGACTGAGTTGTTGCCCGACAGCGCCCGTTTGACAAGAAACAACTTCGATCTCCTGCGCCTGGCCTGCGCCGGCATCGTTTACCTGGTTCACGCCTCGCAGCTTTCCGGCTATCGAGAGCTGGAATGGCTGGAAAGGCTTCTCTCCTCCGCCGTGGCGGTGAAGGCATTTTTTGTCGTGAGCGGTTTTTTGATCTTCATGAGCTTTGAGCGTTCTTCGTCTCTCTCCACTTTTGCCAAGAAACGCTTCCGCCGGATCTACCCCGCCTATTGCACCGTGGTGATCCTGTGCGCCTTTGGGCTGGCGGCTCTCAGCTCACAAGGGCTTGCGGACTATTTTTCGCCTGCCTGGGGCAAATACCTTCTTGCCAATCTCTCCTTCCTCAACTTCCTTCAGCCCTCCCTCCCCGGAGTCTTCGAGACCAACAGGCTGTCGGCGGTGAACGGCGCGCTGTGGACGCTCAAGATCGAGGTGCTGTTTTATCTGAGCGTTCCTCTGTTCGCGGCTCTCTTCAGGCGCTGCGGCCGGCTCCCCATAATCGCCAGCACCTACTTCCTCTCCGTGGCATACGCCAGCCTCTGTGCCTGGGCGGCGGAGCGTACCGGCTCCGGCCTCTATCTGGAACTCGGCCGCCAGCTGCCGGGTCAGCTTTCCTACTTCATGGCCGGGGCGTTCCTCTACTATCGCCTGCCTTTTTTTGAACGCCACCTGCGCTCCTTTCTCCTTGGCGCCCTGCCTGTTCTTGCCGCCAACCTCTTCTGGCCACTGCCTCTTCTCAGCCCCTTCGCCCTCGCCACGGTGGTCATCTTCCTGGCGCTTTTCCCCTACCTCGGCAATTTCGGAAGATATGGCGATTTTTCGTATGGGGTCTACATCCTGCACTTCCCGATCATTCAGTGCTTTCTGCAAATGGGCTGGTTCGCCGGCAGTCCCTGGCTCTTTCTGCCCGCCACCGGCCTGGCCATCGCCGTGGCCGCCATCGCGCTGTGGCACCTTGTCGAAAAGAGGTTTCTGCTTCGCAGCAGCCATTATGTCGCCGCAAGCGGCATGGGCAAGGCTCCGGTCAGACCGGGCTGAGGCTGGGGCGCTCTCCCTTCCGCCCTTGCTCCGGAGCGGACGGCGCGGGCACAAAAACCTCCAGCGCCCCGGGACACAGTTCGAAAAGGGCCGGCGTCCTGGTGGTGATCTCGCCATCGGTGTTCACCCGCTTGGGGTGCGGGGTCGCGATCCTGATCTTCTTTCCCTTCCGCCGCCAGATTCCGATCCGCTCCCCAAATTTGCCGTGCCGCAGGGCCGGGAGCAGAAAAAAGATATGCCACCAGTGAGGCATTTCCAGGCTGTAGAGATCCAGGAGCTGGTCGTCGATGGCGGCGTCCTCTGCGACCGTCATGCCGCCTCCGTAGTAACGTCCATTGCCGACGGCAATCTGCAGGGAACGGCGATGCAGCTCCTCGCCGTCGTCCACCTGGATCAAGGCCTCGAACCGCCGGGCGGTCAAAAGGGTCCGCAGGGTCGCGATGGCATAGGCAAGCGCTCCCCACCGGCGCTTCAGCCCCTTGGAGAGCTGCTGGGTAATGGCGATACTGAGGCCGCAGCTGGCCACGTTGAAAAAATATTTGCCGTTGGTCCGGCCCAGGTCGATGCGGCGCCGATAGCCCTGCGCGATCACCGCGCAGGCTTCGGGAAGGGAAGCGGGCAGGTTGAGGGTGCGGGCCAGGTCGTTGGCCGTTCCCAGAGGCAGGATGCCCAGGGGCAGGCCGCTCTCCACCAGGGCATCGACAGCGACGTTGAAGGTGCCGTCGCCGCCGCCGATCACCACCGCGGAAACCTTGTCGCGGTAATGCCGGATGGAATGGGCAAAGTCGGCGGAATCCCGGATCTGCCCCACGATGTATTGCACCCCCAGGTCGTTGAAGCAGGCCACCGCCTCGCCGAACCGGGCAAGGCCCTGCTTGGAATGGAGATTGATGAGCAGAAGGATGGGCAGGTTCATGGGCGTTCAGGGGCTCTTGCTCCGGCCCCTTGTGCGGCCCGGCACTGGTCCTGACAGGAAAGGCGGGGAGCGATTTTTTTTCTGTTTACTCTCTCGGGAGGACAAAGGCAACTCCGGATCGTTCCGGAGACGCAAGGAGACGGGGAGGGCGGGAGCGGATCAGCCCCTCTCATTCCCTGGTTGCGAAAAAACGGAAAAACCCTGTACCCTAAGGGGCGGAACCGTTGGGATGACTGTATTGAGCCGATGCGTGGGGCTGCAAAGGAGCAGGGGAGAGTATGGAAAACGAAGCGCAGATCAGACTGGCATTTTTCTTTGGCATTCTTCTTGTCGTGGCCGGGCTGGAGATCCTGGCCCCCCGCCGCAGGCTTAACAGCCCCAGGCCCATCCGCTGGCTGAGCAATCTCGGCATTGTGGCCTTGAGCACCGTGGCGGTGCGGCTTGCCTTCCCCATCATCGGCGTGCAGGTGGCCGCGGCTGCCCGGGAAAACGGCTGGGGTCTGCTCAACAACCTGGCCCTGCCCGAATGGCTGGCGCTTCTCCTCGGCATTCTCGCCCTGGACCTGGTGGTCTACCTCCAGCATCTGATGTTCCATGCCGTTCCCCTTCTCTGGCGGCTGCACATGATGCACCACGCGGACCTGGACATCGATGTCACCACCGGGCTCCGGTTCCACCCCATCGAAATCATGATCAGCATGGTCATCAAGCTGACGGTCATCGCCGCCCTGGGGCCATCGGTGCCGGCGGTGATACTTTTTGAGATAATCCTCAACGGCACCGCCATGTTCAACCACGGCAACTTCCGGCTGCCGCTCGCCCTGGACAGATATCTGCGCCTCCTCGTCGTCACCCCGGACATGCATCGGGTGCACCATTCGGTGACCATCCGCGAAACCAACAGCAATTTCGGCTTCAATTTTCCGTGGTGGGACCGTCTTTTCGGCACCTACCGGGCCCAGCCCGCCCTGGGCCACGAAGGGATGGCCATCGGCCTGGCCCAGTTCCGCGACCCCAGGAAGAACAACCTCTTCTCCATGCTGGCGCTGCCCTTTGTGGGCAAGACCGGCTCCTATGCCATCAACCGTCACGGCACCGATCCCGATATCCTGAAAAAATAGGCTTTCGGCGTTTGATGTTGATGAAAAAAAGGGGGGTGACCCCCTTTTGCTTCGCCCTGTCACATTCCCCCGTGCGGCAGGGCCATTTTTCGTTCGGACGCTCAGCAGGAAGAGTGTTTGATGGCCTGCTGTGGGCAGTTTTCAACGCAGGCACAACACTCGATGCACTCGTCGATGTGGACCGGCACCGATTTGTTGTTTTGCAGTTCATAGACCGAGGCCGGACAGATCTCCACGCAGGCGCCGTTGCCGTTGCACTTGTCATAATCGATCGAGATCGTGACCTTGTCGCCATCCCAGGTTTTGATGTCCATACCCTTCCCTCCGTTTGTCTGCGTGTCGAAAAGCCAGCTGAGAGAGACCACAAAAAGGGGATGACCCCTTTTCCCTCACTTCATCCATTTTATTCAAAAAGCGGGATCAACTTAGCAAGAACTTCATTCATTATTGAATCCGGGACGCTTTCCAGCTTTCTGGCGTGGCGGGTCGCAAGGTCAAGGGTGCGGGGCTGATCGCAACGAATAACGCCTGTCGTTTCAGTGCCGGCGCCTGATAACGACACGGCAAAACCCTTGGTCCTGGCAAAATCACCGCCGCTTGTAATTGGCAGTACGATCGGGATCTTCGTCACCCGGTTGAATGGTGTTGGCGAAACAACCAGAACCGGACGTTTCCCTTGCTGTTCGCGTCCGGAGGTGGGATCAAGCGACACCAGATAGATTTCCCCCCGCTTCAAAGCAGCTCTCCTCCCGTCGCCTCGGACTCAAGCCATTGCCGGTCATCATCGGTCATTTTTGCCTTGGGGTCGCATTGAGCCAACAACTCCTCCAGTGTGTAGCGGCGTCGTTGAGGTTCAACCACCAGACGGCCATCAGCAACAGTCACCCCGACCGTGGCCCCTGCATGCAAATGCAGTATTTCCAGAATGGCGGGGGGGACCGCCAACATCACCGAGCCGCCGACTTTCCGCAAACAGGTTGTGTGCATGGCGCAGCCTCCTTTTGAAATTATACAATAATATAACACGGGAGGCCGGTGGGAGCAAGTCGGCAGGTATCTGGGGACACAATACCTATTTGTTGGGTCGTTTTGTAACGGGCTTCCGGCCTGGTTTTCCTTGGCGCAAGACCCTGCCACTGAGACGTTCCGCCTTTTCATAGAAGGTCTCGTTGCCACATGGCCTTCCGGTCCGTGTCTTTTCGCGGAGAGCATCAAGATCGTCGTCTTCTTTTGACAGGAAAAGACGCCAGTCGTCGATCCCTGCGAGCATCCCGTCTTCCGTCACCAGCGGGTCATGATCGACCATTCCCGCATGATACCGGGCGCTGGACCATTCGTAGTCCCAGGCATGCTTTATCTCCTTGATTACTCCAAGGGGATTTCGCTCCACATAACGCACACAGGCATAGAGATATTTCTCGTCAAGGGGGCAGGAAAAGAACCTCCCCTGAAATAAATATCCTCTGGTGTTCTGCCGGAAATTGACCATGCGGGTGTAGAGCCGGTGCCCCTCGCCGATGGCCCTGGCCAAAGAGTCTTCCTGTTCGGGTACCGCGACCAGATGGACATGGTTGCTCATCAGGCAGTAGGAGATAAAGCGCAGGCCGAAACGGTCGCCCTGCTGGCGCATCAGACGCAGGTACTCATGCCGGTCGTCGTCGGTATGGAAGATTTCCATGGAACGAACGCCGCGTTGGGTTATGTGATGAGGATAACCGGGCAATACCACCCTTGCCATGCGTGCCATGTTAAGAAGGTACCCTGCGAAATAGGAGATTGGCAAGAAAATAGGTATTGTGTCCCCGGAAATCATAGGGGCTGAGCGTGGACCAAATCAAGGAATAGCGGTTGGGATTTTCCCCATAGTGGTATCTGGTATCTTGGGACATCCTATTTGTTGAGTCGTTATGTAACGGGCTTCCGGCCTGGTTTTCCTTGGCCTAAAAACAGGTATTGTGTCCCCGGAAATCCGGAAAGTGGTAGCACATCGATCAGGCATGGGCCAGCGACTGGACGTTGGCGAGCAGCTTGTCGAGCGTGGCCTCAGCTATTTTCAAGTCGTAGGCTGCTTGCAGATTGAGCCAGTATTGCGGCGATTGGTCGAGGGCGCGGCCGAACAACAGCGCCAGTTCCGCCGTTACCGGGCGCGTTCCTTTGATGACATGCGAAACCCGCATGGGCGAGACACCGATGGCGCGGGCGAACTCGGCCTGGGAGATGTGCAGCTCACCTAATGTCTCTCGCAGGAATACTCCAGGATGTATTGCAGGCAGTC
>DDXK01000014.1:1060-35161 GCA_002347185.1 Desulfobulbaceae bacterium UBA2262 | reverse complement strand
ATCTCCACCATGAAGGTGGACTGGGCGCGCCTCAGGTCGTCCATGGCCCCGACCCGGGTGAAGATGCGGTCCACCACGCCGATCTCGGCGGCGGCCGCCGGCACGAAACCGCCCATCTGCGCCATGAGGGTGATGAGGGCCGTCTGCCGCAGTACCGTGGATTTGCCCGCCATGTTGGGGCCGGTGACGATGAGGAGCTCTTCGCTGGTCTGATCGAGGCGGACATCGTTGGGAACGAAGCGGCCGGGCGGCAGGGTGCGTTCGATCACCGGATGGCGGCCCTCGCTGATGCTGATGGAGTCTTCCGTGGTGATGACCGGCTTGCAGTAATGGTATCTCTGGGCCGCCTCGGCCAGGGAGCAGAAAAAGTCGATTCGGGCCAGGAGGGCCGCCGTCTTCAGGATGCGGGAAGACTCGGCCGCCACCTGCGCGCGGATGGCGGCGAAAAGCCGGTATTCGAGATCCAGGCGTTTTTCCTGGGCGCCGCTGACCTTCTCCTCGAATTCCTTGAGTTCCGGGGTGATGTAGCGCTCGGCGTTGACCAGGGTCTGCTTGCGGATGAAATCCTCGGGCACATGGGCGAGCTGGCCGCGGCTCACCTCCAGGTAGTAGCCGAAGACCTTGTTGAAGCCGATCTTGAGATTGGCAATGCCGGTCCGTTCCCGTTCCCGGGCTTCGAGCCCCAGGATCAGGGCCTTGCCGTCGCGCAGGATGCTGGCCAGCTCGTCCAGCTCCGGGTGATAGCCCTCCTGGATCAGATTGCCCTCCCGGAGGGTGACCGGGGCGTCCTCCCGGATGCTTGCCGCAAGCAGGCCGCAGATGTCGGCCAGTTCGTCCATTTCCTCCTCAAGCACGGCCAGGAGGCCGCCCGCGCCGGCCAAGGCCCTCCGGAGGTTGGGCAGCTGGGCCAGCGACACCTTGAGGGCGGTGAGGTCGCGGGCGTTGGCGGAACCGAGGACCACCCGGCCGTTCAGGCGCTCGAGGTCATAAACCTTTGCGAGCAGGGCCCGCAGCTCCTCCCGCAGCCGGGGCGCGACCAGCAGGGACTCCACCGTGTCGAGGCGCTGGCGGATTGCCCCCACCTCCCGAAGGGGAAAGAGGATGCTTTTTTTCAAGAGCCGGGCGCCCATGGGCGTGACGGTGAGATCGAGGGTGGCGAGCAGTGAGCCCTCCCGCTTGCCGCCGATGATGGTCTGGGTGAGTTCCAGGTTGCGGCGCGAGGAGTCGTCCATGAGCAGGACATGGTCGAATTCGATGGGAGTCAGCCGCTCAATGTGGCCAAGGTCCGCTTTCTGGGTTTCCTGCAGGTAGGCGAGCAGGCTGCCGGCCGCGGCCACCCCGGCCTTCAGTCCCTCGCAGCCGAAGCCGGCCAGATTGGCGACCCGGAAATGGTCGAGGAGATTCTGGCGGGCCGTCTCGGGATAAAAGCTTGCTGCCGGCCGTTTGGTCAGGCAGCCCTGCGGGAGGGCGAGGAGGAGCCCTTCGCGGAGAGATTCGTCCCCGGCGAGCTCTTCGGGGAGTAGCAGTTCGGAAGGCGCCAGCCGGCCGAGTTCGTCCAGGATATCGGGAAACTGTTCCCTTTCGCTGGCCAGAAATTCTCCGGTGGAAAGATCAAGGAGGCTCAGGCCCCAGACACCCGCCTTCTGGCAGATTGCGGCCAGATAGCGGTTTTCCTTGTCGTCCAGGAGCTGCTCCTCGGTGACCAGCCCCGGAGTGACCACCCGGACCACCTCCCGTCGCACCACCCCCTTGGCCTCTTTGGGGTCTTCCACCTGTTCGCAGATGGCCACCTTGAAGCCGGCCTTGATCATCTTGGCCAGGTAGGAGGTGACGGCATGGTAGGGCACCCCGCAGAGCGGCACCTTGTTTTCGTCGTCCTTGCTGTTGCGCGAGGTGAGGGTGATGCCCAGAACCCGTGAGGCGGTGACGGCATCGTCGAAGAACATCTCATAGAAGTCGCCCAGCCGGTAAAAGAGGATGGCATCCTGATGCTGCGCCTTGATTTCAAGGTATTGCTGCATCATGGGGGTGACCTTTGTCGTGGCTGGTGGGGCTGTGCTCATAACCTCGGTCTGGGAAAGAAGGGCAGCGGCCTCTGGTGCTTTGTCGTGCCTGGCCGTGCGCTTTCCTGGGTTTCGTCGCTGTGCCTTGCCTTGTCGGCATCGTAAAAAAGCCACGAAGCCAACGGGTACTGCGCTGCAACGCATTGATTTGGCGCAGCGGACCTGTAGCCTTTTGAGATTTTTACGAATTCACCGTGAATTGATAGGAGGTTTTCCGCGAATTGTCAAGCAAAGGACGCAGGGGCGGGAGGGAAGGTGTTGAAATTATCCTGTTGGTACGCTACGTTGTAACCGCGCAAGCCAGCGGGCGCTGCGTGGATTGGGCAGAGCCCGGGCAGGGGAGGCGGGCTGGAGAATCAACAGGATCAGGAGGGAAGCATGCGTTGGAGGGAATTTCTGGTGCTTGGCGTGGTGGTGCTGTCTGGAACTGGTGTGGCCTCGGCGGCCGGGATTATCACCATTGACAAGGAGCCGCCGCAGCTTATCGAATTGCGCAGGGCCCATGAGGCGGAGATGAAAAACGCCGTCACTCCGGAGGAGGTGGCCAGGGCCGAGGAGGAATATGCGCAGGCGCGGAAGAACGCCTTGCAGGACGAGGGGTATCGGCAAAAGGCCGCTGTCCTGGAGGAGGCAAGGCGCAAGGAGCTTGAGGCCGTGGAGGCCAGGTACCGCAAGGAAAAGGAGGCGTTGGAGACGGCAAGCCGCAAGGCGGTGGAGGAAAAATACGAAAAGAAGCTGGCCGATCTCAAGAGCAGGGTCGGCCAGGGCGGCAACAGCGCCTATCTCGCCCGACTGGAAAAGCTCGAGCAGGAGCTCGTCGCCAAAAATGACCTTGCCGGGGCCCTGGTGGTGCAGACCGAGCGTCGGAAAATCGCCGATCCTGGCGCGGTTTCAGTGCCTGCGGCGCCGACGCCGAAGCCGGCGGCCGAGAGCCAGGCTCCCGCGGCGGCCACCGCGGGCTGGATGGCCAAGGACAACCAGGTCCACGTCAATTCCACCCGCGGCCTGGCCGGGGCGGAAGGCAATACCGTGAACAATGTTTATACCTTCAATCTGGAGAGGATCGGCAACAACGCCAGCCTGCGCTTTTACGGCTTCGGCAACCGTTCGGGCAACTCCTACGGCAAGGTCTACCTGCTCGGGCCTGACGGCAGCCGCAGCGAGGTCGCCGAGTGGAAGCCTGCTCTCCTGCAGGGGCCGAAATTTTCCGAGGTCAAATCCTATGCCGATGTGCAGCCGGTTACCGCCGACCTCTCGGGCAAAGTGACCAGCGCCGGCCAGTACCGGATCGAATTCAAGTACACCGACGGGGATGAACCCCTCAATATCTACCGGGTGGAACTCAAGACCTGGTAGTTTTTTTCTCTGGCGGAGGGCAGGCGGCATGGCGGTCATTGTAGTGAAAAGCGGCAGGGACAAAGCTTTGCTCCGCAGGCACCCCTGGCTTTTTTCCGGAGCGGTGCAGCGTCTGGAAGGGAACCCGCAACCAGGGGAAACAGTGGAGCTGCGCTCGGCCGGCGGCGCTTTTCTGGCCCGTGCTGCCTACAGCCCCCACTCGCAGATCCGGGCCAGGGTCTGGACCTTTGCCGAAGCGGAACAGGTCGATCTCGATTTCTTCCGCAAGCGCATCCGCGCCGCCCTGGCCCTCCGCGCCGCCTTGGCTCTGGAGAAAGTCACCGACTCCTGCCGCCTGATCCATGGGGAGTCGGACGGCCTGCCCGGGCTGGTGGTGGATCGCTACGGCATGACCCTGATTGTGCAGGCCCTCACCGCCGGGGCCGAATACTGGAAAAAGGAGCTTGTCGAGCTTCTGCTGGCGGAGACCGGCGCCGCCGCGGTCTATGAGCGTTCCGACGCGGAGGCGAGGCAGCTGGAGGGGTTGCCCCCCGCGGTGGGCCTGCTGCGGGGGGAGCTTGTCCAGCCGGTGGCCGCCAGGGAAAATGGCCTGCTCTTTCAGGTCGACGTCGCCTGCGGCCAGAAAACAGGCTTCTTCCTCGACCAGCGGGACAATCGCCTGCGCGTGCGCCAGCTGGCCGCGGGCAGGGAGGTGCTGGACTGCTTTTCCTTTACCGGTGGCTTCAGCGTCAATGCCCTGGCCGGCGGGGCAAGATCGGTTCTCGCCCTCGACAGCTCCGCCGAGGCCCTGGCCCGGGTCCGGCGCAATGTGGAGGCAAACGGCCTCGATCCCGCCCGCCTCGAACTCCAGGAGGGCGACGCCTTCAAGCTGCTGCGCAAGTTCCGCGATCAGGGCCGCTCCGTTGATCTCCTCATCCTCGACCCGCCCAAGTTCGCGCCGACCAGCGCCCAGGTGGAGAAGGCGGCCCGGGGCTACAAGGATATCAATCTCCTCGCCTTCAAGCTCCTGCGCCCCGGCGGTCTGCTCTGCACCTTTTCCTGTTCCGGCGGCGTCGATGCCGCCCTCTTCCAGAAGATCGTCGCCGGCGCGGCCCTGGACGCCGGGGTCGATGCCCGCATTGTCGCCTCCCTGACCCAGGGCGGCGATCATCCCGTCCTCCTTTCCTTTCCGGAAGGGGCTTACCTCAAGGGCCTCGTCTGCCTGCGGGCTTGAGCACCCTCGGCCGTCTCTGCCTCAATCAGCCTGGAATTCCGGCAGCAGTCGGGCGAAGGTGGCCTCGATATGCTCGGGGATGGTGCGGATCTCAGCGAGCACCGTCAGGTAGTTGTGGTCTCCGTGCCAGCGGGGCACGACCTGCCAGTGCAGGTGGCTGGCCAGCCCCGCGCCCGCAGCCTCGCCCAGGTTCAGGCCGATGTTGAAGCCTGCCGGCTTGAGTTGCCGCCGCAGGATGGCGAGGCAGCGGGGCAGCATGGCGGCGATGGCGCTCTGTTCCGACTCGTGCAAATCGCAGAGATCGGCGACATGCCGGGTTGGAGCGACAAGCAGATGGCCGTTGGCGTAAGGAAAGCGGTTCATCAGCACCACCAGGGCGGCATCGCGAAAGAGGATGAGATCCTCTGCGGAAGAGGGGCGATCCCGGGCCGCGCAGAAGATGCAGCCGGCGGTCTTTCCGCTCTTGCCCTCGATGTACTCCATGCGCCAGGGTGTCCAGAGATTTTTCATGCTCCTCCTCGCAGTTGCAGGATGCGGGCTTGCAGGGTTTCGCCTGCCTCGAGGATGGCGAAGGTGCCCCCCGGCCCGTGGGCGCCGGCGCCGGTAAAGCTGCCGGGATTGATGTAGAGAACGCCGCCGAGACGATGGCAGACCGGCCGGTGGGTATGGCCGTAGACGATGCAGTCGGCGGCAGGGAAGACTTCGCTGAGCCGCTCCTCGAAGTCATAGGTGTTGCCCAGTCGGTGGATGAGGCCGATGGTGAAGCCGCCGATCCGGATCTCCTTGCTGGCCGGCAGGCTCTGGCGGGTAACGGCCGAGCACATGTTGCCGTGCACCGCATGCACCTCCTTGCCGGCAAAGACCCGCAGGATGGAGAGGTCGGTGAGATCCCCGGCATGGAGGATCAGTTCCGCGTCATGGAAGCAGAGTTCCACCGTTTTCCTGAAGGTTTCGGTGATGGTGGTGAGATGGGTGTCGGAAAGGATGCCGATTTTCATCGTTGTGCCTCCATGGGTGCCCCGTTTTTTCCCTGACCGTTCTCGTCGGCCAGGGCGACCAGGGTTCTGGCCAGTCCGGAAACCGCCCTGGCCAGCCGCTGGTAGTCGAGCTTCTCTTCGGTGTCCCTGGCGGTGTGGTAATGAGCGGAGCGGAAAAAGGCGGTATCGGTGAGCATGATGGCCTGGTAGCCCTCCTGCCAGAAGGACCAGTGGTCCGACCAGCCGATGCCGGTGACAAGGCCGGGCGCGGCGATGCCCTCCGAGGGCAGGCTGGCCTGCTGGCGGAAGGATCTGATGGCGCGGCGGACCAGGGGCCGGGAGGGGATATTGCCGACAAAGGCCAGGAAGTTGCCGGTCTGCGGATAAAAGAGGCCCAGGGGAAAGGGATAGCCCTGGCTGCCGCTGGCATCGCTGTAATGGCCCAGGGTTTCCAGCGAGAACATGGCCACGATCTTTTCCCGCCGTTCTTTGCAGCGGCTGGCATAGCGGCGGCTGCCCATCTCCTCGCTGTAGTAGAAGGGCGCCTCCTCGTTGGCAAAGGCGACCAGGCGGATGGTGCGCCCCGGCTGCTCCTGGCGCAGGAGGCGGGCCAGCTCCAGCAGGGCGGCGACCCCGGAGGCGTTGTCGTTGGCGCCCGGGCTGCCCGGCACCGTATCGTAATGGGCGCCGACGACGAGAATTTCCTCGGGCTCTTCATGCCCAGGCAGTTCCACCTCAAGATTCAGGCAGGTCCGGCCCAGGACAGGGAACTCCTGTCTGGCCGGGGCATGGCCCAGGCCGGCGAGGGTGGCCTCGATATAGGCGGCCGCCGCTTCCATGCTGCCGGGGGTCCAGATATTGCGCTGGCCGATATGAACGGCAAGCTCCCGCACATGGACCTTGAGCCGGTGGACGAGTTCCCGTTCGCCCGGCGCGAGGGGCGGCAGCGTTTGCGGGGCCGAGGAAAGGGGCATGGAGAGGGAATAGAGGAGAGAGCCTGTCAGGACAAGGGCCGCGGCAAAGAGCCGGGCCCCGAACCAAAGCCATTCCCGTCTCCCGGCGGGAAGCCATCTGGGAAGCCGCATGGGATACCTTTCCGAACCGGGTCAGCCCCCGGGCGCTGGGCCGCTCAGGGCGAGGAAAGCAGCGGCGCGAGCAGCTGCCGGGCCTCGGCGGCGGAGATTCCCTCCAGGCGCAGCACCTTGCCGCGGCTGGTCTCGCCGCTTTCGATGCGGACCGCGCTCCTGGGAATCTTGAAGAGTTTGGCCACGAAGGCTGTCACCGCCTCGTTTGCCTTGCCGTCCACGGGCGGGGCGGTGATGCCCAGCTTGATCGCCTCCCCGTGCAGACCGATGATGCGGGTGCGCGAGGCCTTGGGCTGGACGTAGAAGCGGATGCTCAGCGAGCCGTCCCCGCGCTCTTTGAGAAAACTCATAGGGGCGATTCGTAGGGGTCGAAATCCTCCTTCTTCTTTTTCTTCTCCTCGTCCTCCCAGGCGGAGACGGAGGGGCCCTGCTCATCGAGCGGGTCTTCCAGGCTGAAGACCATGTCGCCTTCAAGATCGGGGATGGCCGGTTCCTCTGCCTCGCGGCCCAGGGAGAGCAGATCCTCGGGTTCGTCGGCTTCGATGGGGGGCAGGTCGATATCCTGGGCCCTGCGCCCTTTCCCTTCCTCCTCCGGCAGGTCAAGAACGTCCTCCGGGAGATCGACCCGGACATAGAGATCGGAGAGGTCGGACTCTTCTCCCTCCTCGGGCCTTTCCGACTCGGGCACCTCCGCCTCCGCGCCGGCAAAGGCAAAGGCGGGCGCTGCTTTCTCGGGCTTTTCCGCACTTCGCTCCGGGGCGGGGGGCGTGCATTCATACACCTCTTCCCGGTCTTTGCTCCCGGCGAAGAGAGGCGTCCTGGCCCGCGCGGTCTGCGGCGCGGCAAAGGACTCGGCCTCGATCATCTCCAGGTAGGCGTTGAGCTGCTGACTCAGCTCTTCCCGCATCTGGGCCTTGAGGGCGGTCAGGCGGTCGAGCTCCCGCTCCAGGGCCACCACCTCGCCGTTCGCCTCGTCGAGCAGCCGGCGCGCTTCCGCATGGGCCGCTTCGACGATCTCCTCCGCCTCGATCCTGCTTTTTTCCTTCATCTCGTCGGCAATGGACTGCGCGGCGACAATGGCGTTCTGAAAGGCCTTTTGTTGATTGCGGTAGGTGGCCAGATCCTTTTCCAGGGACTCCGCCTGCTCCTTGACCCGGCGATTCTCCTCGCTCAGGGACTGGAAGGCGGTGGCCACCTTTTCCAGGAAGTCATCGACCTCCTCGGCGTCGAAGCCGCGAAAGCGGACATGGAACTGCTGGGACTGGATATCTTGCGCTGAGAGGCTCATGTCGCGGCTCCTTTGTTCTGCGTTGAAAACGGCCTGGAAGGGGGAATCAGCCCATGGTTCTCGCCAGCTGGTGCAGGGTCGGCACCAGGAAGCTGCGCAGGAAAATCAGGGCGAGGATCAGGATCATCGGCGAAAAATCGAGGCCGCCGGCAAAGATCGGCACCACCCGGCGGATCCGGGAGAGTACCGGCTCGGTGACCTCGTAGAGGAAGCGGACAATGGGGTTGTAGGGATCGGCGTTCACCCAGGAGATGATGGCCCGGCCGATGATGATCCACATGTAGGCGCTCAGGGCAAAGTCGAGCAGACTGGCCAGGGCGCCGAAGAAATTGCTGATGATAAACATGGAGAACCTCTTTCGTGCTGCAAGCAAAAAAAATGAACCGGCAAGGCGCTGTCCCGGCGGGGCGGCGGAGCCGGATGGTTACAGGGCCAGGATGCGCTGGGCCACGGCCATGATTTCCTGGCTGGCGCGGCTTTCCGGAGCGGCGAGCAGGAAGGGCTTCTGTTGGCGGATGGCCTGGGAGACCTGCGCGTCCTGCGGCATGGCGCCCAGGGCGAGGGGACGGATTTGCAGGAAGCGTTCCAAGACCGTGCGCATGTTGTCGAAAACCTCCTTGCCTTCCTTTTTCGATTTTACACTGTTTATCAGCAGGTGAAAGTGCTTTTTCCCGTGCCGGGTGGCGAGCACCTTGATCAGGGCATAGGCGTCGGTGAGCGAGGTCGGGTCCGGGGTGAGGATGACGATGTTGACCTGGGACCAGGTGTTGAACCAGAGCACCGACTCGCCGATGCCGGCGGCGGTGTCCACCAGCACATAGTCGAAGCGGTCGATGATCTCCTCCAGGCTGCTGGTGAGAAAGGCCTGTTCCTCGTAGGAGAGGCTGGCCATCTCCGGCACCCCGGAGCTTGCCGGCAGCACCTGGAAGCCGGGGGTGATCTCCACCAGGCAGCTCGCCAGCTCCCGTCCCTCTTCGATGGTTTCCCGCATGGTGTGGCGGACATTGATGCCCAGGACCACATCGACGTTGGCCAGCCCCAGGTCGCCGTCGATGAGCAGCACCTTCTTGCCGCTCTGGGCAAGGGCGGTGGCCACGTTCACGGAAAAGGAGGTTTTGCCGACCCCGCCCTTGCCGCTGCTGATGCAGATGATTTTCGGGGCATGCTTGCTGGTTTTGCTCATAAACAGGCTTCCTTTTGCAAGAAACTGAAAAGTTGCGCGCGTTCTTCCACCGTTACCTGACAGGAGTCCTCGGGCCTGGCCGGGGGCGCGGCGTGGCAGATCGCCTCGGCGCCGTCTTTGCCTGCCCGTCCCAGGGCTTCTTCGGCCAGGGCCAGCAGCTGCCCGGGGGCAATGCTCTCGTAAGCATGGCAGACCGCGATGCCCACGGCCGGGCCGGGCCTTGTCGCGGAGGGGCGCAGGTGGGCCCTGATTTCCGCCGCCCGCTTTCTCGCCTTGCCCAGATTGGTGCCGGGCAGGACCAGGGCCAGGAGATCTTTTCGCCAGCGGGCCAGGAGATCGACCTGATGCAGGCAGGGGGCGAGGGCCAGGGCCGCCAGGGCGAGGGATCGTTCGCTGCGTCGGGACGCCCCGGCGGGGGCGAGCAGCAGGAGGGCGCAGGGGAGCCGGGTGCGGGTCACCCGGTCCAGCTCCACGTGGAGCTGCCTTTGCAGCCATGCCGCGTCGGGCAGGGCCTCGCTCTCCTCCCGGGCGGGATCGCTGCCGGGCTGGTGGCGGCCGAAGTGGCGGCTGCCCAGGTCCAGGGCGGCAAGGGCCTGCTCCAGCTCCCGGCCGGAGGTGCCGTCCGCCACCAGGAGCAGGCCGAGGGGCGAGTGGTCGCTGCCGCCCTGGAGGTGCAGGCTGTGCAGGGGATAGCGTCGGGCCTGCTCCTCAAGCTCCAGATAGGGGGCAAGGCTGTCTGCGGCAAGCCTTTTGTTCATGCCACCCTGCTGCCCGGGGCGATGGTGTCGGAGACGGTGGAGAGCACCAGGCGCTCTCCCTCCTTGGCCGCCAGCACCATGCCGTGCGAGGCGACGCCCATCAGCTTGGCGGGCTTGAGGTTGGCGACGATGATCACCTGGCGGCCAAGGAGTTCTTCCGGCTGGTAGTGCTGGGCAATCCCGGCGACGATGGTCCGTTCCTCCGGCGCCTGGACGGTCAGCTTCAGAAGGCGGTCGGATTTGGCGATTTTTTCCGCGGCCGTGATGCGGGCCACCCGCAGTTCCAGTTTCTGGAAATCGGCATAGGAGACGAGCCCTTCCTCGGCCGGCGCCGCTTCCTGGTCCGCCGGCTTTTTATCTGCGTTCTTGCCTTCCTTTTTGGCCGGCGCGGTTGGGGCCTTTTCTTCCTTTTCCAGCCTGGGGAAAAGCTGGGCCCCGGGGCTGACGGCGCTGCCAGGGACAAGCACTCCCCATTTGCCTTGGGTTGCAAGCTCCGGGCTGGGAGCCACCCCCAGGGCCTGGTTCATCTTCGCCGCCGTTTCCGGCATGATCGGCCCCAGGGTCAGGGCGATGAGGCGCAGGGCCTCGAGGAGAGAATAGAGGACCGTGGCCAGCCGCCCGGCCTGGGCCGGATCCTTGGCCAGCTCCCAGGGAGCGTTGCCGACGATGTACTTGTTGGCGCGGCTGATCACCTCCCAGACCTCGGCCAGGGCCCGGTGGAAGGAGAAATGCTCCATCTGCTCCGCATAACGGCCCAGCATGGCCAGCGCGGCCTCGGCCAGTTCCCGGTCCTGCTCACCGGGGCTGCCCGGCTCTGGCACCGCGCTGCCGGCAAAATTCTTCACCATGGTCAGCGAGCGGGAAAAGAGGTTGCCCAGGTCGTTGGCCA
This sequence comes from Desulfobulbaceae bacterium UBA2262, assembly GCA_002347185.1. GTDB lineage: Bacteria > Desulfobacterota > Desulfobulbia > Desulfobulbales > Desulfurivibrionaceae > UBA2262. The sequence continues at coordinate 24,349 of DDXK01000014.1, read as the reverse complement.
GGTCCGAATTGCGCCGGGCCACCAGAGCTTCCAGGGAAAAACCGGCGTCCACCCCGAAGGCCATCTCCCGGAGCAGAAAGTAGCGCACCGTGTCCGCGCCGTAGGCCGCCACCAGCTCGCCGGGCCGCACCACGTTGCCGAGGCTCTTGGACATCTTGGTCTCGTTCATGTTCCAGTAGCCATGCACATGGAGCCGCCGGTAGGGCGCCAGACCCATGGCCTTGAGCATGGTCGGCNNGGCTTGAGGATGTCCTTGGCGATCACATGCTCGGCCGTCGGCCAGTAGCGGGCGAAATCGGCGCCGTCCGGATAGCCGAGGCCGGTGAGGTAGTTGATCAGGGCATCGAACCAGACATAGGTGACGAAGCGCTCGTCAAAGGGCAGGGGGATGCCCCAGGTGAGCCGGGAGGTGGGCCGGGAGATGCAGAGATCCTCCAGGGGCTCCTTCAGGAAGGAGAGAACCTCGTTGCGGTAGCGCTCCGGCTGGATGAAGTCGGGGTTGGCCTGGATATGGTCGCGGAGCCAGTCCTGGTACTTGCCCATCCGGAAAAAGTAGTTCTGTTCGGTGATTTTTTCCGGCTCGCTGAGGTGGTCCGGGCATTTGCCCTCCACGAGCTCCTTTTCGGTGAGGAAGCGCTCGCAGCCCTTGCAGTAGAGGCCGGTGTAGTCGGCAAAGTAGATGTCGCCCTGTTCGTAGACCTTCTGGAGGATGCCCTGCACCGTGGCGATGTGGGCGGGGTCGGTGGTGCGGATGAAGTTGTCGGCCTTGATGGCCAGCGGCGGCCAGGCGGCCCGGAAGAGGGCGCTGATCGAGTCGACGTAGGCACGGACGGAAACGCCGGCGGCCTCGGCCGCCTGCACGATCTTGTCGCCGTGCTCGTCGGTGCCGGTCTGCAGGCGGACCTCCTTGCCGTTCAGGCGCTGGAAGCGGGCGATGGCGTCGGCCACCACCGTGGTATAGGCATGGCCCAGGTGCGGCTGCGCATTGACATAGAAAATCGGGGTGGTGATGTAGTAGTTCATTGCGGTTCTTCCCCTTCCGGGGGCTTGGAGTTCCTGCTTTTTTTCCTTCTGCCGCCCCCCTCGCCGGGTTGGGGCTGGCCCTGGCCGACGCCCTGGCCCTGCGGAGGCCTGGCCTTGCGCCACTCTTCCTTGTCGAGAACGATGTTCTTTTCCTGGCTGTCGAGGCAGTGCACCTCGATGGTTTCCTCCAGCGGATTGACCTTGATCACCTTGTAGTTTTTCTCGCCCAATGTAATGGTTTTGCCCGCTTTTGGCATTTTTTTTCTCAGGGCGTGGTAGGTGTCGTATTCGTAGGTGAGGCAGCAGAGCAGGCGGTTGCAGATGCCGGAAATCTTGGCCGGGTTGAGCGGCAGCCCCTGCTCCTTGGCCATCTTGATGGAAACCGGGGCGAAGTTCTTGATGAAGGAGGAGCAGCAGAGCTCCCGGCCGCAGCAGCCCAGGCCGCCGATCATCTTGGTTTCGTGCCGCACCCCGACCTGGCGGATCTCCACCCTGGTGCGGAACTCCTGAACCAGATCCTTGACCAGCTCCCTGAAGTCGACCCGGGTATCGGCGGTGAAGAAGAAGATGATCTTGCTGCCGTTCATGTACCGTTCCACCCGGATCAGCTTCATGGGCAGCCGGTGCTTGGCGATGAACTGCTGGCAGACCCGGAAGGCCTCCTGCTCGCGTTCGATGAGGCGGTCGAATTTCTCCACCTCTTCCCTGGAGGCGCGGCGGACGATGAGGAAGGTGCCCAGCTGTTCCGGTTCGCTCCGCCCTGGGCAGGGCGGGGTCCTGGCATGGATGGCCGCCGGCTCCAGACCATGATCGGTCTGGACCATGACGATTTCGTGGAATTTGAGATCCCGAATGCGCGTAACCGCGGAGGAGAGCTGCTCACCGGGCCGGAACTGGATGGTGTGGCAACTGTCCGGGGCGCCGCCCTGCTCCTGTTCTTCCTGCTCTCCGGCAACCTCGGCTTCGGCAAGGTGCGCGGCGGGATCCGCCGTTCTTTCCTGGGTATTTTCCATGGCTCCATCTCAAGCGGCACCGGGACAGGGTGCCAGGGTAACTGGTGCTTCGCCGGGCAGGCACGCGGCCTGGCCAGCGGGCGCCTCAAGGGGTATGGTCGAGTTTGCGAAAACGGCGGCCCGGCTCCGGCCTTCGCGGCGGGTTTTGCGAGACCACCAAGTTTGCTGACGTCGCAACAAGACGCGCCGACATCTGTTTTCACTTCGGATGTCTTTGATTGTGTGTCACGGACCTTTGTGTTTTTGCTGAATTTGCGAGACCACCAAGTTTGCAACCATACCATTAAAGCAGGGCAAAGAAAAGCACTTCACACACCGCGGCTGGGTTGCAGTTGCGGTTGAGCTGTTTTTGCGCGGCGGCAAAAAGGGCGAGCCGCTCGCTCAGGGCCGTGTCGCTCCAGCGCTGGCCCGCCCCGGCGAAGAAGGGAAGGAGGTCGCGGTTGCTCACCCGGTCCCCACCCCCCGTGGCTGCGAGGAGCAGGTCGTGGAACCAGGTCTTGAGCAGGTCGAGCAGTTCCGGCAGGTCTTCCTTGAGCTTGGCTGTCGTCTCGGCCAGCTCAAGGATGGGGGAAACAGCGGCCGGGCTGTCCGGGGCGAGGCCGAGGAGGGTCTCAATGATCCGCCGCCGCAGGGGGAGCAGGCCTTTTTTCTGCAGGAGCCGGGCCCGGCCCAGGCTGCCTTCGGCCAGCGCGGCCAGGGTGGCGGCACTTTCTGCATCGAGTTCCGCTTCCAGCCGCAGGTGCGCGGCGAGCTCCGCTTTGGGCAGAGGGAAAAAGGGGATCGTCTGGCAGCGGGAGAGGATGGTGGGCAGGATGCCGCTCGCCTCGTCGCCGGTCAGGATGAGCACCGTGCCGGGCGGCGGCTCTTCCAGGGTCTTCAGCAGGCTGTTGGCCGCCTCCCGCCGCATGGTGTGGACCTCGGCAAGGAGAACCGTCCGGTATTGCGCCTCCAGAGGGGGGAAGGCCAGGGCCTTTTTCAGGGCGCGCACCTGGTCGATCTTGATGGCGGCCCCCTCCGGCTCAATGAGCAGGAAATCAGGGTGAGAGCCGGAGGCAAACTTCCGGCAGGAGGGGCACTCTCCGCAGGGTTCCTCCTGTGCGCGGGCATGGCAGTTGATGTAGGCGGCAAAGACCTGGGCCAGTGTTTTCTTGCCCACCCCGGTCGGCCCCTTGAAAAGGAAGGCGTGGCTCATCCGCCGCCGGTCCACGGCCCGGCGCAGCAGCTCCTTGGCCTTGTCCTGGCCGATTATCTCGCTCAATTGAAAAATCATGGTTTTTCCGGATAATTTTTTACGCCATCAGCCAGGACTGGAATCTGTTGGCTGCCTTCGCCAGCATGCCCAGCGTGGGCATGCTGGCATCATCTGGGCTTGCGGTTATTGCCTGGCGCACAGTGCCCTTCTCTCTGTTCGGATCTCCACATCTGGGCAGCATAGCAAGTTTTTTGTGAACAGGACAGCAGAACCGACGCTCCGGGAAAGGGAATGCGAATTTTTGCCTATCCGGCAAAAGGCCGGCCATGCCCCGGGCAGCTCAGGCGATTTTTTCCATATAAGTATTCACTTGCAGAGAAGTTACAGATTAAGATAGGTGAGTTTGCACCATGGGAAAATGCAGGGGGAATGGAAGATCTGCCCGGCGGACCAGCGGGGGAGCAGCTCGAAGAGGATGGGCAGCTCAGGAGGAAAAAACAAGAATCGCTGGCAGGTGCTGCTGTTGGGCGCCGTGCCTGCCGATTGTCACGCAACGATAAGCGCGCACGGAGATGCCCCGGCTGGGTGGGAGTTGAGGGAGATGGAAACAAAACATTCATACCAGAGAGGCAGGCCCATTTGCCGGAAAATGGTGTTTTTCTGGCTCTGCCTGCAGATGGTGCCAGGGCTTTACGCGCTGCCCATGGTGTGCGTACAAAACGCCGCGGCCGGTCTGGAGGGACATGGCCAGAATAACCAGGTTGCCGCTGGGCCGCACTCCCGGACCGTGCGCGTCGGGCTGTATGAAAACAAGCCCAAAATCTTCACCGATGAGGCAGGGGGGGCAGCCGGCATTTTCCCCACCATCCTCAACGAGATTGCCGGCAAGGAAAATTGGCGTTTGCTCTATGTCCCCTGCGAATGGGAGGCATGCCTCGATGCCCTGGAACAGGGGCGGCTCGACTTGATGCCGGATGTGGCCTTTTCGCCGGACCGGGACCGGAAGTTCGATTTTCACAGCAGGGAGGTGCTCAACAGCTGGGCGACGACATATGCCAGCCGATCGGAAGGGCTGAACAGCATCGCCGATTTGAATGGCAAGCGGATCGCCGTGCTGAAGGGCTCGATCCAGCAAAGCCTTCTGGCGCAGATGGCAAAGGGGTTTGGCCTGCGGATTGATTTTGTCGGGACGCAGTCGCATGAAGAGGCGTTTTCCGCCACGGCCCGGGGCGCTGCGGATGTGGCTGTGGCAAATCAGCTTTTCGGGGACTCCTTTCACCGGCAGTATGGCCTTGAGAAGACGCCCATCGTCTTCAATCCGGTTTCCCTGTATTTCGCCACGGCGGCGGGGGCCAATGCCGATTTGCTCCGGAGAATAGATGCAAATCTGGAGATGCTGGCAACCCAGCCGGGCTCTGTCTATTACCAGGCGTTGCAGGCCTGGATCAGGCAACCGCCGAAAAATGTTTTCCCGAGGCAGTTCCTTTGGGCGCTGGGCATCCTCGGTGGGGTGCTGCTCGCCTCGGTGGCGTTTATCCTGGTGCTGCGCCGGCAGGTCAGGGCTGCCACCGGCGATCTGCGCCGGGCCAATGAGATGATGCGCGAAAGCGAGGAGAAATTCCGCGATATTTTTGAGAAGCATGCGGCCGTCAAGCTCATCATCAGCCCCGGGAGCGGCAACATTGTCGAGGCCAATGAGGCGGCTGAGAGATTTTATGGCTGGTCCCGGGAGCAGCTGCGCAAAATGCGCATCCAGGATATCACACTTCCGGCCGCCGGCAGCACGCCGGAAAGGGAAGTGGTGAACGAGAACACGGAACCCCAGGCGGAATTCCGCCACCGCCTGGCCGACGGCTCCTTCAGGGATGTCGAGGTGTTTTCCAGCACCATCGTCATCAGGGGCGAGCCGTTTCTGCATGCCGTCATCCACGACATCACCGAGAAACGGAAGATGGAGGAGCATTACCGGCAGGCCCAGAAGATGGAGTCCGTGGGCAGGCTGGCTGGCGGGATTGCCCATGACTACAACAACATGCTCAGCGTGATCCTCGGGTATACGGAGCTGGCCTTGGCCAAGATGTCGTCCTCGGACCCGCTGCGCGCCGACCTTGAGGCGGTGCTGACCGCCGCCCGGCGCTCCGTCGATATCAACCGTCAGCTGCTGGCTTTCGCGCGCAAGCAGACCGTGGAACCCAAGGTCATCGATCTCAACGAGGCATTGGCGGCGACGCTCAGGATGCTGCGCCGGCTGATCGGAGAAGACATCGAACTGGTCTGGTTGCCGGGAGAGGCATTGTGGCCGGTCCGCATCGACCCGGCGCAGCTCGACCAGATCCTGGCCAACCTCTGCACCAATGCCCGCGACGCCATTGGCGGCGTGGGGAAAATAGTCGTTGAAACCAGGCGGATAACCGTTGCTGAGGCCTGCGGTCAGGAGCAGGAGGGATTCATGCCCGGCGATTTTACCATGCTGGCGGTCAGTGACGATGGCGGCGGCATGGACCGGGAGACCCTCAGCAATATCTTTGAGCCGTTTTTCACCACCAAGGCCCTGGGGAAGGGAACCGGTCTGGGGCTTGCCACGGTCCACGGCATCGTCCAGCAGAACAACGGCTTCATCATCGTTGACAGCGAGCCGGGCCGCGGGACCTCCTTTCAGGTCTACCTGCCCCGGCACGAGGGCGCGGTCGAGCGGGAAAGCGTTGCCGCAACGGAGGATGTGCCGCCGGGCAATGGTGAAATGGTGTTGCTGGTTGAGGATGAGGAGGCAATCCTGACGCTTGGCAAAACCATACTGGAACGATTGGGCTATCGGGTGTTGACGGCCAGGGCGCCGGGGCAGGCCATCCTCCTGGCCAGGGAACATGCCCGGGAGATTGATTTGCTCATAACCGACCTGGTCATGCCGGAGATGAATGGCCGGGAGCTTGCCGAGCATCTTGCCTCCTGCTGTCCGCAGATGAAAACCCTGTTCATGTCCGGCTACAGCACCGATGTCATCACCCATCGGGGCGTGCTGGACGAGGGCTTGCACTTTATCCAGAAACCCTTCTCCCTCAAGGATCTCTCCGTCAAGGTGCGGACGGTGCTGGGAAGGGGGTGATGGCTGTGGGAATTTGGCAGAATACATGCGGCACCGCCAGGCAGTCAGGACAGTCCCTGGTCCAGCCAGGGCAAGAAAATGATTGCAATCGCCGCAGGCTGTCGTTAGCGTGGGAGAGGCTTCTGGTCAAGGCCCTGAACCAGCAGGCTGCCGGGAAAGCGCAGGCCTGGCGCCGCAAGCAAGAGCGGCCGGAGTCGGCACGGAGGAAAAGAGCAGATGCAAGGACGAAGGCTCAGTTTTTTTCTGCACGGCGGGATGCTGGCCGGCTTTGCCGTGGCCGGCGGCCTCATGGTCCTGTTGCTCCACCATGCCATGCGGGTCAGCGCCCTGGAAGAGGCCGAGGCCAAGGCCCTGATCCTGCTCGACCGCTCCATGTCCATCCACGACTACTTCAACCAGCAGCTGAAGCCCCAGCTTTTCCCCATCATCGACAAGTATATGCCGGAGGGCTATTTTGATCCGGTCTGGATGTCCTCCACCCACGCCAACCGCGTAATCTACGCCTACTTCAAGAAGCGGAGCGAGACCGGCTATTATTACAAGGAAGCCGCGGTCAACGCCCGGAGCCCGGAAAACGAGGCGGATGATTTCGAACGGCAGTTCATCGCCGAACTGAACCAGAATCCCGAGCTTCAGAAGCGCTCCGGAGTGCGGGTCTGGGACGGCGAGCCCTATTTCTTTGTCCTGCGGCGCGGCGAGCGGCTGGAGGATGCCTGTCTCCGCTGTCACAACTCGCCGGAGCTGGCACCGGAGGGTCTGGTCGCCGTCTACGGCCCGGAGCGCAGCTTCGGCCGCAGTGCCGGCGAGGTGATCTCGGCCGTTTCGGTCCGCATCCCCCTGGCCGCCGCCTATGGCCACGCCGATCGGGTCGCCTTCCGCAGCTCGGCGCTCCTGCTCCTTCTCCTGGCGGCCCTCTTTGCCCTGCATTTCGTGGTCAATCGCCGCTACCTGCTGCTGCCGCTGGGGCGGATGCGGGACAAGGCGCGGCTGATCACCGAGGACGCCCGCCATCTCGGCGAGGAGGTGCCGGTGCCCGAAAGCAGCGAACTGGGGGAATTGGCCGAAGCCTTCAACGGCATGTCCCGGGAGTTGCGCCAGCACCGTGATCATCTGGAGGAGGTGGTGGCGACGCGCACCGCCGCCCTGCAGGCGGAGGTCGCCCAGCGCAAGCGCTATCAGGAGGAGGGGGAGCAGCTGATCGTCGAGCTGCAACAGGCCCTGGACGAGGTCAAGACCTTGAGCGGCCTGTTGCCGATCTGCAGTTTCTGCAAGAAGATCCGCGACGAGCAGGGGGCCTGGCAGCAGCTGGAGGCCTATGTGGGGAGGCACTCCGGGGCGGAATTCAGCCACGGGGTCTGCCCGGAGTGCCTGAAGCGACATTATCCGGAGTTCAACAGGTAGGGGCTTTCGCGCCTTCCAGCATGCTGGCCGAAAGCAGCCAGACCTTCTCCCCCCCGGGGGGGCTCTGCCGTCCCAGCATGGGCGTTGGCCCATCAAGAAGAATTTCGAAGTTTTTCAGACCGTTGGCTCAGCGCGGCCATTCTCTCACTTCTCCCTCACCCCCCTCTCACGCCCCGGAAGCGGGTCCGTGCAACTTGACCGGTCTGGCTGTCTTGGCCCGCATCTTGAGGTTCAGCATTTCCACCCCCATGGAAAAGGCCATGGCGAAATAGATGTAGCCCTTGGGAATATGCAGGCCGAAGCCTTCGCCCATGAGGGTGAAGCCGATCAGCAGGAGAAAGCTCAAGGCGAGCATCTTCAGGGTCGGATGCCTTTCCACGAAATTGCCCACCGGCCCGGCGGCAAAGAGCATCACCCCCACCGAGGTGACAATGGCCAGGATCATGACCGGCAGGTGCCGGGCCAGCCCCACCGCGGTGATCACCGAATCCAGCGAAAAAATGATATCGATGAGGGCGATCTGGACAAGAACCCCGGCAAAGCTGGCCAGGGGCCGGGACCGGGTGCCCTCTTCCTCCACTCCTTCCAGGCTGGTATGGATTTCATGGGTGCTCTTGCCCAGGAGGAAGAGGCCGCCCACCAGCAGGATAAGGTCGCGGCCGGAGAAACCCTTTTCGAGCACGGCAAAGAGCGGCTCCGTGAGGCTCATGACCCAGGCCAGGGAAAGCAGGAGGCCGATTCTGGTCAGCATCGCCAGGGCAAGGCCCAGGGTTCTCGCCTTGCCGCGCTGTGCTTCGGGCAGCCGGCCGGTGAGGATGGTGATGAAGATGATGTTGTCGATGCCGAGGACGATCTCCAGGGCGGTGAGGGTGGCCAGGGCAAGCCAGGCCTGCGGGTCGGAGAGCCAGTGCATGGAGGGGTTCCTTGAGTGTCTATTTGGCAGGGGCGAGAGGGTTGGTCGGGAGAAGATTCTCCCCAGGCGTTTCTGCTTGGGGGGGTGCGGAGTCCTCCGTCCCCTCCTCGAGCCGGTCCCGGTTGTAGATGTCGGAGCGGAAGTGGAGGGTGCCGGCGCGGTCCACCCAGGCGGTCAGGTAGACGAGGTGCACGGGGATGGGCCTGGGCAGGGGGACCTGCCTGGTCTTGCCGGTGGCGAGGGCCGCGGCGAGGGCTTCCGGCTCGGCCAGGGGCGAGCCGGCCAGCAGGGCCAGCGCCAGCTCGACCGGCCTGGCGACCCGGATGCAGCCGGAGCTGAAGGTGCGCGACTCCTTGCGGAAAAGCTCCCGGCCCGGGGTGTCGTGCAGGTAGACATCGTATTTGTTGGGGAAAAGGAACTTCAACCGGCCCAGGGCGTTGTTCGGCCCCGGCTGCTGGCGGAGGCGGAAGGGGAATTTCCCGGCCGGCAAGGACTGCCAGTCGATGCTGGCAGGATCGATGGCCGGGGCCTCCGGCTCCCAGCCCCGGAAAATCTGATAGTTGTGCTGGCTGAGGTAGGAGGGGTTCTTCCGGACCTGGGGCAGGATATCCTTGCCGGCGATGCTCTGCGGCACCTCCCAGGCCGGGTTGAGGACCAGGGAGGAGATGACCCCGCTGAAGACCGGGGTCTGCCGGTAGGTGCGGCCGACAATCACCGGCATGTGCAGAATGGCTTCGCCTTCCTCGTGGAGGGTGAGGGAAAAGTCGGCGATGTTGACCAGGATGTGCCGCGCTTCGAGCCGCTCGGGCAGCGGCTGGCAGCGTTGCAGATTGACGGCGAGCTGCCGGACCCGCTCGCTGGCCGGGATATTGAGGGCGGTGAGGGTTCTCGCCCCCACCACCCCGTCGGGGTTGAGGCCGTGCCGGGTCTGGAAGCGGCGCACCGCCGCGGCGAGGGGCGGGTCGAAAAGGGCATCCGGGCCGGCCGCTTCCGGGGGCAGGTCACCGCTCATTGCCAGGCGGCTCCTCAGCAGGGGGATGCGCGCCTCCGTCATTCCCTCCCGCAGAGCGGGCGGCCCGGTAGGGAGAGCAGGCCAGCCGCCGGAGGCGGCCAGTTTCTGGTAGCGGCTCAGGGAGTCCTGCAGGGCGGGGAGGATACAGAGGTCGCCGGCAGCCGGCTGCTTCTCCGCCGCTCCCGCCGGCAGGGCCAGGAGCAGAAGGGCGAGGGCGCAGAGGAGCGCCGGAAAGAGGCTGCGCAGGGCGGGCATGGGGATTGGTTTTACCAGGTGCGGAAGTCGCCGGAATCGAGATGGACAAAGTTGCTGCCCGGATAATAGCCCACCCCGCCCAGCTGCAGGCGCAGGGCCGCCTGCCGGATTTGGGCGGTGGCGACGCCGGGGATGCGGATGTCCAGGGCCCGCCCTTCCAGGTGCAGGCTTTTTTTGGCCACCCGTCGGCCCTGGTTGAGGAGGAATCTGTTGTATTCCGGGGAGCGGTAGGCGGAGATGACATGGATCTCCTTGCCGCCGCCCAGCCGCTGGTCCACCAGATTCAGATATTCCAGGGTGTCGATGTCCATCTCGCATTGCTTGTTGGTGTAGTGGCAACGGAAAAACCAGTTCAGCTCCGCAAGGGCCCCTTCGTCGTACTGGCCGGCGTAGTCGCGGAAGGTCACCCGCAGCTTTTCGCCGGTATGGGTGTTGTAGAGCCTGAGCCGGCCCGGGAAGGCGAACTCCTCGGCAAGGCTGGCCCAGGCCGGGCTGCCGGCGCAGAGAGCGAGGGAGCCGAGCAGGGAGGCTTTGAGAAACGATCTTCTGCTGAAGGATGAAGGCATCGGTGCACCTCTTTGTTCCGCAGGCCGATCCTGGCCGGCGGAGGGGGTATTGCATTCCGCGCAGGGGAATGCGTTGCCGGAGAGGCGCTGGCAGGGGGCCCAGCCAGGGGCTGGCGTGTCTTGTCGTTCAGGAGAAAAGCCAATACTTTCAGCATGTTGGGAAGGCATTGGCTTTTCGCTTGCCCGGATTGACGGGATGCCGGCGCATCGTGGCCTGAAAAAAAGCAATCCGTATAGTACCCTGATTTGGGCAAATTGCCAGAAGATTTTCCCTGCCCCACATCCAGAAGCAGACCCAGCCTCCTGTATTCAGGCGCTTTTGCGGGATCGGCAACTTTACTGCGGAAAAAAAAGCGGTTTAATGATAAAAGAAAGCCTGTTTTTTCATCCGCCTGCCCGGCTTTACTTTTTTTTTACGACAGGAACAGAACCATGACCCCCTCTGTGCGCCAGCTCTACCGGAAGATCGATGCCCACCTCGAACATTGCTTCAACATAGAAACATCCTCCCCCCTGAACGGCGAGGAGCTGCAGAAGCTGAAGCTGCTGTTGGCCGACGGCTTTCTCGCCGCAACGGTCAGCGAAGAGCCGCTCCTTACCGGCGAACGGGTGGTGGAGCTGGGGCCGCGGCTCAATTTTGCCACGGCCTGGTCCTCGAATCTGGTTTCCATCTGCCGGGCCATCGGGCTCAGCAAGGTCACCCGGGTGGAGCGCTCCCGCCGCCATCTGGTCCCGGCCGGCCAGGATCTTGCCGTCTTTGTCGCCAGCCATCACGATCGGATGACCGAATGCCTCTATTCTGCGCCGCTCACCACCTTCGAGACCGGCGTCAAGCCGGAACCGGTCTATGAAATCGACCTGAAAAGCAAGGGGCCCGACGGCCTGCTTGAGATCCCCGGTATTTCCATGGACGAGTGGGACCGCAACTTCTACTACGACTACTTCGTGAAAAAGCATGGCCGCAACCCCACCATCGTCGAGATCATGGATCTCAACAACGCCAATTCCGAGCATTCCCGCCACGGCTTTTTCCGCGGCCGGCAGGTGATCGACGGGGTGGAGCAGCCGGAGAATCTTTTTGAACTGGTCAAGTCCACCCTTTCCGCCCACCCCAGGGGCAGCGTCATCGCCTTCAAGGACAACTCCAGCGCCGTGGTCGGCCACAAGCTCACGACCCTGATTCCCAAGGAGCCCGGGGCGCCCTCGCCGCTTGCCAGTCAGGAGGCGGTCTACCATGTGCTGCTCACCGCCGAGACCCACAACTTCCCCACCGGGGTCGCCCCGTTTCCAGGGGCGGAAACCGGCACCGGCGGCCGGATCCGCGACGTGCAGGGCACCGGCAAGGGTGGCTTTGTCATGGCCGGCACTGCCGGCTACTGCGTGGCCAACCTCCACATTCCGGGTTACGAGCTGCCCTGGGAGAACCGCTACGAATGTCCGGATAACCTCGCCTCCGCACTCACCATCGAGATCGAGGCGTCCAACGGTGCTTCCGACTACGGCAACAAGTTCGGCGAGCCCCTGATCCAGGGCTTTACCCGTTCCTTTGACCTGCGGCTGCCAGACGGCGAGCGCTGGGGCTATCTGAAGCCCATCATGTTCACCGGCGGCGTCGGCCAGATCGACGCCAGGCACACCGAGAAGGAGGAGGCCCAAAAAGGCATGCTCATCGTCCAGGTGGGCGGCCCTGCCTACCGGGTTGGTTTTGGCGGCGGCGCGGCCTCCAGCATGCTCCAGGGCGAGAACGCAAGCGAGCTTGACTTCGATGCGGTACAGCGCGGCGACGCCGAGATGGAGCAGAAGATGAACCGGGTGATCCGGGCCTGCAACGAGATGGGCGACAAGACCTTGATCGAGGTGATCCACGACCAGGGCGCGGGCGGGCCGGCCAACGTTTTAAAAGAGCTGGTGGAAAAATCAGGCGGCAGGATCGAGATCCGTAACATCCGGGTGGGCGACCCCACCATGAGCGTGCTTGAGATCTACGTGGCCGAGTATCAGGAGCGTAACGGCTTTCTGATCAAGCAGGAGAATATTGAAAAATTCCAGGCCATCTGTGAGCGGGAAAAGGTTGCCTGCGAGGTGCTGGGCGAGGTGACCGGCGATCTGAGGTTCGTGGTGCACGACAATCAGGACGATTCCACCCCGGTGGATATCGAGCTCAACGAGCTTTTGGGCAACGTGCCCATCAAGACCTTCACCGACAGCCGTCAGCCTAAAAAGCTGGCGCCCCTGGCGCTTTCCGGCCTTACGGTGAAGGAGGCCCTGCACAACGTGCTGCGCCTGGTTTCCGTCGGCTCCAAACGCTTTCTCACCAATAAGGTGGACCGGGCCGTCACCGGCCTTATCGTCCGCCAGCAGTGTTGCGGGCCCCTGCAGCTCACGGTGAGCGACGTGGCGGTGCTGGCGCAAAGCCATTTTTCCAGAAGCGGGGTGGCATGCGCCATCGGCGAGCAGCCCGTGAAGATGCTGGTCGATCCCGCGGCCGGCGCCCGGATGGCGGTGGGCGAGGCCCTCACCAATCTGGTCTGGGCCCGGGTGGACGATCTTGAGCAGGTGAAATGTTCGGCCAACTGGATGTGGGCGCCCAAATTGCCCGGCGAGGGGGCGGCCATGTACGACGCGGCCAAGGCCATGGCCGAGGCCATGCTCGGCGTGGGCATTGCCGTGGACGGCGGCAAGGACAGCCTCTCCATGGCCACCAGGGTGGGCAGGGAGACGGTCAAATCGCCGCGGGAGCTGGTGATCTCGGTCTATGGCGCCATGGCGGAGATCGGCAAGGTGGTGACCCCGGATATCAAGCAGCCCGGCAGCATCCTCATCTTTGTCGACCTGGCGCAGGGGAAAAACCGCCTGGGCGGGTCGGCCCTGGCCCAGACCCTGGGACAGCTCGGCGATCAGTCGCCGGACATGGAAGACCCGGCCCTGGTGAAAAAGGGCTTTCTTGCCGTGCAGGAGCTGATCGACGCCGGCCTGATCCTGGCCGGCCACGACCGCAGCGACGGCGGCCTCGTCACCACCGTGCTGGAGATGGCGTTCGCCGGCAACTGCGGCCTCGATCTTGAGCTCGTAGGCCCCTCCTCGCCTCTGGAAGCGCTCTTCAGCGAGGAGCTGGGCCTGGTGCTGGAATGTGCGGCAGGAGAGAAGGAAGCGGTAAAGGCGAAGTTTGCCGGCCAGGGCATTTCTTGCGCGGTGCTGGGCAGGACCGTGCCGGAAAAAGAGATCCGTATCCGGGTAAACGGCACCGAAGCGCTGAACGAGGATATGCGCGTTCTCCGCTCCTGGTGGGAGGAGACCAGCTACCAGCTCGAACGGCTGCAGGTGAATCCGGCCTGCGCCGACGAGGAGAAGAAGAATATTTACGACCGCAAGGGGCCCAGCTATCTGCTCCCCTTTACCCCCCAGGCCACCGCGCCGGCGATTCTTGCCGCGAAAGGCAAGCCCAGGGTCGCCATCCTGCGCGACGAAGGCTCGAACTCCGACCGCGAGATGACCTCCGCCTTCTATGCCGCCGGTTTTGAGCCGTGGGACGTGGCCATGACCGATCTGCTCTCCGGCCGCCTCAATCTGGACTCCTTCCGGGGCCTGGCCGCGGTGGGGGGCTTCTCCTACGCCGATGTGCCCGAGTCCGCCAAGGGCTGGGCCGCCACCATCCTCTTCAACGACAAGCTCAAGGAGATGTTCCAGGCCTTCTACGACCGGCCCGACACCTTCACCTTGGGCATCTGCAACGGCTGCCAGCTCTTCGGCCTGCTCGGCCTGGTGCCCTGGCAGGGGCTGCCTGCCGAGCGCCAGCCCCGCTTCATCCACAACCGTTCCGGCCGTTTCGAATCGCGCTGGGCCACGGTCAAGGTGTTGCAGAGCAAGGCGATGATGCTGCGGGGCATGGAGGGTCTCACCTTCGGCATCCACGTGGACCACGGCGAAGGGTATCTCCATTTTCCGGATCAGGCCATCCATGAGCAGGTCTGGGCCGACCGGCTCGCCACCCTGGTCTATGTGGACGACGAGGGCCAAGCCACCGAGGCCTATCCCTTCAATCCCAATGGCTCGCCCGGCGGCCTCACCGGACTCTGTTCGCCGGACGGCAGGCACCTGGCCATGATGCCGCACCCGGAGCGCGCTTTCCTGCCCTGGCAGTGCCACTGGTTGCCCGAGGAGCTGCGAAAGAGTCTTGCCGTATCGCCCTGGCTGCGGATGTTCCAGAATGCCTATGAGTGGTGCCTGAAATAGCCTTCGGCATTGCCCCGGCGGGGCGCGATCTGCCGGGCCGACCCATTTTTGCTTGTTTTTTGCCCTGTCCCGGAGCCATAATGAATCTGTTCGTTTGCCGGCCCGGCCGGCCCGGGCCTCTGGCGGGGGAGATCCCGGCGGCTGGAAAGGGTTTCCGGCCGCCGCTCGTTTCCGTGCATCAGATCAAACCGAGAAAAGGGGGAATACCATGCGAAAATGGAAAGTGCTTTGCTGTCTGCTCTGTGTCGGCCTGCTTGCGGCCTGTGGAACCAAACAGGCGAATCTGCCCTTCGATGGCGGCGATCTTGCCGCGAAGCTCGGGCAGGGCTATGCCCAGAAGGTGGAAACCGCCCTCTTCATCCTCGACGCCTCTTCCTCGATGTTCGACGAGTCCGAGGGGGCCCAGAAGTTCAGCACCGCCAAAAACCTCCTTCTGCGGATGAATGCCGCCATGGCCGGCCTCAAGCTGGATGCGGGACTGCAGGTTTTCGGGCCGCAGGGCAGCAAGCTTGCTTACGGGCTTAAGCCTTATGAGGCCAAGGAATTCGCCGCCGCCGTCTCGGCGGTGCAGTTGGGCGGGACCACCCCCATGTCGCGGGCGCTCGCCGACAGCATCGAAAGCCTGAAGGCGAGCAAGGGGCGGATCGCCGTGATCGTGGTCAGCGATGGCCTGAGCACCAGCGCCAGCGATCCGGTGCAGGCGGCGACCGAGCTCAAGAACGCCTACGGCGACCGGATCTGCATCCATACGGTTCTGGTGGGCAATGATCCGAAAGGCAAGGCGACCATGGAAGCCATTGCCAAGGCCAGCGGCTGCGGCCTGGCGAGCACGGCCGCCACCCTGGCCTCCGGCTCCGAGCTGGCCGGATTTCTGGAGAAGGTCTTCCTGGAAAAAGCCCAGGAAGCGGCGGCGAAGCCGGCTCCTGCCCCGGCCCCGGCTCCGGAGCGCATCGTCCTGCGCGGCATCAACTTTGATTTCGACCAAGCGGTGATCAAGCCCGAATTCATGCCGGTTCTCGACGTGGCCGTGGGGATCCTGAAGGATCGTCCCGACCTCAAGGTGGTGGTGGAGGGCCATACCTGCGACCTGGGCTCGGATGCCTACAACCAGAAGCTCTCCGAGCGTCGGGCCAAGGCGGTGTATGGGTACCTGGTGAAAAAGGGCGTCAGCGCCGCCAGCCTCAGCACCGTCGGCAGGGGCGAGACCCAGCCCATGGCGGACAACAAGACCCAGTCCGGCCGTGAGCTCAACCGGCGGGTGGAGTTCGCGGTTCAGCAGTAAGCGGTGTCTCTGCAGCGGAAGAGACTGTTGAAAAAAGTCAGGGCGGCCGGCGAAAGCCGGGCGCCCTGTTTTGGAAAGAAAGCCATGCAAGACCTTTGCCCCGTTCCGCGTTCAAATCAGTCCCTCGTTCTCCTGCTTTCCGCAGGGCTTCTGCTCCTGACCCTCCTTTGCGGGGCTTTTGGGGCGCAGGCCGGCGAAGAGCCCCCGCCGGAGATCCTGGCCAGCTTCGCCACCTTCAGCAAGGGCTGGATGGCGCGTCTCGACGAGGTTTCCCTGCAGAACAGCCGGAGCGCCAAGGCGGAGAAGGGGAACAATGGCCGGGTTTTCGGGCGCTACCTCTGCTACGGGCCGGAGTGCCGGCAGGAGGTCCGGGCCACCGGCTCCAAGGCCACCCCCTATGTGGGAATTCTCCGGTATGTGCAGCGGGAAATGGAAAAGGAAGGCGACTCCCCGCAGCAGATGCGCGCGCGCCCGGGCGTGGCCACCGGCGAAACCCAGGTCACCGAGATTTTTCGCTACACCGGCGGCCGCTGGGTCTATTGAGCGCCGCCTCCTGCCTCCCCTGACCGTTCACTCGCCCAGATCGAAGAGGTTGCGCTGGCGGGGATCCCGGCCCGGCTCCTCTTCCTGCCCCAGGGGGTCGGAATCCGTCCCCCCATGGCCCTTCACGAAAAGAAAGCGTTCCAGGTTCCGCTGGTATTCGCTCCACTGATAGCCGTCGCCATCGACCCGCTCGGAGAGGCGGCCCAGGTAGTTCACCTTCGCGTCGAGATCGTCGAGAAAGTTGAGGACAAAGGCCTCGGTCATCATGGGCAGGCTGGGCGAGCCGAATTCGTGCCGGCCGTGGTGGCTCAGGATGAGATGCTTGAGCCGCATGGCCAGCTCCTCCGGGAACCCCTTTATTTCGCCGATCTTCTCCTGGATCAGCTCCACGCCCAGGACCATGTGCCCCAGCAGGCGGCCGCGGTCGCTGTAGTCAAAGGGAAAGGAGGAAAAGTCAAACTCCCGGATCTTGCCGAGGTCGTGGAGCAGGGCGCCTGCCAGGAGCAGGGAGCGGTCCAGGTTGGTGTAGAGGGGGCTGATCTGCGCGGCGAGGCGGGCCACGGCCAGGCTGTGTTCGAGCAGGCCGCCCAGATAGGCGTGGTGCATGGCCTTGGCGGCCGGGGCTTTGCGGAAGTCGGCCATCAGCCTGCGCTCGCCGAAGATGCTGAGCAGGAGCTCCTTGAGAAAGGGGTCCTCCACGCTGGCCGCGAGCTTGAGCAGCTCCTTGGCCATCAGCCTGACATCGCCGGGGGTGGAAGGCACCAGGCGGGAGAGGTCCGCCTCGCCTTGGGGCACCCGGCGCAGGTTGTCGATCCTGAGCTGGAGGACATTGCGGTAGGCCTGGGCCTGGCCGCGCACCTCCACCACCGCCCCGGCCGGGCACTCGGCCATGAGGCCGTCGGCATTCTCCCAGACCCGGCCGGAAATCTCGCCGCTGGCGTCCATGAGAACCAGGCCCAGGTAGGGCTTGCCCGCCTTGGTCTCGCCCCGGTTCATCTCCTTGACCAGGAAGGTGGAGTTGACCGCCTGGCCGTCCCTGATGTTTTTGATCGCATCCATGCCGTCTGTCTTCATGAAGTGAAGGAATCGCTGAAAAGCAAACCCCGGCCCTGCTTTTGCCTGCCGGGCCACAAGCATACCAGAGGGGCGCGAAAAAACAAGGGAGAGGAGCGTCTTTTAGCGGCGGGCGTCAAGGGCGGTGGCGACCAGCAACCGGTCCGCCGGGTCGCCGGGAAACAGGGGCAGGCGAACCGGCCCGAAGCGCGATTGCGCCCTGCATGGGCAGCTCCAGCAATCCGTTCTTGAGAAGATCGAGCCGCCAGCTCTCGAGCTCCGTATGCATGAGCAGGCGTTTTTTTCGACGAGCATGGCCACCTCCCAGAAGCTGATGGCCGCGACGCCAAGCTGCCCGGCTGCCAGGGCCTAGTCGATGGCCTTGCGAGTGTTTTTGCCCAGGCGCTCGTTCCCCTCGGCAAGCCAGACAAGAACATGGGCGTTGAGGAGCAGCGTCAGTCGGCATCCCAGTGAAGGTCCAGGGGGCGATCAGGTCATCCCTGCTCTCGATTTTTTCTTTATGCAGGCCGAAGAGGGTTTTGGGGACCGTGCGGTAGGGCTGCAGAACAGAAACAGGGACGCCATTCTTGGTGATGACGATTTCCTCGCCGGTCCGGTTGACCTCATCCATGAGCTGCAGGCATTTTGCCTTGAATTCCGGCGCCTTTACCGTCTGCATGGTTTTCCTCCCCAATGGTCCTGTCGCGCCTGCGAGAAGCAGGGTCTGGCTTGGCTCTAGTCATGGCCATGGTCACCTGCAGCGGAAAAATCAGTTTCGCGCCTCTATGCCCTCAGTTGGCAGGGATGGCCTTGGGGAAAAGGAGGGTGCCTGGCCCATTTGCAGCCTTGGGCCGGCTGTTCGTTGCATGCCTTGAGAGAGCGGGGCATTATCCGTTTGCGCTTGAGCGCTTTTCCCTGTATGCCGGGGAAAGTTGGCGATTTCGCGCGGGAGACAGGGGCTGTTTTTGGTTTTTCTGTCTTTTTGTCCCGTTATATCGGGTAAAATTATTGTTTTTCGGTTCGCTTCAGGGTATGTATGGAAAAAGAACAGGTAAATTCCCGCTATGGAGGGATAAATGCAGCAAAGTTTTGCCGAGATCATTGTCTTCCACCGGAAGCGGAGCGGATTGAGTCAGCAGGCCCTGGCCGAATTGGCCGGCGTGGGCAAGAATCTGGTCTATGAGCTTGAGGGCGGCAAGCAGACCGTGCGGCTGGAAAATCTGCTCAAGGTTCTGCGCGTGCTGAACATCGAACTGGACTTCAAGAGCCCTCTGCGGGAGGCTTATATGCGGGAGCGGGCGGATGCGCAGGGCTGAGGTTTTCCTGGCCGGTACTCTTGCCGGCCACCTGATCGAAGGGGCGGAGGGAAGCGGATACCGTTTTCAGTACGCGTCCGGCTACAGCGGCCCGCCCATTTCGCTGACCATGCCGGTGCGGGAAGAGCCCTATCTTTTTGCCGAATTTCCGCCTTTTTTTGACGGCCTGCTGCCCGAGGGCTTCCAGCTTGAGGCCCTGTTGCGGCAGAAAAAGCTCGACCGCAACGACAGGTTTGGCCAGCTCCTGATCGTTGGCACGGACACGGTCGGGGCGGTCACGGTCCGAGAGGCGCCATGAACCGCTGCCCCATCACCTATGCGCCCTGCGCAGGGGCCTATTCAGCCAATGGCCTGCGGCTCCTGGCCCGCCAGCTTTCCGGCCTGCAGCCCCTTCCCTTCTCCGCCCAGGAACTGCGGCAGGAGGCCGCCGCCCGGGCCGGCAAGATGTCCATCCAGGGGGTGCAGGCAAAACTTTCGGCCCGGCTGCTGGTCAAGGAGCAACGTTTTTCCCTGGTCGAGCAGGGGGGGCACTATATCCTGAAACCGCAGACCGCCGATTATGCCGAGGTGCCGGAGAACGAGGATCTCACCATGCGCCTCGCCGCGCTGGCCGGGATAGAGGTTCCGCTCCATGGTCTGCTCCATGGACGGGACGGCGCCCTGACCTATTTCGTGAGACGGTTTGACCGGAGCGGCCGCGCGGGCAAGATCCATGTCGAGGATTTCGCCCAGCTCAGCGGTCGGAATCGGGAGACAAAGTACCGCTCCAGCATGGAGCAGGTCGCCGGCCTGATCGATGCCTACTGCACCTTCCCGGCCATTGAGAAGGTGAAGCTGTTCCGCCTGGTCCTGTTCAGTTTTCTGGTGGGCAACGAGGATCTGCACCTGAAGAATTTTTCCCTTATCCATAGGCAGGATGTCATTGCGCTGACTCCTGCCTATGACCTGCTGAACACCACCATCGTGCTGCCGAATCCGGAAGAGGAGCTGGCCTTGCCCTTAAACGGCAAGAAGAGCAAGCTCACGCGCCGCGATTTTGTGGACTATTATGCCGGCCAGCGGCTGGGGCTGGCCGGGCGGGTTATCGACCGGGTGCTTGGCGAGGTCGCCGAGGCCAGGGGCGGGATGGAGAAGCTCGTCGGCATGAGTTTTTTGTCATCCGCCGGCAAACAAAAATATCTGCGGATCCTGGCTGAACGGTATGCCCGGCTTTTTCGCTGACAGGCGAAAGGTACCCCCCCCTGATTCCTTGCGGTCGAGGGCTTCTTTCCTCGGCGGGCAGGAGGGTGGCTTATGGGCAAGGCCGGTGGCGACCAGCAACCGGTCCGCCGGGTCGCCGGGAAACAGGGCCAGGCGGCGGGCGTTTTCCGGTGAGCGGAGCAGATGGGCGGTTTCCTGAAGGCTTTCGAGTTCGTCGGCGGCAATAAGCGCCACATCCTCGGAGCCGCGCCTTCTGATGATGACGATCTCGCGGTTTTTCACCGCCTCATCGCAAAGGCCGGCCAATCTGGCGCGCGCATCGGTGTAGGTTGTCTGGATCGACATGGGTATCCCCCGAAAAATTTTATGTACAGAAACACGGCACATGTTGGGAGCTTGAAAAGCAAGGGCAAGGTTTTGGCGGGAAGTTTTCCCTGAAAACAGAGACGCCCTTCCTAGCCACTCCTTTCTGCCGGCAACAGGGCAAGACAGGCTTCGACCACCAGTTCCGGGCCGATCCCCTGCAGGCAGGCGGCCTGACGCGGGCAAGGGGGCGTGGAGCCGAAGCGGGTGCAGGGTGAGCAGGGAAGGCGCCGGTCGAGGACCCGGTTACGCGGCCCGCGGGGGGCCCATTTTTTTGCGATTCCTGGGCCGAAGAGCGAGACGGTGGGGATGCCGAGGCCCACTCCGAGGTGGAGCACCCCGGAGTCGCCGCTGACCAGGAGCGCCGAGCGGGCGAGGATGGCGGCGGTTTCGGCGAGGCTGGTTTGCCCGGCCAGGTTGAGGCCGCCCGCGCCGGCGGTGATTGCGGCGCCGGCAGCACCGTCCTCCCTGCCGCCCACCACCACGCAGGCGTAGCCGTGCCGGCAAAGGGCGCCGGCGACCTGGGCGAAGCGTTCGGCCCCCCAGCGCCGTTCGGCAATGCTCGCTCCGGGAAAGAGGGTGACGAAGGGCTGGCCGGCCAGGGGCGAAAGCAGCTCCTCTGCCCGGCCCTGGCTTTCCTGGGGAACCGAGAGAAAGGGTGGCTCCGTTGAGGCGGGCGGGGCGATGCCCAGCGGGACCAGCAGATGCAGGAAGCTCTCCGCCTCGTAGTCGTCATGCGAATAGGGAAGGGCGTGGTGAAAAAGGCGGCTCCGTTCATTGCTGGCAAAGCCGATCAGGGTCTTGGCTCCGCTCAGGCGGGCCACCACGGCGGAAAGGCGGTGGTACTGCTCGGTGTCGATGGCAAGTTCGGGCCGGAGGCGGAGGGCGGCCAGAAATTCGCGGGGCACATCGTAGCGGAGCACTTGGTCAACTCCGGGAATCAGGGCAAAGACCCCGGCGTTTCGTTTTTCTGCCAGCACGGTGATGGTGGCTGCGGGAAATTTCCGGCGCAGCGCCCCAAGGGCCGGGGCCAGCAAAACCGCATCCCCGATGCCGCCCGGGCGGATGAGGAGGAGGCGGCGCGCCTCCGCGACCCTCCCCGCTCGGCGGCTTCGCGGCAAAATGCGACAGAAAAGGCCGCCGCAAAGAGCGTCCAGGGTTTTGAGGAGTTTGATCGTATTCAACCGGTTTTCACCCGCGTATTTATGGGAGAATATCCGATGCCCTGCTGTTTATGAATTTCATTTTGCTGTAGCAAGATAATGGCGATACGTTAATCCTATTCCCGCCTTCAGGCTGGTTTTCGCCTGCCAGCCAAGTCGGCCCAGCTTTGAGACGTCCAGAACCTTTCGCATGGTCCCATCCGGTTTGCTGCTGTCAAAGGCCAGCTCACCTTTGAATCCGACTTCCGCCATGATGGCATCCGCCAGTTCCTGAATAGTAACATCGTGGCCTGTGCCGATATTCAGCAACGGCCCTTGGTAATCACGCTCCATCAGGAAAACGCAGGCATCGGCCAGGTCATCCACATAAAGAAATTCCCGGCGGGGGCGGCCTGTCCCCCAAACCGTGAGGGTCCTCTCTCCCCGCAATTTTGCCTCATGCGTTTTGCGCAGCAGGGCCGGGAGGACATGGCTGCTGTCCAGATCGTAATTGTCGTTCGGGCCGTACAAGTTGGTGGGCATCACGCTGATGTATTTCCTGCCGTACTGCTGCCTGTAAGCCTCACAGAGCTTGATGCCGGCGATCTTGGCAACGGCATACGGTTCATTGGTGCTTTCCAATGGTCCCTGCAGCAGGTATTCTTCCTTGATGGGCTGGGGGCTGTCGCGGGGGTAGATGCAACTGCTTCCCAGAAACAGCAAACGGTCCACTCCCGCCAGGTGGGCGCCGTGGATGAGGTTTGCCTCGATCATCAGGTTTTGATAGATGAAATCGGCCCGGTAGGTGGCGTTGGCGAGGATACCGCCCACCTTTGCCGCGGCAATGAAAATGTAGTCCGGCCTGGTCTCGGCGAGATAATGCCGGACCGTCGCCTGGTCGAGCAAATCGAGTTCCTGGCGGGTGCGGGTGAAGATGTTGGCATACCCCCCCGCTGCCAGCCGCCGAACCAGGGCGCTGCCCACCATGCCCTGATGGCCGGTGACAAGTATTTTCGCGTCCTTATTCATGATGATTGAAGGTCTCAAACCCGTGGCGTTTTACCAGTTCATCGCGCTGCGCGTCCTTGAAGTCCTCCCGCACCATCTCCCGCACCAGTTCGGCAAAGGAGATTTTGGGTGTCCAGCCCAGTTTTTCTTTGGCCTTGCCGGCGTCGCCCAGCAGGGTTTCCACCTCGGTGGGCCGGTAATAGCGGGGATCGACGCGCACGATGGTGTGCTCTTCGCCGCCGGCCTGGAGGGTGCCGACCTCATTGACACCCTCGCCGCGCCAGCGGATGGCCATGCCCAGCTCCCTGGCCGCGGCGTCGACAAAGTTGCGCACGCTGTACTGACGTCCCGTGGCGATCACGAAATCTTCCGGCGTGTCCTGCTGGAGCATCAGCCACTGCACTTCCACATAGTCCTTGGCGTGCCCCCAGTCGCGTTTGGCGTTGAGGTTGCCCAGGTAGAGGCAATCCTGCAGCCCCAGCTTGATCCGGGCCAGGGCGCGAGTGATCTTGCGGGTGACAAAGGTCTCGCCCCGCACCGGGCTTTCGTGGTTGAAGAGGATGCCGTTGCAGGCGTAAATGCCGTAGGCCTCGCGGTAGTTGACCGTGATCCAGTAGGCGTAGAGCTTGGCCACCGCGTAGGGGCTGCGCGGGTAGAAGGGGGTGGTTTCC
>DDXK01000014.1:0-1014 GCA_002347185.1 Desulfobulbaceae bacterium UBA2262 | reverse complement strand
GCACCTGCTGGATGATGCGGATCAGGCTGCTGGAGTCGGTGAGATCGCCATGGTGCAGGATGAACCGGCGGTTCTTTTCATGGGGATCCTGGTAGAGGTGGTCAATCCGGTCGGTGTTGAACAGGGAGGTGCGGCGCTTGATGCCATGCACAATATAGCCCTTGTTCAAGAGGAACTCCGCCAGATAGGAGCCATCCTGCCCGGTGATGCCGGTAATCAGGGCGATTTTGGGGGTTGTGGCTGCCATGGGGTTTTTTCTCCTTTCAGTGGCATTTGTCGCCGGCTCTCAGGAAATCTCAAAGATGCTGGCGGTTGTTTCAACCGACAGCATCTTGATGCACCGCCGGCTACGAGGTCAGGGGCAAGAAGCGTTCCGGGGCTGACTCAGTCATGTCGCTTTTTGATTCAAATATCATAATTAATGATTCCCCACTCCCCGGGGGTAACAAAAGCCTACCAGATAAAAACTGTATTACAGTAGCTGGCGCAAAACGACAAACATCAATAAATCGGCTTCGTCCATGTAAATAAGGGAAGTCCCATAACCCATCGGTACCATAAGCGATAAGCTCGTAACCATTGTTGGATAAAAGATTCAGCCATTCAGCACGGGTCTTCAAGTTAATGTGTGTGGGATCCATAAAACCAGCCCACTGTTCTTGTTTCAACAAATGCCCACGACCACCTAACTCTGGAACAACACATAATAATCGTCCACCTGGGATGAGTATCTGTCGCAACGTCTTTAATACATGAATGAGGTCGGTATCGGTAATATGTTCAAATACATGCAGAGCGGTAATGCCATAATAGCAATCTCTTGGTATCTCCTCAAAATTACTATAAATAGTTGCATTAGGGTTTAATTCCTTTGCATAGCCTGCACCTTGCTTTGAAATTTCGAACCCATCGGCAGAGAAACGAGTAGCCAATCGCTTCAGGAAATAGCCTGTACCACAACCGAAATCGAGAATCCGGCCTGGTAAAAAATGGTTCATTCGTCTTTAAGTTGAA
>DDXK01000067.1:19652-32256 GCA_002347185.1 Desulfobulbaceae bacterium UBA2262 | reverse complement strand
CCGCGCAGCTTCTGGAGACGATATCCTTTTTTGACCTTGCGGCGGCGGGGGCAGGCGCCCGGCAGGAGCCGCGGCAGAAGCCGCGCAAGGCCGCCCTGCTCTCCGCGCCCCGGGGCGAGAAAAAAAGAGGCGAGGGGGCAGGCGGGGTGAAGCTTTCCCTTCCCGAGGTCAAGGAGACCGACTTTGAGCGTTACTGAGGGGTGCCGCGCGTTGGGCTGGGCAAGGGGGGGCGGGCTCGGGACCATTTTCCCCGGGGATTTCCGACGGTTCTTTTCCTTTGACAGCGCTTTTTCGCTTCGCCTATAATTTTGAAAGAAAGTTCAATATCTTTATGGGATTATAGCTTGTTTTCAGTCCTGCCCGCGCCTGGCCGGTAGGGACGCCGGCGAGGGTTGGTCCGGCGCATGTTTTTCGGGGGGGCTGTTCCCTCCCCACGGGGGGGTGGAGCGATGGTTTTGTCGTTTTTTTGTGTCGTGGCCGGTGCCGGGGGTTAACCAACGTCGAGCGGTGAGGAAGGAGAGTTATGGCTGATACCGAATACGCGGAGGTCTTTCGCGAGGAGGCTGTCGAACTTCTGGAAGAGCTGGAAAGTTCGCTTCTGGAGCTTGAAAGGAATCCCGCGGACCTGAAGATCGTCAGCCGGGTTTTCCGGGCCATGCACACCATCAAGGGTTCCGGGGCAATGTTTGGCTTTGAGGACATTGCCGGTTTTACCCACCATGTGGAAACAGTCCTCGACAGGGTGCGGGACGGCGCGGTTCCGGTCAGCAAGGAGCTCATCGACCTGACCCTGGCCTCCCGCGATCACATCTATGCCCTGCTCGATGCGGCCACCGGTTCCGGGGAGGCCGATCCGGCCGAGGGGCAGCGGATCATCGCCTCCCTGCAGGCCCTGGTCTCCGGCGGCCGGTCCGTGCCGCCGGAAAAGGTCGAGGTCGCGTTGGCGCCGGCGGCGGAAGAGGAAGAGGAAAAGGATCCCACCCTGGGAACCCTCACCCATTACCGGATCCACATCAGGCCGGGCGAAGATTTTTTTGTGGCCGGCAGCACCATGGAGCAGCTTCTTGATGAGCTGGCCAGACTCGGCCAGTGCACGGTATTCCTCCACGAAAAGGCGGATGAGGCCGAAAAGTCCGCCGGCCTTTGGGAGATCCTCCTCACCACGGATCAGGGCATCAATGCCGTGGAGGATGTTCTGGTCTTTGCCCAGTCGAGTTGCGAAGTGAAGGTTGTCGTTCTTGCCAGCGAGGGGGAGGGCGACTTTGAAGAGCACAAGAAGCTCGGCGAGATCCTGGTGGAAAAGGGCGCCCTCTCCTCGGAAAACCTGAAAAAGGTGCTGGGCCGGCAGCGGCCCCTGGGTGAGCTGCTTGTCGAGGAGCGACTGGTTTCAAAAACCCAGATAGACGCCGCCCTGGCCGAGCAGAAGATGGTCAAGGAGTGCAAGGTCCGGGCCGAGTCGGCCAAGGGCGCGGAAAGCATCCGGGTGGCTTCGGAAAAGCTCGATCAGCTGATCAATCTGGTTGGGGAGCTGGTTGTGACCCAGGCCCGCCTCAGCCAGGTCGCCTCCCAGAACAAGGATCCCGACCTGGTGGAGCCGGTGGAGGAGGTGGAGCGCCTCACCGCCGAGCTCCGCGACTCTGTCCTCAATATCCGCATGCTGCCCATCGGCACCACCTTTGCCAAATTCAAGCGGCTGGTGCGGGATCTCTCCGCCGAGCTGGGCAAGGAAGTGGCCATGGTCACCGAGGGGGCGGAGACCGAGCTGGACAAGAACGTGATCGACCAGCTGGGCGATCCCCTGGTCCATCTGATCCGCAACAGCATCGATCATGGCATCGAATCCCCTGAGGAGCGGGCCAGGGCCGGCAAGCCGCGCAAGGGCACCATCACCCTGGCCGCCGGCCATTCCGGGGCCAACGTCGTCATCACGGTCAGCGACGACGGCAAGGGGCTGGATACCGAGAAAATCAGACAGAAGGCCCTGGAAAAGGGGCTTATCCGCGCCGATGAGGATCTGAGCGAGCAGGATATTTGCAACACCATCTTCATGCCCGGCCTCTCCACCGCCAAGACCGTCACCAGTGTCTCGGGCCGTGGCGTGGGCATGGACGTGGTCAAGAGCACGGTGGACTCCCTCAAGGGCTCGGTCAATGTCACCGGCAGCGCAAAGGGTAAGGGGACGACGGTCACCATAATGCTTCCCCTGACCCTCGCCATCATCGATGGCCTGCTGGTCAAGGTGGAGGATACCTATTTTGTTCTGCCGCTTTCGCAGGTCGAGGAGTGCGTGGAGCTCAGCAAGGATGATATTGCCAGGTTCCATGGCCGGCGGGTGCTGCCGGTGCGCGACCAGCTTGTCCCCTATGTCCGGCTGCGTGATTTCTTCGCCATCCCCGGGGAACGGCCCGACCTGGAGCAGATGGTCATCGCCCGCATCAACGGCGAACGGTTCGGTCTCGTGCTTGACGACGTGGTGGGTGAGCACCAGACGGTTCTGAAATCGCTGGGATGGATCTATCGCAACGCCACCGGCCTTTCCGGTTCCACCATTCTCGGCAACGGGCATGTCGCCCTGATCCTCGATGTTCCCGACGTGATGAAATGGGCCCAGCGTGAAGAGCGTTCGGCCCTGACCACATAAATTACAGGCAGCACTCCGGCAATGCCGGGGCGAAATCAAAATAAAGGCAGGCAGTCAAGCAGGCACAAGGAACAGGGAGAGCGCACATGGCCACGAAAACCGAAAATGTCCAGCAGCAGGCGACTCAATATCTCACCTTCACGCTCCGCGAGGAAGGCTTTGCCGTCGAAATTTCCAAAGTCAGGGAGGTGCTGGATGTCACCACCATGACCAGAATCCCGAGAATGCCCGATTATCTGAGCGGGGTCATCAATCTGCGGGGGAATGTGGTGCCGGTCATGGATCTGGGCCAGAAGCTCGGCATGGGGACGATCTCCTACAGCAAGAACACCTGCATCATGATTGTCGAGCTGGAGATCGAGGGCAACATGGTGGAGATGGGGGTTCTCACCGATTCCGTGCAGATGGTGCTCGATCTCAACGACAGTGACATCGAATCCGTCCCCAGAATGGGTACCAACCTCAACACCGAGTTCATCAAGGGCATGGGCCGCCAGAGCGAGGAGAAATTTCTCATCATCCTCGACATCGACAAGGTTCTCGCCAGCGAAGGCGAGCTTGCCCTGCGCGACATGGACAACCCGGCTCTTGCCCGCGCGGCCGAAGCCCTGCCCGAGGAAGGCGCCGCGGCGGAAGCGTAAGACTGCAAGCGGCCATGCCTTTTTTTGCCCAGGGAACCTCGACGCCGATGTCGCCAGGCGCCCCACCCGCGCTCAGCGATCGTGATTTCAAGCGGTTCAGCGCCTTTATCTACGATGCGTGCGGCATCAAGCTGCCTCCCATCAAGAAGACCATGCTCTCCGCGCGCCTGCAGAAACGGCTGCGCCAGCTCAACATGCCCTCTTATGCCGCCTACCTCGACTATGTCCTGAGCGCTGAGGGACAGGCCAAGGAGCTTTGCCACCTCATCGACGTGGTCAGCACCAACAAGACCGATTTCTTCCGCGAACCCAAACATTACGAGGTGTTGACCGGATTGGTTCTCCCCGATTTCGTGAACCGGATGAACAACACGAGCCGCAAGGTGCTCCGGGTCTGGAGCGCTGGCTGCTCCAGCGGCGAGGAGCCTTACACCCTGGCCATGGTCCTCGAGGATTACCTCTGCCGTTATCCCGGCCTCGATTACACGATTCTCGCCACCGATATCTGCACCGAGGTGCTGGGCAAGGCGCAGGAGGCGATTTATGCGGACGACACCGTGGCACCGGTGCCGGTCGCCTTCCGCAATAAATATCTGATGCGCGGCAAGGGGGATTACAAGGGCTTCCACCGGGTCGTGCCGGAATTGCGGCGGAAGATCACCTTCAAACGGCTCAACTTCATGGACCGCGATTTCGGCATTGAGCAGAAGATGGATATCATCTTCTGCCGCAATGTCATCATCTACTTCGACCGTAAAACCCAGTGCGAGCTTTTTGAGAAATTCTACAGGCAGTTTTCCCCCAGGGGCTATCTCTTCACCGGGCACTCGGAAACCCTGGAGGGCATTGTGGACCGGGTGACCAGGGTTGCTTCGGCGGTGTACCGGTGCAACAAGTGATGAAAAATCGGGTTTCGCAACAGGAGCTGCCGGTGGTGAGCCTCCATCCGGGAGAACTCTTCGTCGCCACCGCGCCGACCCTCATCACCACCCTGCTTGGCTCCTGCGTTTCGGTCTGTCTTTTCTGCCCGCGCCAGAAGATCGGCGCCATGTGTCACGGGGTGATGCCGGAGCGGCAGAATCTGACCCAGGAGGATAATTTCCGTTTTGTGGAAAGCTCGGTCCGCTACATGGTGGAGGTGCTGACCCGTGGCAATGTGCATTGCCCCAACGCCGGCCTGGTGGCCAAGGTGTTCGGCGGTGCCGACGTGCTTGATGTGCATCTGGGGAATCAGGGCAGCGAGAGGACGATCGGCGCCATGAACATCAAGGCAGCCCGCGAGGCCCTGGCCAAATTCAATGTCAACGTGGCCGTGGAAAAGGTGGGCGGCGTCCATGGCTTGAAACTATTCTTCTACAGCCATACCGGGGAGGTGCTGCTGAAGAAGATTCAGCGCTCCTTCGACTGAGCGGGAAACCATGGGAAAGAAGATTCGGGTTTTGATCGTTGATGATTCCGCCGTGGTCAGGCAGACCCTGACCGACACCCTGCAGTCCGACCCGCAGATCACCGTGATGGGCGCGGCCAGGGACCCTTACGTGGCTGCCGACCTCATTGCCAGGGAGGTGCCGGACGTCATCATCCTCGATGTTGAGATGCCGCGGATGGACGGCATCACCTTTCTGCACAAGGTGATGAGCCAGCACCCCATCCCGGTGGTGATGTGCTCCACCCTGACGGAGAAGGGGGCGGAAACCACTCTCAAGGCTCTGGAATACGGGGCGGTGGATATCATCCAGAAGCCCAAGCTCGGCACCAAGCAGTTTCTCGAGGAATCGAAGATTCGGATCTGCGATGCGGTGAAGGCCGCCGCCCGGGTCATGGTAAGGCGGGTGGCGCCTGCGGTTCAGCACCGGGTGGAGAAAAAACTCACCGCCGATGTCATGCTGCCGCCGCCCTCGACCAAGGCCATGGTGCAGACCACCGAGCGGGTGGTGGCGGTGGGCGCCTCCACCGGTGGCACCGAAGCTCTGCGGGTTTTTCTCGAGGCCCTGCCCGGAGACTGTTCCGGCATCGTCATTGTCCAGCACATGCCGGAAGGCTTTACCAAGGCTTTTTCCGAACGGCTGAACGGCCTGTGCCGTATCCGGGTCAAGGAGGCGCAGGACGGCGATACGGTGCTGCGCGGCCAGGCCCTGATCGCGCCGGGCAACAGGCACATGCTGCTCAAGCGGAGTGGGGCCCGCTATTTTGTCGAGGTCAAGGATGGGCCCCTGGTCTGCAGGCACCGCCCCTCGGTGGATGTGCTTTTCCGTTCCACGGCCCGCTATGCGGGCAAGAACGCCATTGGCATCATCATGACCGGCATGGGCGATGATGGCGCCCGGGGAATGCTTGAGATGAAGCAGGCCGGTGCCTACACCATCGCCCAGGACGAGGCGACCTGCGTGGTCTTCGGCATGCCCAAGGAGGCCATCTCCCTGGGGGGGGTCGACAAGGTGCTGCCGCTCGAAAAGATAGCTTCCCAGCTCGCAGGCCACTGAGATGCAAAGCCAGGGCGAGGCGGTCGGGCATGGAATCCGTCCGGCCAGTCCAGGAAACGCTCTCCAGATTTTCAAGCCTCGACCGACAAGGGATCTTGCCCATGCATGACGAATCGGGGAAAACGGCCAGCTTTTCAGCGCGGCTCCCGGATCTTGATGCTCTGATCCAGTCCTTTGCCGGTTTCATCTATATCTGTTCCCAGGATTACCGCATCCAGTACATGAACGAGGCCCTGCGGGAGCGTACCGGCTATGATGCCACGGGGGAGCGCTGTTACAAAATCCTGCATGGGCGGGAAGATGTCTGCCCCTGGTGCAACAGCGACACCTTGTTCGGCGAACAGAAAAGCCTCCGGCGGCAGCTGAAAAGTCCGAAGGATGAGCGCTGGTACGATATAATCAGCACCCCCATCCGCAACAGCGACGGCACCCTCTCCAGACAGTCCCTGGCCATGGACATTACCGAAAACTATCTTGCCAGGGAAGAGCTCACCCTGCTCAATACCCTCATCAATCAGAGCAATGACGCCATTTTTGTCATCGATGCCGACACCAGCGCGTTGCTGTATGTCAACGAGAAAGCGTGCGTCAGCCTTGGCTACAGCAGTGCCGAGCTGCTGGCCCTCAGAGTCATAGACATTGCGACGAATGTCAGGGATATGCCCGCCTGGCGACGGCATGTGGTCCGGGTTCAGCAAGAGAGCCGTCTTTTTGAAACGGAACAGATTCGCAAGGATGGCGTTCCCATCCCCGTGGAGATCAATGCCAGCTTTGTCCCCCGCGGAGAGAAGAATTTCATTGTCTCGGTGGTGCGAGACATCAGCGAGCGCAGGGATCAGACCAGGGCGCTCCTCGCGGAAAGAAACAAGCTTGAATCGTTGCTCGCCACCCTGGGAGACGGGATCACCGTTCAGGACACCGATTTCAAGATTCTCTACCAAAACAAGGTGCATGCGGAAAAGCAGGGGGTTCACACCGGAGAATACTGTTACCAGGCCTATCAGCGCCGGACCAGCATCTGTGATGGCTGTCTCCTTGCCCAATCCTTTGCCGATGGCAAGGTACATCGCCGCACCACCACCGCTCCCACGGAAAATGGGCTCATCTACCTGGAAGTCACTTCCAGTCCCATGAAGGACGCGGCGGGGAATATCATTGCCGGCATTGAAAGTGTCCGTGATATCACGGTACAGAAAAAGTTGGAGGAGCGGCTCAGGCAAACACAGAAGATGGAAGCCATGGGGACATTGGCAGGCGGTATTGCCCATGACCTCAATAATATTCTTGCCCCGATTCTCGGCTATTCCGAACTGGGTCTTGCCAGGATCGCTCCGGGCGACCCCCTGGCCGAGGATCTGCGGCAGGTGAAAAAAGCCGCGGAAAGAGCGAAGGATCTGGTGCAGCAGATTCTCGCCTTCAGCCGGAAGGCGCCCCAGGAACGAAAACCGTTTCAGCCGCAGCTGGTGGTCAAGGAGGCGCTGAAACTTCTCCGGGCCTCCTTGCCGGCCACCATTGCAATCCGTGAGAATATTCCCTCGGATTGCGGGGCTGTCCTGGCCGATCCAACCCAGCTCCACCAGATCGTCATGAACCTTTGCACCAATGCCTACCACGCCATGCGGAAAACCGGTGGCGTCTTGGGGGTAAGCATGGAAAGGCTTGCCATCGGCGCCGAAAGCATGGTCTCCGGAGCAGAGCTTGCCCCCGGATGGTATGTGGTGCTCACGGTCAGCGACACCGGTTGCGGCATGGATCAAAAAACACTGGCCCATATTTTTGATCCCTACTTCACCACCAAGGCGAAAGACGAGGGGACAGGCCTTGGGCTATCAGTGGTGCATGGAATCGTCAGCAGTTATCATGGGCATATTGCCGTGGACAGCGAACCCGGGGTGGGGACGAATTTTCAGGTTTATCTGCCCCTGCTGGCGGAAGCCCCACCGCTTGCCCCGGCCGAAGGCAGCGAATCGATGCCCACCGGGACCGAGCGGCTGCTGATCGTGGATGACGAGGAAATCATTGTCACCATGCTGCAAATGATTCTGCAGAATCTTGGCTATCAGGTGACCGCCTTTTGCAGCAGTCCGGAGGCGCTGGCGGTTTTTTCGCAGGATCCCATGGCTTTTGACCTGCTCATCACCGATATGACCATGCCGCAGCTCAATGGCATGGAGCTTGCCCAAAAGGCTCTGGCCCTGCGGAGGGATCTGCCGTTGCTCCTCTGCACCGGCTACAGTGAGCAGCTCAGCAGGGAACAGGCTGAGGCCATGGGGGTTCGGGCCTACCTGCTGAAGCCGGTTTCGGTCAGGATGCTGGCGCAAACCGTGCGGGAGGTATTGGACGGGCAAAAAAAATATTCTAAAATATGAGTCAGTGTAATAGTATGTCAGTTGTCGAGGGGCAGACCCCTTTGCCTTGGACATTCCGGGCCAGCGATAAGGATAACCTGTGAGAAGGAGCAGCATGGATCTCTTGAAGGATTTTGCTCAAAAAGACATGATCGAACAGATCACTCTCCTGGACGAGATCAAGGAGTCCAAGCAGGTGCAGGCCATTCCCGGCCTGTGGGAGCTCTATGCCCACCCCCTGGGGGATCAGGCGGTCGACGAGATGGTTTACCATGCACTTTTTGACCTGCTGGCCGGCCAGGAAAAGGAGCTTGTCGCCGGGCTCGGCCATTCCTCGGAGGCGGTGCGCCTGCTCTGCATCCGGCGGGCCGCCGACGCCGGTTCCCCGGTCCTGAAGGACGCCCTGGTCAAGCTCCTTGCCGACACCGGCAGCGGCGAACTGCTCTCGGAGATACTCCGGGCTCTTGTCAATTACAAGGACAGCACGCTGATCGACACCTTTCTGCCCTTTCTCAAGCATGAGGATTACTCCGTGGTGGCCTGGGCCATGCGCGGGCTGGCAGAGCTCCATGACAACAGGGTGCGTGACGCCTTCATGGAAATGGTCGCCAACAGCGCGGAGGCGAAGGGTACTGCCGCCGGCTGCGATCTGCGCACCGCCCTGGCCGTGGAAAATCTTGCCCGCTTCAGCGACGGGAAAACAACGGATTTCCTCATCGCCTTCATCCACCATCCCAACCCTTCTTTCCGCCGTGTCGTCATTTCCGCCCTGTCCGACATGGGGGAAGCCGTCCTGCCTGCCTTGGAACGCTGCCTCGATTCCGGAGACAGGGACGAAAAGATCATGGCCGCCAATGTCATCGGCATGACTGGCAGGAAGCAGGGGGCGGACATCCTGGTCGCCCACCTGGAGCAGGCCGCGGACGCCAACCTGAAGTTCGCCATCTACGAGGCCCTGGGGCGGATCAGCTCCATGCGCAGCGTGATCGGCCTCACCGACGGCCTTACCGAGGACGAGGAACTGGTGCTCATTGCGGTGATCACCGCCCTTGATCATCAGTGCAATCCCGGCGTGGTCAAGGTGCTCAACGCCGCCATTGGCAGGGGCGATGCCCAGGCCAGGCGAGTGCTGGGCGCTCTTGTCACCTCCCATGCCCGGAGCCTTTTTGCCGCCCTTTATAAAGACGGACAGCAGCGGGAGGCCCTGCTCGCGGCCATCCAAGCCTCGGGGGACCAAGAGGCCACCGGCGCCTTCCGGGCGGAGCTGGAAAAAATCGGCGGCGCCCAGGCCGAGGCGGATATTGCCCGTCTGCGCCTGGATGGCGGCGGAAGCAAGGAGAAACGCATCCTCGCCGCGGACGACTCCAAGGCCATGCTCTTTTTTTACAAGGGGGTGGCCGCCGACCTGGGCATGGAGCTGGTCACGGTGGAAGACGGCAAGCAGGCCTTTGATTACCTGCAGATCGACAGCGAGTTCGATCTGATCATCACCGACATGAACATGCCCAACATGGACGGGATAGAATTGACCCGCGAAATTCGCAGGAAAGAGGGACTGGGCAAGATTCCCATCCTCATGGCCACCACCGAATCGGAAAAATCGCAGTCCGATCTGGCCCGGCAGGCAGGGGTGAGCGATTTCATCACCAAGCCTTTCTCCAAGGATGCTTTCAAGGAAAAGCTTGCCCGGATGTTCGGCTGAGCCGATCCCGACTTTCCCGGAAACCGGGTTTGCTGGCAGGGAGATTCCGCTCCGCGCCGGTGATTTCCTTTGACCTCCCAGCCTTTATTCCGTAATATTTACGAGGCGTTGCCCATGGAGAAGATGCCGGGCGACGCGTTTTTCGCCCTGCTTTTTGGGGGGCAGGCCGTGTAACCGCTGTTTTCGCTTCCTGTTGGGGAATCATCATGACCAAACCGCTTGGAATCACCGTCAGCCGCCATATCATGGACAGCCAGCGCCTTCATCCCGAGGCGACCGGCGATCTCACCGGTCTGCTCAACGAGCTGATCGTTGCCGCCAAGACCATCAACGCCGAGGTGAACATGGCCGGCCTTGCCGATATCCTCGGGATGTCGGGCAAGACCAATATCCAGGGCGAGCACGTGCAGAAGCTCGATGAGCTGGCCAACAACACCATCAAGCGGCGCATGGCCCGCTGCGGCTATATTTGCGTGATGACCTCCGAGGAAGAGGCGGATATCATTCCGGTGGTCGACGGTTACGAGGGCAAGTACACCCTGGCTTTCGACCCGTTGGACGGCTCTTCCAACATCGACGTCAACGTCAACATCGGCACCATTTTTTCCATTCACCGTCGCAAGTCTCCCCATGACCATCTCCGGCAGGGCGAGGAGTCTGACCTGCTCCAGCCGGGCCGCGATCAGGTTGCCGCCGGCTATATCATCTACGGCTCCAGCACCATGTTGGTTTTTTCCACCGGCCAGGGTGTGCAGGGCTTCACCCTCGATCCCAGCGTGGGCGAGTTCTATCTTTCCCATCCGGAGATCACCATCCCGCCCCGGAGCAAGTATTTCAGCATCAACGAGGGAAACTACAATTTCTGGAACCCTGAGGTGCGGCGCTTTGTGGAATACCTGAAGGAAGACGACCGGGAGAGCGGCCGCCCTTACAGCGCCCGCTACATCGGCTCGCTGGTGGCGGATTTTCACCGCAACCTCATTGCCGGTGGCATTTTTCTCTACCCGCGGGACAACCGGAATCCGGCCAAGCCCCACGGCAAGCTGCGCCTGCTTTATGAGGCCTCGCCCCTGGCCTTCCTGGTCGAGCAGGCCGGCGGCCGCGCCATCACCGACGAGGGAATGAGCATACTCGATATCGAACCGACCTCCCTGCATCAGCGGGTGCCGCTCATCATCGGCAGCCGGGCCGAGGTGGATCTTTTTGCGGAGTTTGTCAGCGGAAAGCGGTAGGCGGAGAGAAAAGACGCTGCTTGCAATTGCAAAAAAGCCGGGGCGCGTTTGCCGCCCCGGCTTTTTTTATTTGTCCTGGACCTTGGCCCAGGTGTCGCGCAGGGTGACGGTCCGGTTGAAGACCAGTTTTCCCGGCCGTGAGTCGGCCCGGTCCACGCAGAAGTAGCCCTGCCGTTCGAACTGGTAGACCTCCTCGCCCCTTGCCGCGGCCAGGCTCGGTTCCACCAGGCAGGTGCTCAGGGTCTTGAGGGAGTCTGGGTTGACAAAGGACTTGAAATCGGCGCCGCTTGCGGGGTTGTCCGGGCTTTCGGCGGTGAAGAGCCGGTCGTAGAGGCGGACCTCCGCAGGCACCGCGCTTCTGGCGGCAACCCAGTGGATGGTGCCCTTCACCTTCCTGCCGTCCGGGGCGTTGCCGCCCAGGGTTTCCGGATCGTAGGTGCAGTGCAGTTCAAGAACCTCGCCGGTTTGGGGATCCTTGACCACCTTTTCGCACCTGATGAAATAGGCGTAGCGCAATCGTACCTCGCGGCCGGGGGCCAGGCGGAAAAACTTTTTCTGCGGTTCCTCCATGAAATCCTCCCGCTCGATATAGAGCTCGCGGCCGAACGGGACGCTCCGGGTGCCGAGTTCCGGCTTTTGGGGATGGTTCTGGGCGGCGAGCTCCTCCTCCCTGTTTTCCGGATAGTTGGTGAGCACCACCTTGAGCGGCTCAAGAACCC
The DNA here is from genome assembly GCA_002347185.1 of Desulfobulbaceae bacterium UBA2262. Classification (GTDB taxonomy): domain Bacteria; phylum Desulfobacterota; class Desulfobulbia; order Desulfobulbales; family Desulfurivibrionaceae; genus UBA2262. The sequence goes on along the minus strand of DDXK01000067.1, from coordinate 20,490 downwards.
CCATGACCCGGGGCGCGCTTTCGTTGAGCTCTTCGCGCACGCAGTGCTCGAGGAGGGCCACATCGACGACGCTGTCCTTCTTGGCGATGCCGATCTTCTCGCAAAAGTTGCGGATGGCGGCCGGGGGGTAGCCCCGCCGGCGGATCCCGGACAGGGTCGGCATCCGGGGGTCGTCCCAGCCCGAAACCAAGCCTTCGTTCACCAGCTGCAGGAGCTTGCGCTTGCTGACCACGGTGTAGCTGAGGTTGAGCCTTGCGAACTCGATCTGCCGGGGATGGCAGGGGACCGGCAGGTTGTCCAGGGCCCAGTCGTAGAGAGGGCGATGGTCTGCGAACTCCAGGGTGCAGAGGGAGTGGGTGATTCCTTCCAGGGCATCGGAAATGGGGTGCGTATAGTCGTACATCGGGTAGAGGCACCACTTGTCCCCGGTGCGGTGGTGGCTGGCGTGCAGGATCCGATAGAGAACCGGATCGCGCAGGTTCAGGTTGCCCGAGGCCATGTCGATCTTCGCCCTGAGCACCCGCGCGCCGTCCGGAAATTCGCCGGCCCGCATGCGCCGGAACAGGTCGAGGTTTTCCTCGACGCTCCGGTTGCGAAAGGGGCTCTCCCGGCCCGGCTCGGTGAGGGTGCCCCGGTAGGCGCGGATCTGCTCGGCGGAAAGATCGCAGACATAGGCCTTGCCCTTCGTGATCAGGTGCTCGGCATACTCGTAGAGTCTGGCGAAATAGTCAGAGGCGAAGTAGAGGTGCTCTCCCCAGTCGAAGCCCAGCCAGCGGACGTTTTCCTTGATCGCTTCCACATACTCCATCTCTTCCTTGGTGGGGTTGGTGTCGTCGAA
>DDXK01000067.1:9218-19630 GCA_002347185.1 Desulfobulbaceae bacterium UBA2262 | reverse complement strand
GATCGACTTGGCGTGGCCGATGTGAAGGTAGCCGTTGGGTTCCGGCGGGAAGCGGGTGACAATGCATTCATGTCTGCCGTTGTTCAGGTCGTCGGCGATGATGGTGCGGATAAAATCCCTGGCCTGAAATTCGTCGCTGCTCATGGGGATACCAGATATTTGGCCAGGAAAAGGCACAAAGAATTTTCGTCTCCTTTCCTGGCGTTTTTCTTATGCGAAGTATTTGGGGGTCTCTTTCAGGCGGGCAACCACCCGTTCCTTGCCGATGAGGCCGAAGACCTCGAACATGCTCGGCCCCTTGACCTGGCCGGTGATCACCGCCCGGGCCCCGTTGATGGGAATGCCGGGCTTCACTCCGACCTCCTCGGCAAACTCGCGGGCGATCCGCTCCGCCTCGTCATGGCTCAGTTCGGGCAGGCTGGCGAAGCGATCCGCCAGCCTGGGCAGCCATTCCTTGAGCTCCGGGTGCTTGAGCAGATTCTTCTGCAGGGCGGTCTCGTCCACGGCGAAATCGTCGGCGAAAAAGGCGCGGCCCAGGCTGGCGAAATCCCTGAGGGTGTGGAAGCGTTCGCGCAGCAGGTCGAGGGTTCTCAGGTACCAGGCTCGTTTTTCCCCGTCATAGTCCTCGTTCCAGAGGCCTTCCTTCTCAAAAATCGGTTTGACCAGGGCGCCGATCTCCTCTATGGGCATGCTCCGCAGGTAATGGGCGTTGATGTTGATCGCCTTGGGGTCGGTGAAAAACTTGGGATCGTCCTTGCGGTAGTTGAAGATGGAGTTTGAGCGGGTGATGCCGTCCAGGGAGAAGGCCTCGATCAGTTCCTCCCTGGAAAAGATCTCCCGGTCGTCGGAGGTGGACCAGCCCAGGAGGACGAGGAAGTTGACCAGGGCCCAGGGAATGAAGCCCTGTTCCCGGTAGAACTGGACGGAAACGATCTCGCCGTGGCTGCGCTTCGAGATCTTCGCCTTGTTGAGATCGAGGGTCAGCGGCATGTGGGCGAAGGTGGGCAGGGGCGCGCCCAGGGCCTTGTAGAGCAGGATCTGCCGCGGGGTGTTGCTGAGGCCGTCCTGGCCGCGAATGACGTGGGTGATGCGGTCGCGGATATCGTCCACCACGTTGCAGAGCAGGTAGAGGGGCATGCCGTTGGAACGGACGATGACGAAATCCTCGATGTCGTCATAGCCGCGCTCGACCAGGCCGTAGACCTGATCGTCGAAGCCGACCTTGCCTGCCTCGCGCGGCACCTTGAAGCGGATCACCGAGGGAACCCCCCGCGCTTCCCGGGCGCTCACCTCTTCGGGGCTCAGGCCCCGGCAGGTGCCGTCATACTTGTAATCGCCCTTGGCCGCAGCCGCGGCCTCGCGTTTGGCGTCGAGCTCCTCCTTGCTGCAGAAACACTTGTAGGCGTTGCCTTCGGCCAGCAGCTTCTGGGCCGCGGCCACATGCTCCGTGGCATGTTCCGATTGGAAATAGGGGCCTTCGTCCCAGGTCACCCCCAGCCACTCCAGGCCGTCGATGATCCCCGCGATGGATTCCTTGGTGGAGCGCTCGGCATCGGTGTCTTCGATGCGCAAAACGAGTTTTCCCCCATGCTTCTTGGCGAAAAGCCAGTTGTAGATGGCGGTTCTGGCTCCGCCGATATGCAGATAGCCGGTGGGGCTCGGTGGGAAACGAACGCGTACTTCTGGCATGGAGGTCTCCTTCGGGGCAGGGAGTACGCAGGGCTCGGCAGCGCTGCGTGGTTGGGATCTTTGTTGGATGTGGTTATATATCGTTTTTCTGCGTTATTCAATAGGATGCTGCGGAAAAAGCAGGAGATGACCGGCGCCTTGCAACGGGAATCCTTGCTGGAAAATATTGCTTTCCCCGGAAACGGTATTATAATTGTTATGTATAGAAATCATGCTCCCGGGTTTTTCCGGAAGTCACTCCAGGATCACAGTCAACAGGGAGGTCCGCCATGTTACTCGATCCGACCGCCACTGCAGTACAGACCAACGTCAAAACCGACCGTTCCGGCGCCGCCCTGCAAGAGGATTATGCAAACAGGGCAACGAACGGCAAGCGGCAGGAATCCGGGCAAACCAGCCAGACCTCGCCCGACGTGGTGACCACTCTCTCCGCCGCAGGCCTCGAGGCATCCCGGGCCGTAACCCAACCCGAGCAAAGCGCCAACCAGAACAGAAGCGAGGAAATGGTTCGGGAAAGTGAAAGGCGCGAGCCCCCTGCCCGGCAGGCAGAGGAGCGGGCCTCCGGCAGCGAGCGGCAAGGGCGGAGCATCAATCTGCTCGCCTGAGCGGCTGCAGCGTAAAAAAACCAATGCCGAGGCCGATTCCCAGGAGTCGGCCTTTTTTATTCTGCTCTTTTTCGCGGAGGCAATTCTTCCGCCTTCCTCTCAGAGGCCAAATTCCCGCAAAAATCTTGGGTCCTTGCTCCACTCCTTCTGGACCTTGACCCAGAGCTTCAACAACACCTGCTGTTCGAGCAGCTCCTCGATGTCCCCCCGGGCGGCCTGGCCGATCTGCTTGAGCTTGCTGCCCCCCTTGCCGATGATGATTCCTTTTTGGGAATCCTTTTCCACATGGATGGTGGCATGGATCGTCACCAGCCCTTTCTCCTCGTTTTCCTTGAAGCTCTCGATGGTGACCGCCGTGGCGTAGGGAACCTCCTGGCCAGTCTGCAGGAAGATCTTTTCCCGGATGATCTCGGCGACGAGGAACCGTTCGCTGGCGTCGGTGGGGATGTCTTCCGGATAAAGGCGGGGGCCGGTCGGCAGGAGCTTGCAAAGCTCCGTGACGAGCAGCCCGAGGCCGTCCCCCTTTTTCGCGGAAAGGGGCAGGATGGCGTGGAAGGGGTGGATCTCCCGGCAGGCGGCGATCATTGGCAGGAGCTGCCCCTTGTCGATGAGGTCCACCTTGTTCAGGAGGAGCAGTACCGGCTGGCGAACCTCCTTGAGGCACTCGGTGAGTGGATCGTTTTTGCGGGGCAGCGGCATGGTGACGTCCACCATGAAGGCGATGGCGTCGACCCCGCTGAGGGAGTCGCGGGCGGTTCTCACCAGTTCGAGATTGAGCGGGCTTTTTGCCTGGTGAATGCCGGGGGTGTCGAGGAGGATGATCTGGTACTCCTCCTCGTTTAGGATGCCGAGGATACGGTTTCTGGTCGTTTGCGGCTTGGGCGAGACGATGGAGATCTTCTGGCCGAGCAGGCTGTTGAGCAGGGTGGACTTGCCCACGTTGGGGGCTCCGATCAGGGCGACAATGCCGCATGTGACCGCTTCGGGGGTGTTGCTCATGGCGGGTACCTGGTGGTGGCGGAAGCGTCCTGGGCTCCTCTCTGCGGAGGAGCCCAGGACGCTTCCGCATGGGGTTCTCTGATGGTGCTCTGCCGGATTCGTGGTCCGGAATCATTCCTTCATACCAGGATTTTACCAATTTCGCACCATTCCTCGGCGAAAAGAGCGAGGCTGCGCGGCTGCGGAAAAGGGTGACAAACCGGGGAATACTTGGTACTCCTTGCTTTCTCGCCTTTCAAAGAGGCACTACATGCGTGCTGGCTGGCCGCCAGCTTCTTCCTTCTTCCGGTGGCTGGGCGGGCGTTTTGCAAAGAGAGCAAGGCATGGTTTCCGTCGGCACCATCATCGAATACATGGAGCAGAGCAGATTTGTCTGCGCCATGGTCCTGGAAGAGGGCAACAAACGCTTGCGCCTCGTCAACCAGAACGGTCGGGAAGTGAATCTACCCCTTTCCCGCCTCCTCCACCAGACAAGAAAAAGGTATCCGGCAACCCTCGGCCGCGACGAGCAGATCCGCCTGCTCAAGGAAGCGGATCAGGAGCGGGAGATCCTGCAGGGCCGGATCGCTCTCGAAGAGATCTGGGAACTGGCCAGCGAGGAGGAGGGAGGCAGTTTCACCCCCGAGTTTTTGGCCGGCCTGGCCTTTGGCGAGGAGGCCGGCGACGATCAGGTCGCCGCCTTCCTGCGCTGCATTTTTGCCGACCGCCTTTATTTCAAGTACAAGGAAGGGCGGATATTGGCCCATAGTCCCGAGGTGGTGGAGCAGCTTCGCCTCAGGCTGGAAAAGGAGAGACAGCAGGCGGCCCTGCTGACCAGCGGAGCCTTCTCCCTGCGGCGTCTCTGGGAGGGAGAGTCCCCGCAGGAGTGGCAGGAGCGGGAGCTTTGCCTTGATCTGCTCCGTGATTACTATCTCTTCGGCAGCGAGGCGGCGGAAAGCGCCACGGCCCGCGAGCTGCTCAAGAAGGCCGGCCTTCTCGGCCCGCATGACGTCTACCACCTGCTGGTCAAGGCGGGGGTCTGGCGGGAGCACGAAAACGTGGCGCTTCTGCGCTACGGGATTCCCGTCGATTTTTCCGGGGAGCTCCTCGCCCTCGCCGGTGTTTCCGAGCCGGAGCCCGGCGAATTTCTGGGCGCCGGCCGTCGTGATCTCCGGGACTTGCCGCTGCTCACCATCGACGGCGAGACGACCCGCGATTACGACGATGCCCTGCATATCGAAGCCCGGGGCGATACTTTTCTGGTGGGCATCCACATCTCCGATGTCGCCCACTACGTGCGGCCGGGGGAGCCTATTTACCAGGAGGCGGCCCGGCGGATGACCTCGCTCTATTTTCCCGAGGTCCAGATCCCCATGCTGCCCCCGGCCCTTTCCGAGGGGGTGTGCAGCCTGATCGCCGGTCGGCCGCGGGCTGCTTTCAGCATCATGGTCGAGCTGACCCCGCGGGGGGAGGTGCTGGACTTCGAACTTCTCCCCAGCCTGGTTACGGTCAAGCGCCAGCTCAGCTACACCGGGGCGGATGTCATGATGGCCACGGACAGGGAGCTCCGCGATCTTCACCGGCTCAGCGAGCAGCTCAAGCAGCGGCGCATCGAGGCCGGCGCTCTGCTCCTCCCGGTGCCGGATGTCAATATCAGCGTGCGGGAGGGCGGGGTTTCCGTCAGCCTCTCGCCGGTGGACACCCCGGCCCGCAGCCTGGTGGCGGAATTCATGGTTCTGGCCAATACCCTGGCCGCCCAGTTCGTCGCCGATCGGCAGGCGCCCGGTCTGTTCCGGGCCCAGGAGCAGCCGCATCAGCGCCTGGTGGGTGCCCTGGAGAAGGATCTTTTTTCCGTACTCAGGCAGCGCAAGCAGCTCAAGCCCGGCGAGCTGCTCGTCTACCCCAAGCCGCACAGCGGGGTGGGGGTCATGCAGTACACCACCGTCACCTCGCCCATCCGTCGCTTTCTCGACCTGGTCATGCAGCATCAGCTCCATGCCCTGCTGCGCGGCCGGGGTGCCCGTTTTTCCGCCGACGAGCTGGCCGGGATTGCCGGCGACATCAACACCATTCTCGCCCGCGTCAATCAGGTGCGGCGCTGGCGGCATCGGTACTGGCTCTTGAAGTACCTGGAGGCCAGGGTGGGGCAGCGGCTGCAGGCCCTCATCGTCAACAAGGGCCCCAAACGGGTCAATCTGGTGCTGCTCGATTGTCTGCTGGATGTCGACCTGCCCGCGAGCCAAGGCGTGACCGGACGGCCAGGGGACGTGGTTTCTCTGCGCCTGGCCAGAGTCAATGCCCTGGATGAGCTCCTGACTGTCGAATGGTAGGCTTGCTCAGCCGGCCGGCGTCCCCTGCGTTTCCTGGGGCAGGCCCAGGTTGCGGCCCTGCTCCTTGGCCTGGTAGAGTGCCTGGTCCGCCCGGCGGATGGCGGCGGCGATATCGTCGTGCTCGCCCATGGGAAAGGTCGACACCCCGAAGCTGATCGTCAGGCGCAGGTTCTCCCCCCCGGTGTGAAATTTGTATTGTTCCACGCTTTTCCGCAATTTTTCCCCGAAGCCCATGCCCCCATCGAGGTCGCAGTCCACCAGGATCATCATGAATTCCTCGCCGCCGAAGCGGACCAGCAGGTCGCTTTCCCGCGCGCTGTTGACGAGGATCTTGGCGAACTGCACCAGAATCGTGTCTCCGGCCGGATGGCCGTATTGGTCGTTGATCTCCTTGAACCTGTCCAGATCGCAGATCAGGATGCTGAGCTGGCTGCCGCGGCGTTTGCTGTTGCCGGCCAGCCGGGGCAGGCTTTCCTGCAGAAAATGCCGGTTGTACAGGCCGGTGAGTTGATCCCTGATCGCCATTTCCTGCAGCTTGGCTGCCAGTTGTTTGCCCTGGATCATGGGCAGGGCCTCGGCCACGAAATGGGAGGCCTCCTCTATCCTTTCCCGGTAGGCTCTTTTTTCTTCGCGCGAGAGGGTGAGGGGCAGTAGAAATTCCACTACCCCGGTGACGCTGCCGCCGACCAGCATGGGCAGGCAGACATGGTCGAAGCGGTCCCGGAAGGGGAAGATGGAGCAGGCCTGCGGATCGTCGAGGGAGGTGATGAGGTGGCCGGTGCGGTTCGCCCGGCATTCCTGGACACCGTGCTCAGGGGGGAGCGCCTCCCGCAATTCGGGAGGCTGGAGATGGACAACCTCCATGCGCCCAATCTCCACTTTTGCCTCGAAGATGATGAAGTGCGAAAGGCCGAATTTTTCGCTGAAGATGCCCGCCAGTCTTTTGTAGATCTTTGCCGGGCACTGGTCCGCCTCGATGGCCTGCCGGAAGATGAAAAGATCCTTCATCCGCTGCACCAGGGACTTGACCGCCTGCGCCATGTCGCCGATTTCGTCCTGGCGTTGGTCGCCGAGCAGGGCCAGGGCCTGATAGTTGTCGTTCTGCTCCACCCGGTGGTTACGGATGCCCACCAGGATATTCGCTGTTTTTTTGAGCAGATCGGCAAAGGCCAGCAGGGGGGCGATCATCCGGCGGTTGAGGTAGAAGGCCATCAGGCAGAAGAGCAGCGAGAAGCCGATGAGGCTGTAAACGATGAGGGCGAAGTTGTTCCTGGCCAGCGAAAGCCCCTCCCCGAAGAACTGCGAGGAGGAGTTGAGGCGGAGCAGCGAATTTTTGGCAATGGCCGTGTCTATCTCGTTGAGTTGTTTTTCGATCTCGATCTGGGTGCGCAGGGTGGTGATGCGGATGGCGGTGATGGTCGCGGCTGCGTCTTCCAGGGCCAGGTAGGTTTCCAGCAGGGACTTGGCATGCTTTTGGGGAGTTGCGGGCAGTTCGGCAATGAGGGCGTTGAGCTGCGCGTAGACCTCCTGGAAGAGGGTGGTTGATTCCTGGCGGAGAAATTCCAGGGTGTCGGGCTGGCCGGTGAGCAGGGTGTTGACGTAGATGTGGTGGTGCTTGAGGAAGGCGCTGCCGGTGATGTTCTGGATCCGCAGGAGGAAGGCCGGCTCGACGTTCCGCAGCAGTTGACGGGTGGTGGTCATGATCTGCCGCTCGGTGGCCGCGAGCCGGGAAGCGTTTTCCCGCTGGCTGGTCATCCGTACCTCCAGCACGCTCACCATCTCCAGAAATTGCTTCAGCTCCCTCTGCAGAGAGTCTGGCAGGGAGTGGGAAAGGGTTTCCACATCGCGGTGGAGCTGCTCGAGGAAGGTTGGCTCCGCAAGCTGGATATAGAGCCTGAGCGAAGCGTGGATGTCGCCGATCAGCTTGGTGCTTTCGAAATTTTCCCGGAGATTGCTTTCCATCTGGCGGGAGTTTTCCCGCAGTTCGAAGAGTTTTTCGGTGAAGAACTGGATGCGCCAGAAGCCGAGGAAGGAGAAGAGCAAAAAGGCCGCGGCCGAAACAAAGGCGAAGAGCTGGAAACGTTTTTTCAGGCTTTGTGTCAAGGGAGTCCCTTCCGATGCCGCCTCGTCTTTTCCGCGGGGCGAAGTGTGTCTGCGGGCTGGCGGTCATGCTGCACGGCTGGGGGCGTTGCCTCGTTACCGTAACCGATCAATCATAAATAATGCAGGTCCAGCGGGAGAGGATCTCCTCGGTTTCGGCATCAAGCTGGTCAGCCACCTCGTGGATCTGGTATTCCTGCCCGCAACGGCTGCAGCGCATGCGCACCTTGCGGCAGGAGCGGGCAACCTCCAGCTTGCCCTTGCATTGTTTGCACTGCATGGCCATGCCCTGATCACTGCAGGAGGGTGTGTCTGGTGAAGATGGCTTCGAGTTTGTATCCCTTGGCGGCCAAGGCCTCGGCCCCGCCTTCCAGGCGATCGACCACCGTCACCACCAGGCCGACCTTGAAGCCCTGCGCCTCCACCCGTTCGATCACCTTGAGCAGGGTGCCGCCGGTGGTCACCACGTCTTCGAGCAGGGCCACGGTGCCTCCGGGGGGCATGTTGCTCAGGCCCTCGATATATTGTCCGGTGCCGTGGCCCTTGGATTCCTTCCTGACGATGAAGGCCGGGATCGGCGCCTTTTCCAGATGGCTGACCACCGAAACAGCCGTGACCAGGGGGTCTGCGCCCAGGGTCATGCCGCCCACCGCGTCGATCTTCGTGGCGTTGTCGCGGATGACCGCAAAGATCAGCCTGCCGCACAGGTAGGCGCCTTCCGCGGAAAGGGTGGTCTGCTTGCCGTCGATGTAAAAGTCGGACTCCTTGCCCGAGGAGAGTTTGAATTTCCCATGGCGGTAGGATTTTTCCAGCAGCAGCTTCTTGAGTTGTTCTTTTTCGCTCACGGAACGGTCCTTTGTCTTGGGTTTGTCGTTTTTTCCTGCCGGGGCATCTTAATGGAAAGCGGCGAAGGATGCGACTGTCTTATTGTCGCATGGAACCATCGTCACTTCATTTTCTTGAAATAGGTGGTCAGGTTGGCCTTGGCGTCGATCTTTGGCACGAGGCGTCCGTCCCGGGAGCTCATGGCGACCATGACCCCGGGCCCGTGTCCGGCCAGCACGCAGCTGGCATGCACGACGATGCCGATCACCACCGCGCCGGTTCTGTAGATGCGGCCATAGGTGGCGTCGGCGTCCATGATGGCGACGAAGTCGCCCAGCCGCAGATCGTGCAGGCCATACTCCTCCACGGTGGGGGCGTCAAAGAGCTGAATGTCGTAATCGCCGCTGTGGCTGTGGGCGGCGCCGATGCCAGAGCCCATGATCCTGGCCGGCACCTGATGGGTCACCGGCACCTGCAGCCTGTCGCCTTTGAGCTCCTTGAGGGGCAGGGCGGCAACCAGGCCAGGATCGAGATTCATGACTTTGATGCCCGGATAGTCGGGCAGGTTCAGCCCGCAGCCGCAGGCCTTGATCTGGATTTTGTCGCCGATGGTGAGTTTTTCGAGCACCCGTGGTTCGAAATCGACGAGCACATGCTCGATGCCGCCGTGCTTGCCGGTCACTCTGCCGGTCTTGCCCTTGGCGTCACCCGAGACGACCCTGGCCAGATTGCCGGCGCAGGAAAACTGATTCAGGGCGCGATTGGGGCCGGGCTGGCCCTGGATCTGCATGAAGTTGCTGATGGAAACCGCCGGCTCCACATGGTCGCCGAACTTTTCTCCGGCCAGGTCGCCGATCCGCAGATTGTAGGTGATGCCGCCCACGCCGGGATAGACGTCGGAATGGCCGTCGGGGTTGATCCGGTAGGGGTTGATGCCGCCCTGGGGGGAGGTTATTTCCCCGATTACCGACTGACAGACCAGCTTGTCGCTGTTGGTTCTGAGCATGGCGCCTCCTGAAGAGGGGAACGAAGTTGAATGGCTTGATCAGACATTGAAGCGGAAGTTCATGCAGTCGCCGTCCTGGACAATGTACTCTTTTCCCTCCAGCCGCAACACCCCTTTTTCCCTGGCCGCGGCCTCGCTGCCGCAGGCGATGTAGTCCTCGTAGGAAATGACCTCGGCCCGGATGAAGCCGCGTTCGAAATCGGTGTGGATAACCCCGGCGGCCTGCGGCGCCTTGGTGCCGCGCTTGATGGTCCAGGCCCGGGTTTCCTTTTCGCCGACCGTGAAGTAGTTGATAAGTCCCAGGAGCTGGTAGCCCGCCGTGATCAGGCGGTTGAGCCCCGGTTCGGCAAGGCCCATGTCCGCAAGGAAATCCTTGCGTTCCTCGGGGGCGAGCCCGCTCAGCTCCTCCTCGATGGCGCCGGAGATCATCACCACCGAGGCGTTTTCCTCCTCCGCGGCCTTGCGCAGGGAGTCGACCCAGGGGTTGCCGGTGTTGATATGCTCTTCGCTGACATTGGCCACGTAGAGCACGGGTTTGGCCGTGAGCAGGCAGAGCTCTTTTTGCAGCTTCTGCCCCATCTCGTCCTGCTGTTCCATGAGTCGCGCCGGCTTGCCCGAGTCGAGCAGGGCATGGAGTCCCTCCAGAATCACCAGCTGCGCCTTGAAGGTCTTGTCGCCGGACTTGGCCTGGGAGGCGGTCTTGGCCATGCGTTTGCTCACGGTGTCCAGGTCGGCCAGGATCAGTTCGGTGTTGATTACCTCCCGGTCGCGGAGGGGGTCGATGCTGCCGTCCACATGTACGATGTTGCCGTCCTCGAAACAGCGGACCACGTGGGCGATGGCGTCCACCTGGCGGATGTGGCCGAGGAACTGGTTGCC
>DDXK01000067.1:0-9153 GCA_002347185.1 Desulfobulbaceae bacterium UBA2262 | reverse complement strand
GGCTCGATGGTGCAGAACGGGTAGTTGGCCGATTCGATGCCGGCCGAGGTGAGAGCGTTGAATATGGTCGATTTGCCGACATTGGGCAGGCCGACGATGCCACAGCGAAAACCCATGGGGATGTCCTTGTCTGACGATTCAATAAAAAATGGTCATCTTGCGGATGACCATCAAGAAAATGTGAGCACTATATAATGATTTCTTTCCAATGCGGCAAGGGTTGTTTACTATTGGGCAACCATTTAATCACATAATCCCTTTTATTTAGGCAGGGCAGGCATGGCCGGAAACGCAAAAATGACCCGCATCGACACCCTGCTCGCCGACCTTTTCAGGAAAAAGCAGTGGGAGAAGCGGCTCGGACTCCATGCCATCTTTCAGAGCTGGCCGAAGGTGGTGGGCGGGGAAATAGCGGGGCGGGCCGTGCCCCAGGTCATTCGTGGCACCGTGCTCTGGGTGGCTGTCTCGGACTCGGTCTGGATGCAGCAGCTGCACCTGCAGAAGCCTTTGCTGCTGGCCCGGATCAACGACAGCCTGCCTGGCCCGGAGAGGATCAGCGATATACGTTTTCAGCTGGAAGCAAGTCTCGAGGAGCGGAAAGCGGAAGCAGAACCCGCTCCCGAACCGTCGGCAACGCGGGCCATCGATCCGGAGGAAAAGAAGCGCTTCGAGAGCCTTCTCGCCTCGATTCCGGACCCGGAGAACAGGCAGAGGCTGCTTTCCCTCTGGGTTAAGACGCACCGGCGACTGTTGCCGGAAAAGGAGTAGCCGCCGTTTCTTTGCAATCGACGAACCCTCTCTTCGGCTCGCCAGCCGCAGCCGGGAAGAATTTTCATCCCTTCCCGGCTAGACAGCCGTATCCCTCTCCTCACCCTTTATCAGTTCAACCAGCTTGCGCACATATTCGTTCAACTGCTGGGATTGAAATTTCATCTCCTCGGCAATCCGCGAATCCTGATCCGCGTCGGCGGCGTTGTGCTGGGTGACTTCGTCAAGCTCCTGGATGGCCTTGGCAACCTGAGTGATGCCGACGGACTGCTCCTTGGAGGCCGTGGTTATTTCATCAAGGATCTGGGCGGTCTTCTGGCTCTGTTCCTGGGCGCGGTTGAAGGATTCTTCCGTGACCTGAACAAGTTTGACGCCGTTGTCCACCTTGCTGTTGGTTCCTTCGAGGAGCAGGGAGGTTTCCCGGGCCGCTTCCGCCGCCCGCATGGCCAGGTTGCGCACTTCGTCGGCCACCACGNNTTTAAGGCCAGCAGGTTGGTCTGAAAGGATATTTCGTCGATGGTTTTGATGATCTTGGTGGTTTCCTCATTGGCTGCGGAAATCTCGCTCATGGCGCTGCTCAGCTGATCCATGGCGCCGTTGGCATCACGGATGACCTTGTTGGTTTCCGTCATCAGGTCGTTGGCCGCTGCGGCGTTGTCGGCGTTCTGAGTGGTCATGGAGGCGATCTCTTCCAGAGAGGCGCTGGTCTGCTCCAGCGAGGCGGCCTGCTGCGAAGCGTGATCAGCCAGGGATTTGCTGCCGGTGGCGGCCTGGCCGGAAAGCGAGGCAACCATGACGGCGCTGTTGGTGAGGTCGTTGATGATGCTGTTGATGGGCTTGCTCACTGTCCGTTCCATGACGAAATAGATGATGCTGCAGGTGATGAGCAGGAGAAAGAGGCAGCCGATGGTCAGGATCAGGTGCAGCCTGGTTATGGTGCGATTCAGGGGGCTGAGATCGTAGATCAGGGAAAGGGCGCCGCCCACCTCTCCCTCCACCCAGTCGAAGTGGCAGCGGATGCAGTCGGGCACCACGATCTGCGGAGCGACAATGCGGATGTGGTCGCTGTTGATCTCCTCGATCCCCTGGCGCTTCTCCTGCAGGAAATGCATATCGTGATCTGACAAGGTTTTTCCGCTCATCGCCTCCCCGGAAGAGGAAAGATTTACCTTCCCCTTCTTGTCGTACAGGGAGACATCGATTACCCCCTTGATGTTTTTCTGGCTGAAGAGCAGCTTTTCGAAGTTTTTCATCTGGCCCCGCTCCAAGGAGCCTTTCACCCCCTCTTCAAAGGAGTTGAAGAGGATGTGCACCGAGTCGATGTAGGATTCGGTCATTTTGTGTTTGACATAGCCGCTCAGAAAAAGGGTGCCGCCGAGCAGGGTGACGGCAAGCACCGCCAGGACGGCGATCATGATCCTCGGCGTGACGGCGTATCCGGCGAAGGTGTTCCTCAGCATGGGTGGCTCCACTTAACCATTTGTGACCGGCTTTTCGTTGATCCGGTAAAAGGGGATATTCTTCTTGCGGGCAAAGGTCGGGGAGGCGCAGCCGATGCAGGGGGCATTGCTGTCGATGCACCAGGTGCGGCCGCCGTTCCACCAGCGGGTGGGGCAATCGGCGTAGGTGTCCGGCCCCAGGCAGCCGAGTTTGAAAAGGCAGCCCTTGTCGCCCAGCTTCTTGGCGAAGATTTCCTGCTGAAAGTCATGATAGCGCGGGCAGAGCTCATGAACCTTGCGGCTGTAAAAGAGTTTTGGCGCGTCGTTGACCAGCTCCGGAACGCCGACCTTCACCAGGTGGATGATGGTGTGCCAGACCCAATCCGGGTGTACCGAGCAGCCGCGGATGTTGACGATCAGCTTTTTGATGCCCCGCTTGCCGTAAAACTCCTTGAGGCCGATGGCGCCGGTCAGGTTGCCCTCGGCCGCCGGGATGCCGCCGTCGCAGGCGCAGGCCCCGACCGCGACGGCGCCAGTCATGGTTTTCGCCGCCTCCTCCAGGTATTGGGCAAAGGTCTTGTGGCCGATGAGGCAGGCCTCCGGAATCTTTTCCGGAATTGCTCCCTCCACGGCCAGAAAGTATTCCCCGGCATTGCCGGAGATGTATCGTTCGATGAGGTCCAGGGCCTTTTTGCCGGAAATGGCGGAAAGGTCGGCGTGGAAGGCGAGCTGGGAGTAATCGGTGATCATGGCCAGCGGGGAGGGCGATTCGGCCTGCAGCAGGGAGATGGAGCAGCCGGTGCAGGAAAGCCCCTGCAGGTAGATCAGCTTGGGGACCGCGCCCGGATCGAGTTTTTTGAGGGCCGCGGCAACCGGAGCCGGCATGCCCTGCACGCCAAAGGCCGCGCTCAAGGCCGCTGCCATTTTCAGGAAATTGCGTCTGTCCAGCATGAATCCTCCGTCATCTGATGTAGGAGCGCTCGCCTCAATGCACTGCGCAGGCAATGCAGGGGTCAAAGGAATGGACTATGCGGACCGACTCGATCTGCTCTTCGGCATTTTCCACCCTGGTGCCGATGAGGGCCGATTCCATGGCCCCGGGCTGTCCCTGGTCGTCCCGGGGCGAAGCGTTCCAGGTGGTCGGCACCACGCATTCGTACTTGGCGATCTTCTGGTTTTCCATGCGGAGATAATGAAGAAGCGCCCCGCGGGAGGCCTCGGTGATTCCGTAGCCTTCTCCGGATTGTGGCACGGCGAGGTTCGCCATGGTGGGGCCGCCGTGCTCCAGGCGTTCGGTCTCGGCCAGGAGAAAGTCGGCTATCACCGCCGCGTTGATGGCCCGGGCCAGGTGACGGCCGAGGACGGAATTGAGATTGGCCGTGGTGATGCCTGCCAGGGCCGCAAATTTGTTGACCAGATCCCTGACCATCGGGTTGTGTCCCTGCTGGTAATCAATCAGGATCCGGGCGGCAGGGCCGACCTCGACCACTTTCCCGGCATAGCGGGGGGCCTTTGCCCAGGAGTATGCCCCCTCCTTGTGCGGAGCTGGCGTGAGGGCCGAGTCCCGAACAGGCAGGCGGCTTGGTGAGGAATACTTCGAGTATTTCACGTCCTGAGAGATCTTCGCAAGGTCGACTGGGGAGACCTGCCCGTCGAAAAGTACGCCCGGCGCCAGGAGGCGTTTGCTGTCCAGAGCCGGAGTGAGGGGGAGCAGCCCGAAGGACAGGAAGCCGCCTTTGCTGGCCCCGATGCGCCAGTATTCCGGGAAGGCCATGGCCACGGCGGTGACATCGGGGATGTATTTGTCGTGGATGAACTGCCGTACCTCGGAGAGCAGGGACTGATAGGCGACGATGAGGTCGATGCGGGCCTCCTGGGTGCAGCCGCCGGGGAAAATGCCGGTGGAGTGGGGAAATTTCCCCCCGAAGATGGCGGCTGCCCGGTTGGCCTTTTTCTGCAGCTCCATGGCTTCGAGATAGTGCTTCAGGGCGCCGATGTTGAGATCCCGGTCTGCAAGGTACTTCCCTTCGAGGCGCGGAAGAAACGGGGCGGCCGGGAAGGGTTTGTTCCGGTCCAGTTCCGCCTTGACCCATTGCTTGACCTTGAGGAGGTCGGCATCCCTGCCCGTGTAACTCAGGATCGCGGTCACATCGACGAAATCGAGGGCGGAAAGCTGGTAAAAATGCAGGAGGTAGTCGTAAAGGTGGTTCGCCCCCTGGATCAGATTGTGCAGGATTCTGCCGTTGGGCGGGACATTCAGTTTGTAGGCCTTTTCCTGGGCATAGGAGGAGGCGATGGCATGGGCATACGGACACACGCCGCAGATGCGCTGGGTGATCTGCTGGGCGTCGAGCGGATCGCGTCCTTGCAGGAACACTTCAAATCCCCGGAACATTTCCGACATGCACTGCGCATCGGTGACCACCCCGTTTTCCACGGTGGTGCGAACATTGAGGTGTCCTTCGATACGGGTCACCGGGCCAAGATCAATTTTCATGCCTGCATCCCTTTTTTCGACCAGGGCGCTGCTGCCCGGGCCGCCTTGCGTTGATGGCTCTTTTGGAGGCGAACGGTTTTACGTCGCGAGGTCATCCCAGAATGGGTGGTTTGCGCGGTTTTTGTCAAGAGCTTATCTGCCGGGGCAAGAAGAGCGTGGCTGGGGAGGTCTCAGTCGTTTTCACCCTTGTCGTCTTTCAACAGGGGCATTTCCTCGAGGGAGCGGATGGTCAGGTAGCTTTCCAGGCTGGCCAGGTCGGCGCCATCGACGATGAACTGGACGCCCAGTTCCATTTTTTCGTTTTCAAGGAGAGTCACCCTGCGCACGTAGGCCTCGGCCACCGTGACCTTTTCCTCGTAATCCCCGAAGGCGAGGCGCAGAACCAGGGTCAGCGGGCTCAGGGTGTCCCCTTTCTGAATGTGCGTGGAGAAATGGCCCACGAGCTTCACCCCCTCAAGGCAGATGTTTTCAATGCTGCCATGGTTGATGTACTGGCTTCCCAGGCGGGCAAAGGTGGCGGAGGAGCGGGGGTTGGTGGTGTAGCGGGGATGCTTCCGGCGTTGGATCACGAAGATCGAGGCCGGCAGATGGGCTGCCAGTTGCGTGTCCGTTTCCCGGGCCGGGGCGGTGGGAAAGCCTCGCGTCAACCCGCCCGGCTCCGGCAGGTAGAGGATGAGGCATGGCTCTTTGCCCGCGACAAAGGCGGCTTCCTTATGGAGCAGCAGGAGGGTCTGCTCCCCTTGTCTTGTGATTTCAAGCGGAATCAGCCGATGCGGCGATCGGCCCTTCTGATAGAGGGTTGCCGGTGTTTTTTCTGCGATGAGCCGGCGAAGTTCCTGTTCAATGGCGTGGGGGTCGTCGGACCAGAGTTGGCGCATGGTCAAAGCCTCGTCTCTCTATGGGAAAGCTGCGGCGCCTGAAGTTTCAGGATATGTTGAGTATAGCCAGCGTGGAGAGCCTTGTAAAGCCGGGGAGAGAGGCTTCGGGGCATATGCCGGTCAGAAGTTTTTTTCTGTGTCGAGCAGCAGGGTCACCGGTCCGTAGTTGCTCAGGGAAACATTCATCATGGCCTGAAATTTGCCGGTTGCCACCCGGATGTTCCTGTTGCGTGCCGCGGTGATGAAGGTCTCGTAGAGGCGGTTTGCCTCCGCCGGCGGGGCGGCGCTGGCATAGGAAGGACGTCTGCCCTTACGGCAGTCGCCGAAGAGGGTGAACTGGGAAACCACCAGCAGCTCGCCGCCCACCTCGAGGAGGGAGAGATTCATCATCCCCTTTTCATCCTCGAAGATCCGCAGGTTGGCGATTTTGTCAGCCAGGGACTCTGCCTCCTTTTCCGTGTCCATTCTGCCAACGCCCAGGAGAACGACAAGACCGGAGCCAATGGCGCCGCAGGTTTCCCCGGCGACTTCCACCGAGGCCTGGGTTACGCGTTGAACCACCGCCCGCATGGTGTTCGCCTCCTCTTTTTCATTGGGAAGGGGAAAGGTTGCCGAGCAGGTGCTGGAGGATGGCGGCTGCGGCCAGGGTCGCGGTTTCGGCCCGGAGGATGCGCGAGCCCAGGGAAACCGGGTGAAAACCCTTGGTGCTGGCCTCCTCAACCTCGCCCTTGCTGAATCCCCCTTCCGGCCCGACGAGAAAGCAGAGTGAGCGGACCCCGCTTAACCGGGGGGCCAGCAGCTCGGTAAGCGATTGTTCTTGTTCCTGCTCCCAGAAGAGGAGCTTGAGGTCATGGTCTGGCAGTTCCTGGAAGAGGTCGGCAAGCTTCCTGGGCGGTTCGATTCGTGGCGGCAAGGCGCGGTTGCACTGCTTGCAAGCCTCTAGGGCAATGCGAAGCCAGCGTTCCTCCCTGGCTTCGGGCCGCGTTTTGCTGGTCGCTCCGTGTTCGGACCAGAAGGGATGGATGGCGTCAATGCCCAGCTCTGTCGCCTTTTGCAGGATGAATTCCATCTTTTGCCCCTTGAGGAGAGCCTGGCAGAGTTCTACACGCACCTTGGGCTGCGGATCCTGGCTTTGTTCGAGTACGGTGGCTGTACACTGATTTTTGGTGATCGAGTCGAGGCGGGCCAGGGAGCGCATTCCGGTGCCGTCGAAAAGGGTGATTGTCTCGCCGACTCCAAGGCGAAGGACGGAGCGGAGATGGTGGGCCTCCTCTCCGGTCAGAAGGGCAATCCCGTCCTTGATCGCTTCCGGCTTGATGAAAAAGCGGCGGCTGTTCATGGTGCGCTAGGGTTTCTGGAACAGCAGGGCCGACCACTCGCCTTCGCGCCTTGTTTCCAGATGGCGAAGGTCTAAGTCTGTGTAGACTGCGCGGATGTTCTCCTCCTGGGCCCCGGCGAGGATGCCGGCGAGGATCAGGTGTCCGCCGCCGGAGACGTGGAGGCAGAGGGGGCTGGCGATTTCAATCAAGGTATCATGGATGATGTTGGCGATCACCAGCGCGAAGCTGGCCGGGATATCCTCCAACCCTGCGCTGCTGATCTGGATGGAGCCTTGCAGGTTGTTACGGGCAATGTTTTCCCTTGCCACCTCGATCGCCTCGGGGTCGTTGTCCGTGGCGAGAATTTGTTTTGCCCCGAAAAGCGCACTGGCCATGGCCAGGATGCCAGTGCCAGTGCCAACGTCAAGTACGCTGCGCGGGGGGAGGCTGGTTTCGTAGAAGAGTTTTTCCACGAAGGAAAGGGCAAGGCGAGTGCTGGCATGGTGGCCTGTGCCAAAGGCCATGCCCGGATCCATTTCGATAACCTTTTCCGTCTCTCGGGCAGCATAGGGCTCCCAGGTGGGCTTGATCACCAGGTGGGGCGTGATGGGGAAAGGCTTGAAGCGTTCCTTCCAGGCCTTGTTCCAATCAACTTCTTCGATCACCTCTGTTTCCAGGGTTGGCTGCAGGTTCTCGGGGAGAAAGGCGGCAAGGCGGGCAAGAAACTCCCTGACGCGGGCAAGCCCCTCCGCGGTCTGGCCGTCATTGATGAGATAGCCGATGATTTTTTCCTGGGCGGGGGTGGTGGGGGCGAGCGGTATCTGCTCTGCGCCGCCGGTTTCCTCGCTCAAAAAACCGGCGATGGTCTCGGCGGTTGTTGCATCGGCGGTGATGGTGATCCGCAGCCAGGATTTTACGTGTCGTGCATTGGGTGCTTCTGAAGGCATAATCTTCCCTGTGGCCAGTTCTTTCGGCGGCAGGGGCGGAAGTGGTACAAAAAAATAGCCAACTGCCGGCCACGGCCTGTATAGTGTGCGCTAGTGTACTGGATGCCGTATGCGCCGGCAAGAACAACTTGCCAAGTTCCCTTTCCGTGGTCAGGATGGGCTACTCCTATATATAGATAAAAGGCGAGGCTGGGCCGGCTGAGATTATGGATGACAAAAATCTGAAAGAACTCCTTGTCGGGGTGCGGAACGGGGATTGCAGCGTGGACGAGGCCCTGTCAACACTTCGTCATTTCCCCGGCGAGATGCTTCACTGTGCCCACGTTGATCACCATCGTCAACTGCGAACCGGCGTGCCGGAGGTGGTGTATGGCGAGAACAAGAGCGCGGCCCAGATTATCGAGATCCTGCTCAACCTCCGTCGCTTTTCTCCCTTGCCACTTGCCACCCGGGTTTGCGCCGCCAAGGCGGCTGAGGTCTGCGATGCCGTGCCGGATCTTGTTTATCATGAGCAGGCGCGGATGCTGACCCCGGCCGTGTGGCCGCAGGAGGAAGAGGGGCGGGGAACGGTTTTGGTCGTAGCTGCCGGGACTTCTGATATTCCTGTGGCGGAAGAGGCCCATGTCACCTCCCGCGCCCTCGGCAACAGAACGGAAAAACTCTATGATGTCGGGGTAGCCGGCATTCATCGGCTTCTTTCTCGTCGGGAGTTGCTCGATCAGGCTGCCATTCTCATTGTGGTTGCCGGCATGGAAGGGGCCCTCCCCAGTGTGGTTGGTGGTCTGGTGGACAAGCCCATCATCGCCGTGCCGACCAGTATTGGCTACGGCACCGGTCTGGGCGGGATTGCCGCCCTGTTGGGCATGCTGAACAGCTGCGCGCCTGGTGTTGCGGTGGTGAACATCGACAACGGTTTTGGCGCCGCATGTCTGGCCGCGAGCATCAATCGGCAGATAGCCACCAGGCGTTAAGGCTCCCCTTTTTCTTCTGTCAGAGAGAGTTGTCGCTCCGGTTGGAACCTGGATATTGCAGGTGGGCGGTTTCGGCTGGCGATAATTCAGGGGGATAGTGGGTGGGGGGAGGCGATGGGCCGTATTTTTTTGCAAGACCTCTGAATATAGCTGTTGACAAGGAGGGGAGCTTCGGCTAATTTGGCCCGCGAACGATAACCCAACACTGACGCGGGGCGTTTGAAAAAAGTCAGGAAACAGCTTGACTGCCCCTTGTGTTTCGGTTATCTTTGTTTTTTCAGCACCCCTTGGTTGGGTGGCCCGGTCTCCGGGTGACAGCGATCATTGAAAACTG
>DDXK01000126.1 GCA_002347185.1 Desulfobulbaceae bacterium UBA2262 | reverse complement strand
GGTGTAAAAGAGAATGCGCTCGGTCAGGGTAGTCTTCCCCGAGTCGATATGGGCGCTTATGCCAATATTGCGGACCTTATTGATATCTCTCATTGCAATTCCTCATCCACTCCGTTTCATGCATTTGAGCCTTGGGCTCTGCCCGGCCAGGGCGCGCACCCGCGCCAGGACCACAATTAAAAAAACGGCCCCCTTTCCGAGAGCCGCAGAACAGTCTTTTTCAGAACCGGCACTTTTACCCCGAAGCCATGCCCCTGTCAAGGGAAAAATTCACCGCAAAGGCGGGCAGATAAAATCCACGCCTCCCTCCGGGCCGGGGCATGGCGACGGAAAAACGGCCCCGGCCCGGAAGCGCTGGGTTCCGCCGGAAAGGCAGGGAAGGGGAGGAGCTTCATCACCTGTTGAAATAGCGGCGGGTCTCCTCCTTGACCACATGGGCCAGCAGGAGCAGGCCGATGATGTTGGGGATCGCCATCATCCCGTTCATCAGATCGGAAAAATTCCAGACAAATTCGAGCTTCATCATCGCCCCCACGACCACCATGCAGACGAAAACCACCCGATAGGGGGCGATGGCGCGCGGCCCGAGCAGATATTCCATGGCCTTTTCCCCGTAATAGTTCCAGCCGATCAGGGTCGAAAAGGCAAAGAGCGCGGTCCCCACCGCCACCAGGATCACCCCGGGCTGGCCCAGGGTCTCGCCGCAGCTGACGCTGGTCAGCTCCCCGGGCGCGACCCCCTGCAGCCAGGCGCCGCTGGTGAGGATCATCAGGGCGGTCATGGTGCAGACCACCAGGGTGTCGATGAAGGTCTGGGTCATGCTCACCAGGGCCTGCTTGACCGGATCACGGGTTCTCGCCGCGGCGGCGGCGATGGGCGAGGAGCCGAGGCCAGATTCGTTGGAAAAAACCCCGCGCGCGATGCCGAAACGCATGGCCGCCGCCAGGCTGGCCCCGGCAAAACCGCCGCTGGCCGCGGCCGGCGTGAAGGCGTGCCGGAAGATGAGAGCCAGGGCCTGGGGAATCTCCGCCGCGTTCATGGCCAGCACCACCAGCGCGGTGGTGACGTAGCCCACGATCATGAAGGGCACCAACAGCGAGGTGAAGCGGGCGATGGACTTGATCCCCCCCAGGATCACCAGGCCAGTGAGCAGCATCAGCACCGTGCCGGTGAGCCAGGGCTCCACCCGGAAAACGGAGTGAAAGATGGTGGAGACCGCGTTGGCCTGGGCCATGTTGCCGATGCCGAAGGTCGCCAGCGCGGTGAAGAGAGCGAAAAGCCAGCCCAGGGTAGGAAGATTCGCTCCCCTGGCCAGATAGTACATCGGGCCGCCGCGCATGCCGTGCTCGNNGTCATCAGGGCGGCAAAATGGCTGATATCGCCCTCACCGGCATACTCCTTCTGCCAGATGAGCCGCAGGGCATGGGGCAGGGCCCGGAACTGCATGCCCCGAAGGATGACGGTGAGATAGAGGCCGGTTCCCACCAGCAGGACCAGCATGGGCGGTCCCCAGACCCAGCCGGAAAGGGTGGCGATCAGCGATTCGAGTATGGGCATGGCTCCCCTCCTGGTTTGCTTGCGGTGTTCACTCCTGATACTTGATTGATCGCGGGCGCGTCAATGGCGATGGCGGGACGGACGCAAAAAAGCGGCCGGCTTCCCGACCGCGCCCTCGCCTGCCCATACTTCTGACTGGACTCCCGGCGCCCCAACGGCTACTATGGTTTGAGATTCCCTGCGCGGCAGGCGCCGGAAACAATGGTTTCCACAGCCTGGCGCTTCATCCCGAGGACGGCATGCAGCGATGAAATCAGCTGGCGCACAGATCATCCTTATCGTCGACGACTCCGACATCAACCGCGCCCTGCTCAGGAATGCCCTGGGCAAGACCTACCTGCTCGACGAGGCCGCGGATGGAGAAGCCGGGCTGCTCAAGGCAAGGGAGATCCTCCCCGACCTCATCCTCCTCGACATCCGCATGCCCCGACTCGACGGCTTCGAGGTCTGCGCCCGCCTCAAGGCGGATCCCAACACCAGAAACATCCCGGTCATCTTCATCACCGCCCTGGATGAACCGCAGAACCTCAAAAAAGGCTTTGAAGCCGGGGCGGTGGACTACATCACCAAGCCTTTTTCCCAGGCCGAGGCCCTGGCCCGGGTCAAGACGCATCTGGAGCTGGTCGCCAACCGAAAATCGGTGGAGCAGCAGAACGCCCTGCTCCGCAAAACCGTGCGCGAGCAGGAACTGAACATCGAGCTCGCCCGCAAAATCCTCAACTTCATCAACAGCAAGACCCCCAGGACCATCGAGCTCTCCCCGGAGGCGATCCTCTGCATCCACGCCGCATCCACCCCCTGCAAGACCGAGGGCGGCGACCACTACTTTTTCAGGACGCTGCCCGCCCCCGCCGGCACCCGGCACGGCAAAACCATCGTCAGCCTGAAAGATCAATCCGGTCATTCGGTGAACTGCATCCTGAGAAGCATCGTCACCGACCTGGCCAACAATATTCTGCTCAACGGCAGCCTGGATCTCGAGGAAATGGCGGAACGCCTCAACGACACAATCTGCCAGGCCCGGGTCTTCAAGGAGGATCATTTCTTCACCGCGCTCTTCGCCGAGCTCGAACACCAGACCCTGCGCATGCGCTTCCTCAATGCCGGCCACCCTCCCTTTCTGCTGATCCGCAACGGCGAGGTCCGCGCCTTCCCGCCGGAACCCGGGGAGGGGGGCAACCTGCCGGTGGGGGTCATGGCCGGAGCCCGCTTCACAACCGAGGAGTTGCAGCTGCAGCCGGGGGACATGCTTCTCCTTTATACCGACGGCCTCACCGACCTGCCGGTGCGCAAACAGCAGCGGACCTTCACCCTTGACGATATCCTCCGGCAGGTGCGGGCCATCCTCAAGGAACAGGAGGGCATCACCGTCACCGAGCTTGTCGAACTCCTCCTCAAGACCCTGGCCGACGAGGCGGAGGAAGAGCTTATCCCCCTCCTGCGCAACACCTCGGACGACGACATCACCCTGCTCGGCCTGGAGATAGAAGATGCCCGCAGGGTCAACACCAGGGAGTTCATTCCGGCAAATTACGATTCCATCGACGAGCTGATCAACGCCTTCATGGCGGAGCTGCGCCCGCAGCTTGCCGGGCGCGGCTACGAACACCGCGAATTTCAGATCCAGATCGCCATCAGCGAAGCGATACTCAATGCCTGGAAACATGGCCACAAGAAAGAAAGGGCGGCGCCCATCACGGTCCGTTGGCGTTTCGGCAACGATCTCACCGTGGAGGTGCACGACCGGGGCCAGGGCTTTGATCCCCATACCCTGCCCGACCCGACCTCGCGGCGGAACATCACCGCGGAGAACGGCAGGGGTATTTTCATCATCAGGGAGTGCGCCCAGCATGTGTTCTGGCAGAATGGGGGCAGGCAGGTCCAGATGATCTTCAACCAGCTCCCCCTGGAGCAGATGGAGCACGGCACCGAAAGCGGGAGGATGGCGGCCATCCTCGACGAGCTGCGCCCCCGCCCTTCCTCCTGAGCCCAAAAAATCAGCCAAGAAACCGGAGCGGCATGGAGATAGATATACTGCAAGAAGAGGCGCGCACTGTCTTTTTTCTCCGGGGGATCGTGGACGAACGGGGCGCGGAAATCCTGCACAGCCATTTCGACGGAGTAAACCCCATGCTGGACAGGGAGGTTGTCATCGACTGCCGCGACCTTGCCTACATCGGCAGCTCGGGCATAGGCAAATTTCTCCTTCTCTACAAGCGTCTTGCCGCCATGCAGGGCACCCTGCGGGTGCGGAACCTGCCTGCCAACATCCACGCCATCCTCAAGGAACTCCGCTTCGACACCCTTTTTCCGCTTGCCCAGGGAAGCGGCGAAGAGGCAGCGCCGCCGTCGGCCTGATGTCAGCCAGCCGGAACTACCAGCAGCTCCTCGCCGACCTGGACCGGGAAACCGGCCGTCTCGCGACCCTCCTTGCCGGCACCCTGCACTGCCAGCCCGGCTGCTCCTCCTGCTGCATCCCCTTTGCCGTCCTGCCCATTGAGGCCGAGGCCATGCGGGCCGCCCTCCTCGCCCTGCCCCCCGCAGCCAGGGAGCGGCTGCGCCAGCGGCAGGGGAAAGAAGAGAGAAAAGAATGCCCCCTGCTCGTCGAGCAGCGCTGCGCGATCTATGCGGCCCGCCCTGTCATCTGCCGCACCCAGGGGCTGCCCCTCGCCTATGTGGATGAAGAGCGGCAGGCGGTGGAGCTCTCCGCCTGCCCGGTGAACTTCGCCGACGACTTCACCTTTGCCGAGGAAGGACTCCTCTTCATGGATCCGTTCAACGCCCGCCTTTTTGCCATCAATATGGAGTATTGCCGGGAGCAGGGGCTGGAGCCGGGGCAGCGCCTGGCGATCCCCGAGCTTGTCAGGGAGGCGCTCTTCGGCTGAGGAACCCTACCGGGGGCAGACAACCAGCAGCCGGGTCCCCCGGCTCTCCCCGCACACAACGCGGACAAAGCCGGCAAGGGGCTCGGCCTCCGCCTGGGCGGCAAAGGCCTGCCGCTCCTCCCGGGGACGCACGACAAAGGCTGCCTCCCAGAGGATGCCCTCCGGGGCGCTGGAAACCTCGCAGCTCGTCTGGGCCGACCCGTTTTGGAAAGTCAAGGGCGCGCCCGCCTCCACCACCATGATGCCCACCGGCACCCCGGCTTCGGAAAAGCTGAGGGCCAGGCTCCCTGCCTTGTTTGCACAATCGACGGCTGCGGCTGCCTCCGCGCCCGGCTCCGCGGCTGCAGCCCGATCACCCCCGCCATTTGCGCTTGCCGCCGGCACCTCCTGCGCGGAGGCAAGAGAACCCGCGCCCAGCAGCAAGAAAATCCCCAGCCCTGTAAGGGCCACAACCCGCTTTCCACCCATAGCCACTCCCGGCGTCAGCCATTTTCCCCCGGCTTTCCCAGCCAGGGCCTCTCATTCCGCGCACTTGGCGGCCAGCCCCTTCTGCACCTCGTAGGGCACGGTCGCGTACTCCTTGAAACGGCGCTTGAAACTGGCCCGGCCCTGGGTGATCGCCTTGAGGGCGGTGGTGTATTTGTACTGCTCGGCCAGGGGGGTCAAGGCCTTTAATACCTGATAGCGTCCCTGGGACTCCATGCCGACGATAATGGAGCGCCGGGCCTGCAGGTCGCTCATCACGTCGCCCATCAGCTCTTCCGGAACCATGACCTCCATCTCGTAGATCGGCTCGAGGATCAGGGGGTCGGCCTGCCGGAAGGCCTCCTTGAAGGCCTGGGCCCCGGCGATCTTGAAGGAGATGTCGTTGGAATCCACCGCGTGCATCTTGCCGTCGAAGACCATGACCCGCACGTCGCGGACATAGGAGCCGGTGATCGGCCCCTCCTGCATCTTTTCCATCACCCCTTTGAGGATCGAGGGCAGATAACGGCCATCGATGACGCCGCCGACGATGCAGTTATAAAAGACGAGTTTGCCGCCCCAGGGCAGGTCGATCTCCTCCTTGCCGCGCACCGGCAGGTCGCCAGGATCGGGCGCCCCCTCCACATGGGGCTCGATGCGCAGATGCACCTCGGCA
This sequence comes from Desulfobulbaceae bacterium UBA2262, assembly GCA_002347185.1. Taxonomy (GTDB): domain Bacteria; phylum Desulfobacterota; class Desulfobulbia; order Desulfobulbales; family Desulfurivibrionaceae; genus UBA2262. The sequence goes on along the minus strand of DDXK01000126.1, from coordinate 14,972 downwards.
AACTGCCCGGAGCCACCCGACTGCTTCTTGTGGCGGTACATGGCGCTGGCCGCCTTCTGGATCGTCTCCCGGTAGGGGATTTTCGGCTCCACAAAGTCCGTCTTGATGCCATAGATCTTTTCCAGGCGCCACTGCGCCACCTGGAGGTGCAGCTCGCCCTGCCCCCAGAGGATCAGCTGCTTCACCTCGGGGGCGAACTCGGCCTTCAGGGTCTGATCCTCGGCCTGCATGTCGCGCAGCGCCTCGCTCAGCTTCTCGTCGTCCTTCTTTTCCCTGGCCACGATGGCCGAACGGATCCGCGGCTCGGGGAAGACGATGGGCGCAAGGCCGACCCGCGCCTCCCTGCCGTGCAGGGTGTGGTTGGTGGCGGTCGCCTTCAGCTTGAGGGTGGCGCCGATGTCGCCGGCCACCAGCTTCTTGACCTGGTTGCGCTCCTTGCCATCCATGATGAAGAGCTGATTGAGCCGCTCGCTGTCGCCGCTCTGGTAGTTGACAAGATCCATGCCCTCGCTCACCTCGCCGGAACAGACCTTGAAAAAGGTGATCTTGCCAAGATAGGGCTCGACCAGGGTCTTGAAGACAAAAAGGACCGGCGGCCCGGCAGGATCGCAGGCAAGCTCGCCGCCATCCAGGGTCTGCTCGGGCAGCATCTCGCCGGCCGTGGGAGCCACGTTGTCGATGAAGCCCATCATCCGGCCGCTGCCCATATTCCGCTTGGCCGACATGCAGAAGATCGGGAAGACCTCCCGGTTGCGCATGCCGATTTTGAGCCCCTTGCGCATCTCGTCCTCGTCCAGGCTCCCCTTTTCAAAGTAGAGCTCCATGAGGGCCTCGTCGTTCTCGGCCGCCTTTTCCACCAGCTCGTTGTGCAGCCTCTCCGCCTTTTCCTTTTCCCCCGCCGGAATGGGCAGTTTCTCCGGCTTGCCGCCATCGGCGGGGAACTTGTACATGGTCATCTTGAGCAGGTCAATGATGGAATCGAAACCCTCTCCCTCCCGCAGCGGATACTGCATGAGGACGGCGGCGGCTCCGAAGCGCTCCCGCAGGGAAGCCACCGCCTCGTCGAACTTGGCCTTGGCATGATCCACCTGATTGACGGCAAAGATGGTGGGCTTCCTGAACTGCTCCACATAGTTCCAGATCACCTCGGTGCCCACCTCCACGCCATACTGGGCGTTTACCAGCATGACGCAGGTGTCGGCCACCCGCAGGGAGGAGGCGATCTCGCCGACGAAATCGTCCAGCCCCGGGGTGTCGATGATGTTGATCTTGTAGTCGCGCCATTCGGTGTGCAGGGAGGTGGCATAGACGGAGTTGCCGCGTTCGTGTTCGATCTCGTGGTAGTCGGAGATGGTGTTTTTTTCCTCCACGCTGCCGCGCCGCTTGATGAGCCCGGCCTCGTAGACCATGGTTTCGGCCAGGGTGGTCTTCCCCGATCTGACACTGCCGAGCAGGACGATGTTCTTGATGTGCTTGTCGTCGTAGACTTTCATGCCGTACCACCTCTCTCCCTGATGAGGATTATCCGCGCCCGAGGGGCATATAGGAAACAGGATAGCAAAAAACACCGGGAGGGAAGGAATTTTTTTTCAGCGACCCTCCCGCGAACAGGCCGGACTGCGGCAGGAAAAAGCTCGCCTCTTCTCCTCTTTCCTGGCAGAGTATGGCCAGCGCAGCGCACAAGGAGGCCCCCATGCACAGCACTTCATTTCTGGCCATGGTTGTCAGCGAAACCCCGTCCGGCACCTACCGGAGGGAACTGATCCGCAAAACCCTGGACGACCTGCCTGCGGGCGAGGTGCTGGTCCGGGTCAGATACTCCTCCCTCAACTACAAGGACGCCCTTTCCGCCTCGGGCAACCGGGGAGTGACCCGGCGCTACCCGCACACGCCCGGCATCGACGCGGCCGGCGAAGTGGCGGCAAGCTCCGTTCCCGGCTTCATCCCGGGCGAGCAGGTGCTGGTCTCCTGTTACGACCTCGGCATGAACACCCCGGGCGGCTTTGCCCAGTACATCAGAGTCCCTGCCAAATGGGTCATGCGGCTGCCCGAGGGACTGTCCCCGCGCGAGAGCATGATCTACGGGACCGCCGGCTTTACCGCGGCCCAATGCGTCTCCCGGCTTCTGGCCCATCCGGTCTCGCCGGAGCAGGGGAAGATCCTGGTCACCGGCGCCAGCGGCGGTGTTGGCTCCATGGCGGTGGCCTTTCTGGCCAGAAACGGCTACCGGGTCGCCGCCGTCACCGGCAAGCCGGAGCAGGCGCACTTTCTCGCCGCGCTCGGTGCCGGGGAGCTCGTTTCCAGGGAGCAGGCGGTGGACACCTCCGCGCGCATGCTCCTCAAGGAAAAATGGGCCGGGGTGGTCGACACGGTGGGCGGCCCCATCCTGGCCACCGCCATCAAGGCCACCCGCTACGGCGGCGCGGTCACCTGCTGCGGCAACGCGGCCTCGCCGGACCTGCCCCTGAACGTCTACCCCTTCATCCTGCGCGGAATAAGCCTCATCGGCATCGACAGCGCCGAATGCCCCATGGCGACCAGGGTCGCCATCTGGCAAAAGATCACCGGAGCCTGGCGGCTGCCGAACCTGGAGCGCTTCGTCACCGAAATTTCCCTGGCGGAGCTTGACGGGCAGATCAACGCTATTCTACAAGGAAAGGTGAGGGGGAGAGTCGTTCTCAACCTCGACGCCTGATACCCCATCACCCGAAAGAACAGGCCCCCATGCTCCCACTCAGATCCCACGCTCTTCCGCTCCTGCTCTTCCTGGCCCTGACCGGCTGCGCCAACCTGTTGCCAATGGCGAAAAGCACCGACAACTCCCCCTGGGATTCCTTTGCCGAGGTCAAGGCGGCCTACGACCGCGTCCAGCCCTTTGCCACCACCCAGAGCGAGCTGCAGGCCCTTGGCTTCGACCCCTTCAAAACCCCGAACATGCAGATCCTCAACTACCTGGCCATCATTGAAAAATTCATGCCCAACACCAACATCACCAAGGAAGATCTCGACACCGGCCTGCGCGGCTGCATCGACGCGAAGAACGGCTGCGTCGCCTACGAACTGAAGCTGCAGAAAATCAAAAGCCGGCGCGAGGGCAATCTGTTCCTCGACATGCTCCGCTTCCGTCGGGAAGCGCACCAGACCGGCTGGCGCTTCACCGCCCTCATTGTGCTGATCGACGACGTGGTGGTCTACAAGCTCTGGGACGGCACCCCGCTCATCGACAGCGAACTCTACAAAAGAAATCCCCTCGGCCCACTCCAGGAACCCGCCGAGCTCGCAGGAGACGCGGCCCTGGTCGGCACATTCTGAGATCCTCCCCGCTTCCCGCTGCCCCGGTGCTTCCCGCTCGCCCCTGCTCCCGCGACCATATTTTTCCCCTTTTTCGCAAAAAAGACTTGCCCCTCCAGCTCTTTTTGGTAAAAATAGTAACCATTCCTACAGAAAAGAGGTGGACCCGTGGAACAGCTCGACCAGCACAACCTTCGCATCACCAAACAGCGCCAGCTCATCCTTGACGAACTGTGCAGCGTCACTTCCCATCCCACCGCCGACGAGCTTTACCAGATGGTGCGGAAACGCCTGCCGAAAATCAGCCTGGGCACCGTCTACCGCAATCTGGAAATCCTCTCGGACTGCGGCATCATCCAGAAGCTCGACATCGGCGGCACCCAGAAACGCTTCGACGGCAACGCCAGCACCCATTACCATGTGCGTTGCAGCCGGTGCGGCCGGGTCGACGACCTGAGCATCCCCCCCGACTTCAACGTGGAAAAAACCGCCAGCCGCCTGACCCGCTTCAAGATCCTCCGCCACCGTCTGGAATTCACCGGCCTTTGCCCGGACTGCCAATCCTGAGCGGAGCTGCCCGCGCTTCTCCTCTCCCGGCCCAGAGACCCGGCGGGCAGCCTTGCGCAGCCGCCCGGGCCGGAAGGGGCGGGAAGGGGGAGCGAAACACCAGCCTCTGCCTTCTTTTTTTGCACAGAGAGAAAAAATCCAGCTACACTCAAAAAGTATGCACCGCACTTTTCCACCAAACATAATTGTCCAGCGAGGAGGTCACACATGGGCTCACTGAAAGGAACCCAGACGGAAAAGAACATTCTCACGGCCTTTGCCGGAGAATCCCAGGCCAGAAACCGCTACACCTATTTTTCCGCCCAGGCCAAGAAGGAAGGCTATGTGCAGATAGCCGACATCTTCACCGAAACGGCCGACCAGGAGAAGGAGCACGCCAAGCGGCTCTTCAAGCTGCTGGAGGGAGGCGAGGCGCAGATCACCGCGAGCTTCCCGGCCGGGGTCATCGGCACCACCCTGGAGAACCTGGCCGAGGCGGCGAGCGGCGAAAATCACGAACACCTGGTCATGTACCCCGAATTTGCCAAGGTGGCCAAGGAAGAGGGTTTCCCCAAGATCGCCGGCATCTTCCTTGCCATTGCCGTGGCGGAAAAGCAGCACGAAAAACGCTACCGGGCCCTGATGGCCAACATCGAGGCAGGCCGGGTCTTCAAGCGGGAGAAGGCGCAAACCTGGCGCTGCCGCAACTGCGGCTACCTCCACGAAGGCAACGAGGCTCCGGAGCGCTGCGCGGCCTGCGACCATGCCCAGGCCCATTTCGAACTGCTTGCCGAAAACTGGTAACAACCAAAAGGAGAACTGCCATGACCAAAAAGCTACAGGTATACAAATGCGAAGTGTGCGGGAATATGGTGGAGGTCGTCCACGCCGGGGCCGGCGAGCTGGTCTGCTGCGGCCAGCCCATGACCCTGCTCAGCGAAAACACCGTGGATGCCGCCAAGGAAAAGCATGTGCCGGTCATTGAAAAAGTGGCGGGCGGCTACAAGGTGAAGGTCGGGGCCGTGCCGCACCCCATGGAGGAAAAACATTATATTGAATGGATCGAGCTCATTGCCGGCGAGAGGGCCTACCGCCACTTCCTCAAGCCCGGTGAGGCGCCCGAGGCCTTTTTCGCCTTGGAGGCAAGCGAGGTCAGCGCCCGCGAGTACTGCAATCTGCACGGACTCTGGAAGGTGTAGGCCATGCTGAGCAAAAAAATGGAAAAAGCGCTCAACGAGCAGATCAACGCCGAATTCTACTCCTCATACATGTATCTCTCCATGGCCACCCATTTCGAGGCGGTGGGGCTGCCCGGCGCGGCACAATGGATGCAGGCGCAGGCCCAGGAGGAATGGTTCCACGGCATGAAGCTCTTTCACTTCCTCGGCGAACGGGGCGGCAGGGTCACCCTCAAGGCGATCCAGCAGCCCCCCACCTCCTGGAAAACGACCCTGGAGGTCTTTCAGGAGGTACTCGCCCACGAGCAGAAGGTGACCGGGCTGATCAACAACCTGGTCAACCTGGCCCTGGACGAACGCGACCACGCCACCAACATCTTTCTGCAGTGGTTCGTCTCCGAACAGGTGGAGGAGGAAGCCAACGTCGGCGGGGTACTGGCCAAGTTGAAGCTGATCGGCAAGGACACCAGCGCCCTCTTCAGCCTGGACGCCGAGCTGGGCACCCGGGTTTTCACGCCGCCGCCCGGAACGAAGTAAGCAACAAAGCCCCTTCCGGAAGGCTGTCGCGGCATGCGTGCGGCAACAGCCTTCCTTTTCTCCCGCCCCAAGCCTGCGCTCTCCTCTTCCTCAGCCGCCGAAGGCGGTAAACACCAGGAAGACCATGTATCCGATATAGCAGGCGAGCAGGGCCGCACCCTCCAGGCGATTGATGCGCCGCCCCTCCCCACGCGCCCCAGAACCGTAGCCGATGGCAAAAAGCGAGACGGTCAGGGCCGCCATCACCGGAATATCCCGGAAAAAGACCTCCGGCCCCACGGCCATCGGGTGAATGGCCCCGGCGATCCCCACCACGGCCAGGGTGTTGAAGAGGTTGGAGCCGAGGACATTGCCCAGGGCGATATCGTGCTCGCCTCTGCGGGCGGCGGCGAGCGAGGAGGCCAGCTCCGGCAACGAGGTGCCAACGGCGACCACGGTCAGGCCGATGACCAGGTCGCTCACCCCGAAGCCCTGGGCGATTTCCACCGCGCCCCAAACCAGGAGACGCGAGCTGACAATCAGGAACAGCAGGCCGACCAGCAGCCAGAAGACCGCCGCCCTGGCCGGCGGCATGGCCATGGCTTCCAGCTCCTCCGCCATCTCGCTGCCCAGGGCATCGCCTTTTTTTTGCAATCCCTGCCGGATGCTCCAGCCCATCAGCCCGCCAAAAACTCCCAGCAGCAGCACGGCCTCGAAACGGGTGACGACCCCGTCCCAGAGCTGGCAGGCGGCCAGGGCCGTGACGGCGGCGAGAAGCGGCAGCTCCTTGCGCAAGACCTGGGAATGAACGGCGATGGGGCTGACAAGCGCGGTGAGCCCCAGGATCAGGGCGATGTTGGTGATGTTCGAGCCGTAGGCATTGCCCAAGGCAAGACCCGGGTTGCCCTGGGCCGCGGAAAAGGCCGACACCACCATCTCCGGCGCCGAGGTGCCGAAGCCGACGATCACCATGCCGATCAAGAGCGGCGGCATCCCGAAATGCCTGGCCGCCACGGCCGCCCCATCCACGAAGCGGTCCGCGCTCCAGACCAGGAGGACCAGGCCGAGGGCAAGAGCGAGCAGGGGCAGGGCCATCTCAGTGTCCTCCGTCCCTTTGCTCTTCCGCAACGGCAGCCGCGGCCGGCGCCGGGTTGAACTCGCGGATGAAGATCTCCCAAAAGGCCACGAACAGGGCGGCCAGCAGAGGCCCGATCACAAAACCGTTCATACCGAAGAGGGCAAAGCCGCCCAGGGTCGAAAAAAGCACCAGATAGTCGGGCAGTTTGGTGTCGCGGCCGACCAGCAGCGGCCGCAGCAGATTGTCGACCAGGCCGATCACCCCCACCCCGAAGCTGGCCAGGATCACCCCCTGCCCCCAGTTGCCGATGGCGAAGAGGTAAAGGGCGACCGGCGCCCAGATCAGGCCGGCCCCGATCATGGGAATCAGGGAGAGGAGCGCCATGACCACCCCCCAGAGCAGGGGAGCATGGATGTCGAGCAGCCAGAAGATGATGCCCCCCAGGGCTCCCTGCACCGCGGCAACCACCAGGTTGCCCTTGACCGTGGCCCGGGTCACCTCGGCAAACTTGCCAAAGAGCAGCGCTTCCCGCTCATCGCCCAGGGGCAGAGCGCGGGCAAGCAGGGCCACCAGCTCCCTCCCGTCCCGGAGCATGTAGAAGGCCAGATAGAGCATCAGCCCGAGATTGACGACCCCCTGCAGGGCATTCTGGCCAAGACGCAGGGCGTTCTGGGCGAGAATGCGGCTGGCGGCGATGGCTGCCTCGGTGAGTTGCGACTTGAGGCCGCCGAGATCGAGATTGAAGCGCGCCAGCAGGCGCTCCATGAACGGGAAGGCGGCACGAAGGCGCTCAAGCTGCTCCCCGGGATCAAGATCCCCGCTCTGCAATTTCTGATAGAGCGAAGCGCCCTCCTGAAAAAAGGAGCCGAGCACAAAAAGGGCCGGGATGATGCCGATGGCCACGCAGATCGCCAGCGTCGCCAGGGCCGCCAGGTTGGTCCGCTGGCCCCAGCGATGCGACAGGCGCTGCTGGAGAGGCGCGAAAAGAAGGCCGACCACGCAGGCCCAGAATACCGCGCCGAAAAAGGGCTTGAGCAGGAAAAAAAAGAGGACGGTCACCAGCAGGAGCAGAAACAGAAACGTGCGCTGCTCCAGCCTTTCCTGCCCCCAGCTCCCCTGCTCCTGCGCTCTCTTGTCGCTCATTCTCCTTGCCTCCTGCCCGGCACTCCACCCCGGGACTTTTCAAAAACCGTTTCATCCGCCTGGGCGCAAACAGCGCATGCCCGCAAAGCGGCCTCCGGCTCCAGCCTAGCCTGTAACAGGCGGAAAAACAAGGGATTCACACAGAAAGTCAAGTCCCCGAAGCGCTTCCTGCCCCCGCCTCTTCCCCGCCGGCCGACTCTGGCAAACGAGTGGCCAGCACCTTGTCGATCCGGTTGCCGTCCAGGTCGACCACTTCCAGCCGCCACCCCTGCCACTCGGCCACATCGCCGGTACGCGGAAGTTTGCCGATCAGCCACATCATCATGCCACTGAGCGTATGGTAGCGCCCCTTCTCTTCCTCGGGAACCGCCTTCAGGTCAAGCCGATCTTTAAGTTCCGGGATCGGAATCAGTCCGTCCAGCAGCCAGGAACCGTCCTGCCGCTGCACGGCCCAGACATCTTCCGGATCGCGCGGCCTGAATTCCCCGGCCAGCGCCTCCAGCAGATCCTGCAGGGTGACCAGGCCGAGGATTTCGCCATACTCGTCGACGACGAAGACCATCTGCACTCCGGACTCGCGGAACTGCTCCAGGAGTTTCATCCCGGTCAGCGATTCGGGCACGTAGACCGCAGGGAGCAGATATTCGCTGATCTTTTCGGGAGGCTCCCCCTTGAGCCGTTGCTTGAGCAGCCGTTTGGCCGAGATGATCCCCAGCACCTCATGCATGCCGCCCCGGCAGACCGGGAAGCGCGAGTGGTCCGAGGCAACGAGTCTCTCCAGGCTCTCCGCAAGCGGCTGTTCGACGTCAAGGCAGACAATCTCGCTGCGCGGCGTCATCAGCGAGGCGATCTGCCGATCATCGAGACGAAATACATTACGCACCATTTCATGTTCATGCTTTTCAATAACACCCGACTGGGAACCTTCCATCAGCATGGCATGGATGTCCTCTTCCGTGAGGTTGGCGCTGCTCAGCTCCTTTTTTCCCAGCAGCCGCAAAATGCCATCAGTCGAAATCGAGAGCAGATAAACGAACGGGCGGGACAGCTGCGCCAGCAACGCGACCGGCCCGGCCATCAGCCGCGCGATCCCTTCGGCATTGAACTGAGCAATCCGCTTGGGCACCAGTTCGCCAATCACAATGGAAAAATAGGTGATGCTCACCACCACAATGGCGGTTGCGCCGGCAGAGCTGCTTTTTTGGTCAACACCCAGCCCTTGAAGCAGCCCGGCAAGGGGGCCGGCAAGCGCCGCCTCGCCGACAATACCGTTGAGGATGCCGATGGCGGTGATCCCTATTTGCACCGTGGAAAGAAACTGGGTCGGTTCCTCGCCAAGACGCATGGCAATAGCGGCCGAGCGGTCACCGTCTTCCGCCAGCCGCTGCAAGCGGCTCTTACGAGCGGTGACCAAGGCTATCTCCGACATGGCAAAAACGCCGTTAAGCAAAATCAGTGCGATAAGTATGGCAATATCCAAGAAAATCTCCTTCAGTAAATACCAAGTGTCATGATGAAACTCACGGCAAGTTCGAACCGCTACGGTCATGCCATGATTTGCAAACCGTTGAAGTCACGCTATGCTGGACTGCCGAAAACCGTGCTGATCAGGTAGGCCGTATAACCCGCGTAACAGGCCAGCAGTACCGTGCCCTCCATGCGGTTGATACGCCCCGGCCCCCGGAACCCGTAACCGATGACAAACAGCGACAGGGTCAGCGCGGCCATGACCAGCATGTCCCGATTGAAGACTTCCGGCCCGACGGCCAGCGGGTGAATCGTACCGGCGATCCCCACCACCGCCAGGGTGTTGAACAGGTTGGAGCCCAGGATATTACCGAGAGCGATATCGTGTTCGCCCTTCCTGGCTGCAATGATTGATGAGGCCAGTTCCGGCAGCGAGGTGCCGACCGCGACGATGGTCAGACCGATGATCAGATCGCTGACCCCGAAGCCATGAGCGATCTCCACCGCGCCCCAGACCAGGATGCGGGAGCTGACAATCAAAAGCGCCAGCCCCACCACCAGCCAGAAGACCGCACGGCGGATGGGCATGGCGCGAACGTCCAGTTCCTGCTCCATCTCGCTTCCCAGCGCATCCTCTTTTTTCCGCAGTCCCTGCCAGATGGTCCAGGCCATCAGGCCGCCGAACACAGTCAGAAGCACGATGGCATCGAACCGGGTAATCTCACCGTCCCAGAGTTGCCATGCCGCCAGCCCAGTGACCAAGGTCAGGATGGGCAGCTCCTTACGCAGAACCTGCGAATGTACGGCGATTGGGCTGATGAGTGCCGTGATCCCCAGGATCAGGGCGATGTTGGTAATGTTCGAGCCGTAGGCGTTCCCCAGGGCAATCCCCGGGTTGCCCTGCGAAGCGGCCAGTGCCGACACCACCATTTCCGGTGCGGACGTACCGAACCCGACAATCACCATGCCGATCAAGAGCGGCGGCATGCCGAAATGACGGGCGGTGGAGGACGAGCCCTCTACAAAACGATCTGCGCTCCAAACGAGGAGCACCAAACCAAAAATTACAGCGATAAAGGCAAGGGTCATACAGTTCCTGTTCTCATATACGGGCCGGGCTATCCGGATTTGTCTAAATTTCATCCCAAGTGAGGCGTGAACCTACTTGGTCGGTTACTTGGTCGGTACTTGGTCGCTGAGCCAAGGCATGTCGCAAACCGGGTATTGAGCAGTTGTTAAGCGCTGCTTAATAGCTCGGCCCACCCGCGCATAAGCCTCATGCTGTGACCCGTGTCGCGAGTTTGTCGTAAGTCCACCCTGGAGGGAACGACGACCTACCGCAAAACACTCTCAAAGCCTGCGCTCCTCGTAACTCCTTGATAATAAACGCCGAAGACATCTCGCACAACCACTTCCCGACAACCCGACCAGAGAAACGATTTTCTCCCCAGATTTCCCGGTACCGGACGAGGGTGACGGGTTTGCAGCAAAACCGGATACCTATCGTTTCACCGTAACAACTTCGAATCCGGTTTTCGGACGCCGGTTCGGTTCCTAAACCGGGAATCGAATCCCCCCCCCGGATAGTCAGGGCCTGCTCGCTCATCCGCCTTGGCTCCAGAAAACCGCGGAAGTAGCTGCCTGGCGCAGGCCGCCCTATTCACATCTCAAGCGGACGCTCCCGGTGCCCAATACGCTGATTGACGCGTTCCTCGGATTGCTCATGGCAGTCAGCCCCGCACGGGGTGACAACCTCGTACTCCATCAGCTCCTGAAGCATGAAGAGGGGCTCGCGAAGGAAGTCCTGAGACGCCATGCGCTTTTCAAGCAGCGCCACCAGTGCCATGCTCTTGTAGGCCACCGTGGGGTTCCTTCGGTGGGTTGCATATTTGGCGACTTGAAACTTTAACGAAGGCCCACGGTGGACTCACCTATCTGATCGAATTACACCTCTTCCTGGGACGTTACCGCGAAGCCGGTCATGGATGCCTTGTGTTGCGGTGTTGCAGTCAGGGCAGTTGAGCAATTTGGCATTGCAGCGCACTTCGAAATCGATGCGGCGGAGGACCGTGTCCAGATCAACCTTGGCTACTTCCCATGGCGCCATCAAACCTAGATCCTCGATGTCGTGCTTCGGTTGAATGGCATTTCCAGAAACTTTTGTTAAGGCGATTGGCCCGATCTTGTCAAGAGTTGCGGTCAGTTCCTTGCGGAGCACCTGAAATGAACGGCTATGGGGTTGGTCAAAGCCGTAACGACAGGCTGAGCGCTCCGAAATCATCGCGGCGGTCGCCCTGGCCTTTGAACTCCCGTGTCCTAAGCACATGGGTATAGCCCAAACGCAGGTTCCGCCAGGTAATAGCGAGACCGAACTGGAGATCACCAACCAACGGGTCTTTGTCCACACTGCGGCTGTCGCGAAAGGTGTTGCCGTCAAGAAAGATGTTGCGGGCGACGGCCCGGCCCTCAATGCCGGCAAACAGATACCAGCCGAAACCGTGCCGAGGAATAAAAAAGCCTGAGCCCGGCACGCTGGGCTGGATTCGGGGAGGGCCATAGTCGAGCGGCAGGTTTTTACCGTAGCGCAGCATTAAACCGGCATTGGCGTAGGTGAATACGTTGCCCAAGGTACCACCGGCATGCGGAGTCAGGTCGAAGGGAATGCCCAGCAGTGATTCCGCAACCAAACTACGCCAACTACAGCTATAGGCCAGGATGAACCCGGGTTCGTTCTTGAGTTGGGTGTCCCAGCCTCGCGGTTCATCCGCGTTCACGATTGAGTGAATGCGCTTCTGAGTCTGTTCCGCAAGCGAGGCGGGGCCTACCACGCCCACGGTCAATTCAAGTTGATCAAGACGTTGCCCGGTTTCGGCGATTAAGCCAACGGAACCATACAGCCAGCCGCCATAAGGGCGGTCATCGAGCGGGGGGGCTCGCAAAGTGATGTCCTCCGGAGTATACATGTTCTGGCCGACCGCGTAGCTCGCCCGCACGGCTTTGTCAACAGGGAACAAAGGGAACTTTTCGGCCAGGCGCAACGCCCACTCCGGAGTTCCGTCCGGAGCTGACAACCAGGCGGCGCGCACCCCGTTCGTGTAATGCCGGTCGCTATTGTAGAACAGGTCGTTTTCCAGGACCAGGCTGAGGGTACCCTTTTCCGCCTTCTCGGCGGCGGGGGCCGTCGATGGGGCGAGCAAAATCATGCCGATTAGAATAGCGGCGATTCCCTTTTCCGGGTGGATAACTCTGGGATTTATGACGAGCACCAGGGCTGCTGTCGTTCTGCTCATCCCATGGTCTCGATGGTTTTCCGAAATCGCGCAAGCGCGAAACCGAACAGAGTTGCCCCGATCAGGGCCAGGCTGACGAGCTGAGGCCAGACAATTGCAAGACCGGCCCCCCGGAAGAGGATGGCCTGGGCGAGCATGACAAAATGGGTATTGGGTGCTGCCAGCATAAGGTATTGAACGAGATCCGGCATGCTCTCCCGCGGGGTGGAGGCGCCGGAGAGCATCTGCAGAGGCAGCAGCACCAGCATCAGGAGCAGTCCGAACTGCGGCATGGAGCGGGCGACGGTGCCGAGGAAGATGCCCATCGAGGTGGTCGCGAACAGATGCAGCGCCGTGCCGGCCAGAAACAGCGCGAGCGAGCCCTGGATCGGCACGGAAAGCCAGCCCTGCACGACGACGGTGAGCGCCGTGGCGGTGGCGGCAAGGACGACCAGCCCCATCGCCCATACCTTGCTGCTCATGATCTCGAAAGGCGTGACCGGCATGACCAGCAAATGCTCGACGGTGCCGTGCTCGCGCTCGCGGATCAGCGCCGCGCCGGTGAGGACGATGGAGAGCATGGTCACGTTATTGATGACCTGCATGATCGCGCCGAACCACGACTTGTTGAGCTGGGGATTGAAGCGCACCCGCAGCGCCAGATCGACCGGCAACTCCTGAACCTCGCGATAACGCCGCGCGAAGGCGCGCACCTCGTCGGTGACGATAGTCTGGATATAGCCGCTGCCGGTGAAGGCCTGGCTCATGCGCGTGGCATCGACATTGAGCTGGATCGTGGGCCGCCGCGCCGCCAGCAGATCGCGCTGGAAGTTGGGCGGGATGTCGAGGGCGAAGGTGTCGAGGCCGGCATCCATGCGGGCATCCATCTCGGCCTGGTCGATCACCTCGGGGAGAACAAAGTACGGCGGGTAAAAGGCGCTGACGATGCGCCATGACAGCGGCGAGCGATCCTCGTTCACCACCGCGATCGGCGCCTTGTTGAGGGTCTCCGGCATGGCCGTGGCCGCCGTGTAGACCGACAGGGTGAAGGCGTAGACGATAAGCACCAGCATGATCGGGTCGCGTACCAGGCTGCGCAGCTCCTTGACACCGAGATGGAAAATGTTGGCAAGGCGCATGGACTACCGCTCCTGCTTCTTGAGCAACGCCGCGGACAGCCCGATCAGGACCGGCACCGCCAGCGCCAGCGGCACAAAGGCGGCATGCAGGTCGGAGAAGTTGAGGGCCTTCGAGAAGGTGCCGCGCGCGATCGTCAGGAAATGCGTGGTCGGGTAGATCTCGCCGATCACACGGCCCACCCCTTCGAGGGACGAGACCGGGTCGATCATGCCGGAGAAGTTCGCCGCCGGCAGGATGGTGAGCACCGCCGTGCCGAAGATCGCCGCGATCTGGCTGCGCATGAAGGTTGATATCAGCAGACCCACGGCCGTGGCGGCACCGACATAGAGCAGCGCACCCGCTGCCAGAGTCAGGAAGCTGCCCTTCAGCGGCACGCCAAAGACGGTCACCGCCAGCAGCGTGAGCAGCAGGAAGCTCAGGAAGGACAGGACCACGTAAGGGAGCTGCTTGCCGAGCAGGAATTCGAGCCGGGTGGTGGGCGTGACGTAGAAGTTGGTGATCGAGCCGAGCTCCTTCTCTTGTACGACGCTGAGCGCCGCGAGCATGGCCGGGATCAGCATGAGCAGCAGCGGGATCACTGCCGGCACCATCGCCACCAGGCTCTTGACGTCCGGGTTGTAGCGGAACCGGGTCTCGATATTGACCAGCCCCGCCAAAGCCTCGCCGTAGCCGGCCTCGCGCGCCCTGGTGGCCAGCCAGTGGGCGTGAATCCCCTGCACATAGCCGCGGACGGTCTCCGCCCGTGTCGGCATGGCGCCGTCGATCCAGGCGCCGATCTCGACCCGCCGGCCGCGGGCGATGTCGCGCGCGAAGCCCGGCGGGATCTCGATCACCAGACTGAGGTCGCCTTCGCGCATTCGCCGGTCGAGATCCTCGTAGTCGGTGATCGGCGCCCGCTCGACGAAGTACCGGGAGCCGGTGAGGTTGAGCGTATAGCCGCGGCTGACGGTGGTCTGATCGCGGTCGAGGACCGCGAAGGTCAGATCCTCGACATCGAGGTTGATGCCGTAGCCCATCACGAACATCAGGATGACGCTGCCGAGCAGCGCCAGCGTCAGGCGGATCGGATCGCGGCGCAGCTCCAGCGCTTCGCGCCGGGCGTAGCTCGCCATGCGGCGGGGATCGAACATGCGCCGCCAGCCCTGGGACTCGACATGGCCTGCCGACGCGTCAACCGTATCGAGCGAAGCTGTTTGCCCCGCGTCGGCTTCGCCTTCCCCCGACGCCTCCTCCAGATACGCCACGAATGCCTCTTCCAGGGTCTCCGCGCCCCGCTGCTGCACGATACTCGCCGGCGTGTCGGTGATCAGCACCCGGCCCGCGTGCATCAGCGAGATGCGGTCG
>DDXK01000015.1 GCA_002347185.1 Desulfobulbaceae bacterium UBA2262 | reverse complement strand
GACCAGGGTCTCCTTGCGGGCGCGGTCCCCTCGGTACATGCCGCGCACCTGGGGGATGGTCACATGGGACTCATCGGCAAAGAGAATGAAATCCGGGGGGAAATAATCGAGCAGGGTGGGCGGCGGTTCACCGGGGGAGCGGCCGGTGAGATGGCGGCTGTAGTTTTCGATGCCGTGGCAATAGCCAAGCTCCTGGAGCATCTCCAGGTCGAACATGGTGCGCTGCTCCAGCCGCTGCGCCTCCAGGAGCCGCCTTTCCTTTTCATAAAAGGCAAGGCGTTCCGTAAGCTCCTCCTTGATGGAGGCCATGGCCATCTGCAACCGTTCCCTGGAGGTGACAAAATGGCTGCCCGGAAAAACGGTGAGCTCACCAAAACGCTCCAGAACCTTGCCGCGCAACGGGTCGATCATGCTGATCGCCTCGATGGTTTCGCCGAACAGCTCCACCCGGACGGCGCGATCCTCCTCGTAGGCCGGAAAAATCTCCAGAACATCGCCGCGCACCCGGAAGGTGCCGCGATGGAAGGAGAGATCGTTGCGTTCGTAGAGCATGTAGACCAGCCGGCGGCTGATCTCCTCCAGGGGATACTCCTCTCCCTGTTTGAGAAAGAGGTGCATGTTCCTGTATTCATCCGGGGAACCGAGGCCGTAGATGCAGGAGACCGAGGCGACGATGATCACGTCCCGCCGGGTCAGGAGCGCCCTGGTGGCGGAATGGCGCATCTTGTCGATGGCGTCGTTGATGGCGGAATCCTTTTCGATATAGGTGTCCGACTGGGGGATATACGCCTCGGGCTGGTAGTAGTCGTANNGACCTGGGCCATGGTGAAGGTTTTGCCCGAGCCGGTGACGCCGAGGAGCACCTGGTCCCGGACGCCCTCCCCGATGCCGCGGCTCAGCAGCTCTATGGCCCGGGGCTGGTCGCCGGCCGGCGTATATGTGGTTTCGAGCTGGAATGCCATCTTCTTCCCCTGCCTGCTGATCTGTTTCCCCGCTTCTGCCGCAGAGCTTACCATAACGGAAAGGAAATTTCCCCGGGAGAATGGGGAGGAGGCTGCGCCCCGCCCCGGGAAAAAATACCGGCCGCTTGCGAAGGGAATTGACAGTCACCCCTGGCAAGCGTATTGTTGCGGCCGCATTCCGCTGAAATTCCCCATGTTCTTTTTCCGCGCAATTGACTACCATACGATACAGAATAAAAAAAACTCCCGCAGCACCAGCAGATGCTTCATACCCCAAAGTGAGCAGCCATGACCAGGGCCAATATTCTCATCGTTATCGCCATTGCCGTTATCTCGAGCAGCATCTGGGCCTTTCTCAACAAACCGGAGCAGGAGCCGCCCTGGCCCAGCCGCATCCAGGGCTTTTCCTTTTCGCCCCTGCGGGCGGACCAGAGCGCAGCGGAAAACATCCTGCCCTCCCTGGAGGAGATCGAAGAGGATCTCGCCCTGCTCGCCGACAAAACCCATGCCATCCGCACCTATACGGTGGAAGGCAGCCTGGGAGAAATCCCCCGGCTGGCCCGCAAGCATGGCCTCACCGTCACCCTGGGCGCCTGGCTCTCCGCCGACCTTGCCCAGAACGAGATCGAGCTTGCCCGCGCGATCAAAATCGCCAGAGAAAATTACCAGAACGTGGCCCGGGTCATCATCGGCAACGAGGCGGTACTCCGACGCGACCTCACCGTCGAGCAGGTCGGGGAATATCTGGCGCGGGCCCGCCAGGAGCTGAACGTGCCGGTGAGCACCGCGGAGCCCTGGCACGTCTGGCTCCACAACAAGAAACTTGGCGAGCATGTCGACTTCATCACCACCCACATGCTGCCCTACTGGGAAGGCATCGACATGCATCGCGCCGTGGACTATGTGGCCGACCATGTCACCCTGCTCAAAAACACCTTTCCCGGCAAGCCGGTCATCATCGGCGAGGTGGGCTGGCCCAGCAACGGCCGCACCCGCCACTCGGCCGTGGCCACCCCGGCCAACCAGGCCGCCTTCCTGCGCCGGTTCCTGGCCCGGGCCGAACAGGAAAAATACATCTACTTCATCATGGAGGCCTTTGACCAGCCCTGGAAAAGGATTTCCGAAGGCGCGGTGGGCGCTTACTGGGGGGTGTTCGACGTGAACCGCAACCCCAAATTCCCCTTCACCTCGCCCATCATCAAGATTCCCGAATGGCGGGTTCTGGCGGGAATTTCCGTGGTGATCGCCATCATCACCTTCGCCTTTCTCCTCATCGACAGCAAGACCCTGCGCACCAGGGGCCGCAGTTTTCTCGCCACCATCGCCTTCGGGGCCGCCACCGGCGCGGTGTGGATCGTTTACTCCTACACCCGGCAGTATCTGACCCCGGCCACCATCCTGGTCGGGCTGATGATGGTGGCCGGCATGATCGGGGTGGTGGTGGTCCTGCTGGCCGAGGCCCACGAATGGGCGGAGGCGACCTGGCTTTCCCAGTGGCGCCGGCCCTTCACCCTCCCCAGGGTGCCCAAAGAAAAGCTGCCCATGATCTCGGTGCATGTGCCGGCCTACAACGAACCGCCGGATATGATGATCGAAACCTTGAACGCCCTGGCCGAGCTCGATTACCCCCGCTACGAGGTGCTGGTCATCGACAACAACACCAAGGATCCGGCCACCTGGGAACCGGTGCGGGATCACTGCGAAAAACTGGGGGAAAAATTCCGTTTCTTCCATGTGGCCCCGCTCGCCGGCTTCAAGGCGGGCGCCCTGAACTACGCCCTGGAACGAACCGCCCCCGAGGCGGAAGTGGTCGCGGTCATCGACAGCGACTACATCGTCACTCCGGACTGGCTCAAGGACATGGCCCCCCAGTTCACCAACCCGGCCATCGCCATCGCCCAG
This sequence comes from Desulfobulbaceae bacterium UBA2262, assembly GCA_002347185.1. Lineage (GTDB taxonomy): Bacteria > Desulfobacterota > Desulfobulbia > Desulfobulbales > Desulfurivibrionaceae > UBA2262. The sequence goes on along the minus strand of DDXK01000015.1, from coordinate 80,839 downwards.
GCCCCCCAGGACTACCGCGACGACGGGGAAAACCTCTTCAAGGCCATGTGCTATGCCGAGTACCAAGGCTTTTTCTACATCGGCATGCTGACCAGAAACGAACGCAACGCCATCATCCAGCACGGCACCATGACCATGGTCCGCAAATCCGTGCTCCAGGAGGTTGGCGGCTGGGCCGAGTGGTGCATCACCGAGGACGCGGAACTGGGGCTCAAGATCTTCGAGCGCGGCTATGAAGCCACCTACATTCCGCAGACCTATGGCCGGGGGCTGATGCCCGACACCTTCATCGACTTCAAAAAACAGCGTTTCCGCTGGGCCTACGGCGCGGTGCAGATCCTCAAGCACCATGCCCGCGCCCTTTTGAACCGGAACGAAAGCCGCCTCACACGGGGCCAGCGCTACCACTTCATCGCCGGCTGGCTGCCCTGGATGGCGGACAGCCTCAATCTCTTCTTCACCGTTGCCGCCCTGTTCTGGTCCCTGGGCATGGTCTTCTTCCCGCTCAAGGTGGATCCGCCCCTGGTCATCCTCTCGGCTCTGCCGCTGACCCTGTTCATCTTCAAGGTGGGCAAGATGTTCTATCTCTACCAGACCCGGATCGGCGCCACCATCCCCCAGACCCTGGCCTCGGCCCTGGCCGGCCTCTCGCTTTCCCACACCATTTCCCAGGCGATCCTCCTCGGCTTCGTCACCAAGGGCATCCCCTTTTTCCGTACCCCGAAGCAGGCCAAGGCCCATGCCGTGCTCCGCGCCCTGCTCTCCGCCCGCGAGGAAGGGCTGATCATGCTGGCCCTCTGGCTCGCCGCTGTTTCCGTGGCGGTTCGGCAGGGCTCGGACACCGCCGATCTGCTGGTCTGGATCATCATGCTTCTGGTCCAGTCCATCCCCTATTGCGCGGCAGTGGCCATGTCGCTGGTCAGCGGCTTTGCCAGGACCGAAACCAAGATCATCAACAACATTACCGCCTTGCCGCCGAAAGTCACGGAAGCAGGTCCTGGCGCCGCATAAAAAAAAATCCCTGCGCGGCCTTGCCGGCGCGCAGGGATTTTGACCGCCGGGAAAAAAGCGGGATCAGCTGGGCACGACCAGCACCGGGCAGGGAGCGTGGCCGATGACCAGCTGCGCCACGCTGCCAAGAAGCAACCGGGTGAGCCCGGTGCGGCCGTGGGTACCCATGACGATCAGAGAGGCCTTCCGCTTCTTCGCCTCCTCGACAATGGGCCGATAGGGCTGATCATCATGGACGATGATCCCTTCCGCCTTGAGTCCGGCCTGCTCCACCTTCTGCATCCCCTGGGCGAGAAGCTTCGCCCCCTCCTCTTCCAGCTTCTCGGTAAGGCCGATGTTCATGGCCATGTATTCGACGTTGACGTCGACCACATGCACGAGAGAGAGCTTGCTGGAGCACCCCCTGGCCAGGTCGATGGCCTGCTGCAAGGCCGTGTCGCTGAACCGGGAGCCGTCGTAGGCAACCAGAATGGAATCGTGCAGCTTGAGACAACTTTGTTTTTCAGCCATTTATCCCCTCCTTGTCGGTAAAAAATAGACGCAGACCCTTCTCTGTTCAGACAAACCTTCCTTCCTGATTATGCAGGGCAGGGGTTTTCGCTGTCAACTCCATATCAGCGAAGAGTGGGGCAAGGCGATAACCAGGCGTCGCGACTCAAGAAAAAAACAAAAGCATTTCTCTTGCTAAAATACGGAAAATCGGTTAGATACCACCTCTTCCCTCCCGGGGAAGGAAAGAGACAAATAACAGGACCGGCCCTCTGCCACGAGCGGCAGAGAACAGGACCGGCGGATGCCGTCAGAATGGAGGCAGGAAGCACATCCCTTACCGGAGGCTCCTGTCAGACCCCTCATGCAAGTCGTCCCTGAAAACGCCTCCGGCGTTCTCCCCCCCATGGCTATGCCCCTGCGGCTGGCCGGGATTTCCTTCCGTCTCCGCTTTCTCCGCGCCCTGCTCCTGAAGTGGCTCCTCTTCTTCCTTGCCGGCAGCATCGCCCTCGCCGCCCTCTTCCGCTGGGCGCCGGTACCTTTCAGTTCGCTGATGGTGCAGAGGCAGTTCGCCGGCACCTTCGGCAGCAAGGGGCACCAGGCGCAAAAATATTCCTGGGTCAGCCTGGAACAGATCTCCCAGCACGCGCCCTTGGCGGTGATCGCGGCGGAGGACCAAAAATTTCTCAGCCATCACGGCTTTGATTTCGAGGCCATCGGCAAGGCCTGGCAGGAGAATCAACGCCGCAAAAATCCACGCGGGGCCAGCACCATCTCCCAGCAGGTGGCCAAAAATCTCTTTCTCTGGCCGGGGAAAAGCTTTCTGCGTAAGGGGATGGAGGCCTACTTCACCCTCCTCCTGGAAGGGCTCTGGCCCAAGCGGCGCATCCTCGAGGTCTATCTGAATGTGGCGGAGTTCGGTCCCGGCATCTTTGGCGTCGAAGCGGCAAGCCGGGCCTATTTCCACAAACCAGCCGCCAAGCTCAACGCCGCAGAGGCCGCCATCCTGGCCGCCATCCTGCCAAGCCCCCTGCGTTCAAGCGTCCTGAAACCCTCAGGCTATATCACCAATCGGGCCTGGCAGATCCAGAAGCAGATGCGCCTGCTGGGCGGCACCGGTTTCCTCCGTCCGCTGCTCAGCCCCAGGGGATAAACTCTTTTCCCAGGGAGCAGGCAAGCTCTCTGCCACTGTATGGACAGCGAAAGGCCAGCGAACAGGCGACGAGCTGCAGCCCGGCGCTGTTCTTGTTGCCCTGGCCGTAGCGGGGATCTCCCAACACCGGATGGCCCAGGAGGGCGAAGTGGCGACGGATCTGGTGGAGGCGCCCGGTTGCGATGTGCACCTCCACCGTCGAACTGTTGCTTTCCCCGTCATGGGCCAGAACCTGATAGCTGGTCCGCGCCTCCTTGCCGTCCAGGGGAAGAGTGATTTCCCCCTCCCTTTCTGCCAGCCGCCCCAGCACCCTGATCTGGTATCGTTTCTCTATCCCGTTGTGGCGGAGCAGTTCGGAAAGCCTGGCCGCCGCCTGGCTGCTGTGCGCAACGAGCATCAGCCCGCTCGCCTCGCGGTCGAGGCGGTGCACTGGCAGCACCGGCCGCTGCTGACGAAAATAGATCTCGGCCTGCCGCAGGAGGGAACAGTGGTCGCCGTACTCGGTGCCCTGGGACAAGAGCCCGGCCGGCTTGAACCAGATGCTGTAATGGCTGGCGTCATGAAGGCATTTTCCGGCCGGAGGAATCAGCGCCAGCAGATCCGGATCATAAAAAAAATCGAGAACCACCCCAGGCCGAAGCAGGGCCGAAGCCCGACGCAGCCGTTTCCGCCCCTTCCTGCCACGGGCAAGCAGCCAAAGCGCCCCCTTGGCCATGGCATCCTTGACCCTGCCCTTGGAAAGCCCGGTCCGCCGGGCGACACACTCCGCGGCCGCCCCGGCCTCCTCCGTTCCGACCACGATGTGCCAGACCCGCCCCTGCCCCCCACGGACCGGGGCGGGAGTGGCAGCGCCGCCCTCCGGCAGGCTGTCAGCGGAAGTGCTCATAGCCCGCATAGCTGATCTCGCGCTGCCCGCAGCCATCTTGCAGAAAAACGCCGCGGCCGGCCACGATCCTGCCCACCGGCCGGAGAGAGGCGCCGCCCGGCAGCCTTGCCAGCGCCGGAAGGGCATCCGGAGGCGCGGTGAAGAGCAGCTGATAGTCCTCTCCTCCGGAAAGGGCCCAGTCCAGGGCGGAGTGGCAACAGCTCTCGGCCGCCTCCAGCAGTTGCCCGGAAAGGGGAAGGTCGGCAGCGACCACCTCCGCGCCCACCCCGCTCTCCGCGCAGATGTGGGCAAGATCGGTGGCAAGGCCGTCGGAAAGATCCATCATCGCGTGCACCAAACCGCTTTCGGCGAGGGTCCTGCCCAGAGCAACCTGCGGGACCGGGTCCAGATGCGCCGCGACCAGGCGCTGCCAGCACGCTTCTGCCTGGCGGCCCTGCCGGCAGAGGGACAGCCCGGCCGCCGCCTCGCCGAGAAAGCCGCTGACCAGGACCAGATCGCCAACCCGGGCGCCGGAGCGGCAGAGAAGCCGCTCCCTTTGCCCCTCGCCGAGAACTGTCACCGAGAGCATGAGCTCCTTGCCGGTCTGGACGGTGTCCCCGCCGATGAGGCAGACCCGGTGTTCGTCGAGCATGGAAAAAAAGCCGGCCATGAACTCCGCCAGCCAGCTCTCCTGCGTCGACGCGGTCAGCCCCAGCGAGAGCAGGGCGTAGCGCGGCACACCACCCATCGCCGCGATATCGCTGATATTCACGGCCGCCGCCTTGCGCCCCAGGCTGTGGGCCGGATGCCAGGCAAGATCGAAATGGACCCCTTCCACCATGCTGTCGGTGGTCACCAGATTGACCAGCCCCTCCCCGGTGCAAAACAGCGCGCAATCGTCGCCGATCCCAGCCAGCAGGCCGTCGGGACGGCCGGCCGCCTTCTGGCGAATGCCGGCGATGATCTCCCTTTCTCCTCTTGTCCGCGCCATTTCTCCTCCTGGCGAATGTGAAAGAATGCCGCCCTGGGCCGTACCGGACATCGCACCCCGGACAGGAAGGGCCACGGGGATGAGGCCTAGCCCTGCAGAGCGGCTCCCCCTCCGGATTTGCAGAGTACCGTGCAGCAGGATTTACGGAGGTAGCCGATCCCGCCGTTGCGGAACTCCTCGGGATAGCGCCGGGGCAGATAATCGACCAGGGCGTTGTGCACCTCCTGGGCCGAGGCGCAGCCAAGCAGCTCCAGGCTCAGCGCCTCCGCCTCCTCGGCCGTGCTGTCGCGCACCATCCTCTTGACATAGGGGATGGCCAGGGGATGCATGCTCAGCTGATCGAGCCCCAGCCCCAGCAAGAGGGGAACGTAGCTGATTTCGCCTGCCATCTCGCCGCAGATCCCGACCTCGATGCCGGCCTGATGCCCGGCCTCCACCACCTGTCGGATCATGCGCAGCACCGCCGGGTGCAGGGGTTCGTACATCTGGGCGACATGCTCGTTGCCGCGGTCGATGGCCAGGGCGTACTGGATGAGGTCGTTGGTGCCGATGCTGAAGAAATCGACCTCGCGGGCCAGGACATCGGCAATGGAAACAGCGCTGGGGACCTCGATCATGATGCCAATGGGAATGGAGGCGCTGAAGGGAATCTCTTCCCTGCCCAGTTCGGCCCGGACTTCGCCAAGAAGCTCCTTGATCCTCTTCAATTCACAGAGGGAGGCAAGCATGGGAAACATGATCCGCAGCCTGCCGTGTACGCTGGCCCGCAGCAGCGCCCGCAGCTGCACCTTGAAAATCCCCGGTTCGCGCAGGGAAAATCGGATGGCGCGCAAGCCCAGGGCAGGGTTGGCTTCCCCGCCGGGGCCTCCCCCCGCCAGCAGCTTGTCTCCCCCGGCATCCAGGGTGCGGATGGTAACGGGAAACGGTGCGAGGCGGGAAAGCAGGCCCTGATAAACCATAAACAGCTCATCCTCCCCCGGCAGTTCCTTTTTCCCGAGATAGGAATACTCACTGCGAAAAAGGCCTATGCCGGCGGCCCCACTGGCAAGAGCCTGCCTGGCCTCTTCGGCGATCTCCAGGTTGGCTTCGATCCTGACCCGCAGGCCGTCGCGGGTTTCCGCGGCCAGGTGGGTATAGATGGCGACTTCTTCGCTGTATTCCTGCTGCCGCCGCTGGTATTCCCGATACTGGTCGAGCTGCTCCCGGCTCGGCCGCAGGATAATCCGCCCGCTGCCACCGTCGAGGATGGCCAGATCCCCGGAGACCACCTGCCGCAAGGCCTCGTCTGCGCCCACCACCGAGGGGATGCCGAGGGTTCGCGCCATGATGGCGACATGGGAGGTTTCCCCGCCTTTTTCACTGAAAAAGCCCAGCACCTGCTCCGCCGCCATGTGCAGAATATCCTCGGGGGCAAAATCCTGCGCGGCGACGATATGCTTCTCGCCGGCCACGAGAAAGCGCTGCTCCTCCTCGCCGGCCAGGCAGCGGAAAATACGCTCCGCCACCTGCTCCACGTCGTGAACCCGTTCCCGCAGATAGTGATCCTCGATGCGGGCAAAGACCTGCCGGGCCTCGGCCAGGGCCTGCTCCAAGGCCCACTCGGCGTCATGCCGTTCTCTCTCGATGAGAGCCAGGGCACGGGCATTGAGCATCCGATCGCGCAACATGAGAATGTGGCTGTCGATGATCGGGGCATAACCGGCGAGATTATCTGCAAAAGTTTCACGCACCGCGACGAGCTGGGCCTCGGCCCGGCTCGTCGCCCCGCAAAAGCGCTCCACTTCCTTTGCCACCTCTTCAGTCCCCAGCAGGCGATGACTGCGGCGGCCGCTCTTCCGGCGGCCGAGATAGAGGACCGGACCGATGACGATCCCGGGCGAAGCGCCGATGCCGTAAATGGTGAGGGAGTTGCTGCTGGTCATGGCTTTGCGCCCCGGGGCGGGGGTCAGTCCTCCCCGAACTTGTTTTCCACCAGGCTGGCCAGGATGGCCAGGGCCTCTTCGGCATCCGTCCCCCTGGCCTTGATTGTCAGGGGGGTTCCCTTGGTGCAGGCCAGGGCCATCACCTCGAGGATGCTTTTCCCATCGGCCTCCTCGCCGTCCCGCACCAGCCAGACCTCGGCCGCGAAACAGCGCGCGGTTTCCACCAGTTTTGCAGAGGCCCTGCCATGCAGGCCGCACTGATTGGCAATGGTGATCTTTTTCTCCAGACACTCCATTCGGCACTCTCCCCCCGGCTTTCGGGAAGCGCGGCGTGTGCCGCCACATTTTCCCGTCAAGTTTCCCACGCCCCCGGCCGATGAGTATGACAAAGAACAAAGACCGAGGATGAAGGCCATGCAAGTGATCTGCTGCGTCTGTCAAAAAACCAAGAGCCGCAATCTCTGGCGAAAAAAAGCCGCCGATCCGGGCACGAAGCTTTCCCATGGGTATTGCCCGCACTGCTACCAGCAACTGCTGGAAAGAGTGCACAACCATTCCGCCAGCCAGGAATAGCGCCAACCTGCCCGAAGCCCCTCTCCTATTTGAGCAGGGTCAACACCGGCGCTTTCTGCTTTTTGCCCCCCTCGCCCTCGCCGCCTTTCTTTCTGCCCCGCTTCTTCGTGCCGACACCGAAATCAATCGCCTGCACGAACCTTCCTTCTCCGCCCATGGTGAAAACCTCCCTGCCGGTGAACTGCGGCTCACGCAAGGTCCAGGTGAACTTCTGCGGCGGGATGGAGAGCAGCTGCATGCCGACCTGCCACCATTCCTCCTGCCTGGTCGTGTCCCGCTCAATCCCGGTGACCACGGCATACATGAGATTATCGGCGACGATGAGGACGATGTCCCCCTCCTCGGTGGTCTCCTTGAAGGTAAAAATCTTCTTGAGGTCAGCAACGATCTTTTCCAGCATCTTCTTCCGCCTCCGGATCAAATCCCCAGTTCTTCGCCCCTGCCGGCCTGCAGGGTACCACAGAAGCTGCTCCCCTTTCAAGACAAGCCTGCCGGCCGGCCCGCCCCATGCTTTCCAGTTGTTCTTTTGCCTTTTTTCCTGTTAAATCTGCCAAGCAGTACTCTCCACGCCCGCCCGCGTCGGAGCTCTTTTCAAAAAGATGGCCCGCCGGAACTTTTTTTCGGAAACGGTTGTCTTGACTAACAAGAGGAACAACTTGCCTCAGGTTCGCCTGGCGCAGCGCTTTCTTTATGCAACAGAGCGAAACAACGGAATTGGTCCGCGCCCTGCGGCAGGGAGACAATCAGGCATTCAATCGCCTGGTGCTCCTCTACCAGGCCAGGATATACAACCTGGCTCTGGGCTATGTGAAACAGCAGGACGAAGCGAAGGATCTCACCCAGGATATCTTCGTGACCGTATTCCGGCAGATCGGCAAACTCAACGACGACGACAAGTTTGCCGCCTGGCTCTACCAGCTTGCCCTGAACCACTGCCGGAACCGCTATAAAAAATTGCTCCGGCGGGGATTTTTCAGCAGCCTGCCCATCGACGACCCGGAATCAGGAGTCAGCCTCAGCACCGGGGCAACGCCGGAAAAAGACCTGGAGCGGGAGGACACCTCGCGCCTGGTCCGCAGGGCCATAGCCTCCCTGCCCCCGGCGGAAAAGGAGATCGTTCTCCTGCGAGACATGCAGGGCATGTCCTACGAAGAAATCAGTGAAATCCTTGGCCTCCCCATGGGAACGGTCAAGTCGAAACTCAACCGGGCCAGGCTGGCCCTGAAAAATCGTCTGAAAAACCTTTTCTGAAAACGGTCCGACCATGAACTGCGCCGAAATCCATACCCTGTTCACAGACTATGCGGACAACAGCCTTGACCGGCAGGAGCTGCTCCTGTTTACTGGCCACCTGGGGGAATGCGCGACTTGCGCCGCAGCCTGGCGGGAATATCAGACCACCGTCCAACTGGTGCGGGGACTCGAACCTGTCCCGCCACCGGCCGACCTCCTGCCGGGCATTCAAGAAAAACTTGGCGGACAGGGCGCCTGGGAGCGCTTCCTGCTTCTTTTCAAGAAGCTGAACATCTCTCTCTCCCTGCCGGCTGCGGCGACCGCCTTCGCCATCGCCATGCTGGCCGGATTTCTGGTAAAAAACAGCCCCATCGAACTTCCCACCCACCAGTCCGACCGCGCCATCACCGCCCTTCGCCCATTCCAGCCCCTGTCCCGGGAACGAACCCTGGCCGTGGTCCACACGGACCGCCGGCCCTATCATCCCACCACCCCGCTCGGCTATCAGGATGGCCTGCACCCGGCGACCACGGTCCTGGCAACCCATCTTGCCGCGCACCAGAACGCCCGCCGCCTGCTCTCTCCCGACCTCGGCGTTCTGCTTGCCGGGGTCTCCGAGCAGAACCGCCTGCGTCTGCTTGCGACCATGCGCCAGCATGAGTGGCAGGTACATCAGATGGGCCAGGGAATTCTGCTCGTGCATCTGCCTCCCGGCGACCTTGAGCATTTCCAGGCGCTCATGGGCCAGCACCGTTCCGTCATCAACCCTGCCGATCCCAATCAGCTCCGCCCGGGCAGGGAGAAAAAAATGCTCACCGCCGCCATCCGCTTTCAATGAAAACGCCTCGGGCCTCATTTTTTTCACAAGCCCGTTTTTTTTCAGGGAACTTTTCCGCTCCCGGCACGGTCTTAAAAGTACGATGCGCATCGAGACAGCATCCCTTTCTTCCCACACCCTTCTTCCCCAGAAGGGCCCCTCTCGGGACCGCAGCGGCGCCTCCCTGCTGCTGCGGTCCCTTTTTTCAACCGACGAGGAAGGCGCTGTTTGCTTCCCGGCCATGCAGGGTTCAGGGACTCCGTCACCAGGTGCCGATCGCGCAGACCACATCTCAGCTTGACAGCGGGAATTGGTGCCGTACACAATGAACGCACAGGAGCCAAGCACCCTGTAATGTCCGCCCCTCCCCGCCAAGCGCCGACACCGAATAGCCCATCGAGAGAAGAACAATCCTTTTCATATCATAAGCAAGGAGCGTCTCCCATGTTGCACAAAGACCACAGCAGAGCCCGCACCGGCTCCCACCGCCCCCTTTTCGTCTTCCTTTTCTGCGCCAGCCTCTGGCTGGCCGGCCTCTCCGGTATCGCCGGCGCCAGCGGCGCTGTGCCGCCAACCTTTGCCGACCTGGCCGAAAGGCTTGGCCCGACGGTGGTCAATATCTACACGACCCAGGTGGTCAAGGCCCCGCGCAATCCTCACGAATTCTTCTTCAACCAGGACCAGGAAATGCCGGAGATGTTCCGCCGTTTTTTCGGCCTCCCCTCCCCCGACGGCATGGAGCAGCGCCAGCGGGAACTGAAACGGACCAGCCTCGGTTCCGGGGTGATCATCTCCAGGGACGGCTACATCATCACCAACAACCATGTGGTGGATAACGCCGATTCCATCAACGTGCGGCTCACCACCTTCGATGAGTATGACGCCAAAGTCATCGGCCGCGATCCGAAAACAGACATCGCCCTGATCAAGATCGAACCCAAGAGCGAGTTGCCCGCCACCGAGATGGGTGATTCCGACCTCTTGCGGGTCGGAGACTGGGTCATGGCCATCGGCAACCCCTTCGGCTTCGAGCAGACCGTCACCGCGGGCATCGTCAGCGGCAAGGGCCGCTCCCTGGGCAGCGGCCCCTATGAGAACTTCATTCAGACCGACGCCTCCATCAACCCCGGCAACTCCGGCGGCCCCCTCTACGACATGAACGGCAAGATGGTCGGCATCAATACCGCCATCTACAGCCGGAGCGGCGGCAATATCGGCATCGGCTTCGCCATCCCGGTGAACATGGCGAAAAATGTCGTCGAGCAGCTCAAGGCGCACGGCACCGTGGTGCGCGGCTGGCTGGGAGTGATGATCCAGCCGGTCACCCCGGAGCTGGCGGCCCAGTTTCATCTCGATCGGCCCATCGGCGCCCTGGTCGGGGAGATTTCGCCGAACAGCCCGGCGGAAAAAGCGGGGATCAAGCCCGGCGATGTGATCATCGACTTCAACGGCAAGGAGATCACCCAGATGAGCATGCTGCCCAATCTGGTGGCACAGACCCAGGTGGGCAACAAGGTGCCTCTCACCCTGATCCGCAAAGGGAAAAAAATCCCGGTCACCGTGCTCATCGCCAAGCTGGAGGAAGAACAGCTTGCCACGGCACAGCCCAGCGAAGGCAACCTCACCCAGGAACTTGGCATGCAGGTCCAGGATCTCACCCCGGAAATCGCCGCCTCCCTTGGCATAGAGGACAAATTCGGCGTCCTGATCACCAGCGTGGAGCCAGGCTCTCCGGCCGCGGCCGCAGGACTGCGCAAGGGCGACCTGCTTCTTGAGGTGAACCAGGAACCGGTCAAAGATGTGCAGAGTTTTGTGAAAAAAATGAAAAGCAGCAAGGAGAAGTCCGTGATCTCCTTCTTTGTGAAACGCGAGGGGCATACCCGTTTCTTCGGCCTGCGCCTGAAATGAACCAGCAGCGACAAGGAGCTGACATGAGAAAAAATACCCTGCGCCTCTACCGGCACCTGGGATGGCTTGCCACCCTGCTCAGCCTCTTCCAACTCGTCGGCGGCTGCACCTACCGGGACCGGGTCGCTCCGCTGAACCTGCCAGACGCCAACAACGGGATCGTGCTGGAAAATGGCCTGAAGATAAGCGCCCTGGCCTTCAGCGATCCGGCCCGGGCCAAGGAATCCTTCGGTTTCGACGCCCGCCAGGCCGGCCTGCTGCCGATCCAGGTCACCTTCCAGAATGACAGCCAGGAACGGGTGCTGGTCAATCCCACCCAGACCTTTCTCATCGACAGCAGCAATCGGGCCTGGCCGATCCTCTCCCTGGAAAAAACCTACCAGCGCACCTCCGGCCAGGTGGACCTCGGCGAAACCGCCAAGGGCGCGAGCAAGCCCTCCCTGCTCATGGGTGCGGCCGGCGCCTTGGCCGGGCTGGCGATCGGGGTGGCAACCGGCAGCAATGTCGGCGAGGCGATGGGCACCGGTGCCGTCATCGGCGCAGCCGGCGGCGCCATCCTGGGCGGGGTGGAGAGCTACAGCAACGCCGGGGAGAAGATCAGGGACGACCTTGCCTCGAAAACTCTGCAGAATGTGCCGATCCTCCCCCAGCAGATCGCCTACGGCGTCCTCTTCTTTCCCGGCCTCAGGGGGGAGGAAGCCGAAGATGCCCGAGAACTGCGCCTTTCCATCACCATGGGGGAAAAGACCCAGGTGGTGCGTCTCTCCTTCCCGGCAGAGTCGGGGCACTGAACTCAGCAAGCCAGCTCGCACAGCAAAAAAAGCCCTGGCGCTCNNGAGCGCCAGGGCTTTTTTTGCTGTTGCCAGCCGTTTCTTTCCCGCCTGCTGGACAGGGAAGGATTTCCTCCTCAGCCCGGGTTTGCCGAGGCCAAACGCTCCCTGTCCGCCGCCAGCACCCCGGCAATGGCGGCCCGGACCTTATCCAGGTCCTTGCGGCCTGGGGCCACCTCCACCCCGGAGTTGAAATCAACGGCAAAGGGACGCACCCGCCGGATCGCCTCCCCGACATTCTCCGGAGTCAGGCCGCCGGCCAGAACGAGGGGAACCGAAAGATCGATTTTTTCGAGCAGGCCCCAGTCAAAGGTTTTGCCGGTGCCGCCGGCCAACTGCCCGTGGTGGGTATCGAAGAGAAAAGCGGAGACTTCCCCGGCATAGGGGGAGAGAATGGCGGGTTCAAAAGCCGGGCCGACCCGAAAGGCCTTCAGCACCCGACAGTGGATCTCGGCGCAAAATTCCGGGGACTCCGCGCCATGGAGCTGAACCTTGGTCAACCCGCAGTACTGGACGATCTCGTTCACCTCCGAAGCATCCTGGTCCACAAAAACCCCGACCGCATCCACAAAGGGCGGCAAGGTCTTCACTATCTTCCGCACCTTATCCGGGTCGATGTAGCGCGGGCTTTCGGCAACAAAGATAAAGCCGACCGCATCAACCCCGGCTGCCACCACCTCGGCAACCTCTGCCAGTTCCCTCATGCCGCATACCTTGATACGCGTTCGGGCGTTCATTCACCTCTCCCCAGTAAAAGTTGATCTCACCGCAGCCCCGCCGGCAGGCCGCCGAAAAACAGAGTTTCCCAAGATATTTCTGTCAGCCACGCAGCCCCCGCAGGGCCTCCGCCTGGTCACCGGCCCGCATCAGACTCTCACCGATGAGGGCGGCGGCAATGCCATGGTCGGCAAGCCGTTGCATATCCTGGCGGCCACGGATTCCGGACTCGCTCACCAGCGGGATCTCCTGAGGGATCAGCCGCTGCAGCCGGAAAGTGGTATCGAGATCCATGGAAAAATCCCGCAGGTCGCGGTTGTTGACCCCGATCAGCCTGCTGCCGGCAGCCACCGCCTTTTCGGTCTCCGCCTCGTCGTGCACCTCCACCAGCGCGTCCATGCCCAGCTCGTTGGCCTGGGCCTGAAAATCCTCGATCTGGCCCTGAGCAAGAATGCCAGCGATCAAGAGTATCGCGTCGGCGCCGTGCGTGGCGGCCTCGCGGATCTGCAACGGGTCGATGATGAAGTCCTTGCGCAGCACCGGCAGCGTTACCGCCGCCCGCACCGCCGAAAGGTAGCCAAGCGAACCCTGGAAGAAATCCACGTCGGTGAGCACGGAGAGCGCCTGGGCGCCACCGGCGGCATAGCTCCTGGCAATGGCCACCGGGTCGAAGTCTGGTCGGATCACCCCCTTGGAGGGCGAGGCCTTCTTGGCCTCGGCGATGATCGCCACCCCGGGATAGTCGGTGAGCGCCCGCATGAAGCCCCGGGGCGGGGCGGGCTCGGCTTGCGGCGGCACGATACCGCGCGCCTTCAGGATCGCCACCTCTTCCCGCTTCCTGGCCACGATGGCATCGAGGATCTTCATGCCTGCTTCACTCGCCTGCAGCACTCAACCAGTGCCTCCACCTTGGCCAGGGCCGCGCCGCTCTCAATCACCTGCCGGGCCACGGCCACGCCTGCCGGCAGGTCAGTGGCCTTACCCGCAACCATGATCGCCGCGCCCGCATTGAGCAGCACCATATCGAGCCGAGGGCCGGGGGTTCCGCGCAGCACTGCCCGCAGCAGCTCAGCCGCCTCGGCGGCGGAAGCCCCACCGCGAATGTCGGCCAAAGTCGCCCTTTTCAGCCCGCACTGCTCCGGGGTGATGGTGTAGGTCGTGATCTTGCCCACATTATACTCCGCCACCGAACTCTCGCCGGTGACCGTAATCTCGTCGACATTGCCCGCCCCACAGACCACCATCGCCCGCTTGGTGCCAAGCTTGCCAAGAACCTGGGCCAGGGGTTCGACCAACCGGGGGTCGTAAACACCGATCAGCTGCACATTGGCGCCGGCCGGGTTGGTGAGCGGCCCCAGTACGTTGAACACGGTGCGGATGCCGATCTCGCGGCGGGGGCCGATGGCGTATTTCATGGCGCCGTGCAGCTTGGGGGCGAACATGAAGCCAATGCCCACTTCTCGCACGCAGCGGCCGATCTGCTCCGGGGCAAGCTCCAGGTCGACCCCCAGGGCCTCCAGGACATCCGCACTGCCGCAGGTACTCGATATCGCACGGTTGCCGTGTTTGGCCACCGGCACCCCGGCAGCGGCCACGACAAAAGCGGTGGTGGTGGAGACGTTGAAGGTGCCGGACAGATCGCCGCCAGTGCCGACGATATCCATCAGCAGGTCATCCGGGGAGGCGGCCGCCGGAACCGGGGTGGCCTTCTGACGCATGACCCGGGCGGCGCCGGTAATTTCGGCCACGGTCTCACCCTTCATGCGCAACGCCGTGATAAAAGAACCGATCTGGGCTGGAGTGGCCTCGCCGCCCATGATCTCCTCCATGACCCCGACCATTTCGGCTTCGCCGAGATCGGTACCCCCCACCACCTGAGCAATCGCTTCCCGAATCACTGTCCCCCTCCCTGTGTCTTAGCCAATTCCGCCGGGTACTCCGGCGCGATGAAGTTTGCCAGCAACCGCACCCCGTCCGGGGTCATGATCGATTCGGGATGGAATTGCACCCCCTCCACCGGCAGCTCCCTGTGCCTGAGTCCCATCAGCTCGCCCTGGTCGGAACGCGCCGTGACCATCAAACAATCAGGCAGACTCGCCTCCTCCACCACCAGGGAATGGTAGCGCATGGCCTCGAAGGGGTTGGGCAACCCGGCAAAAATCCCCTGGCCGTCGTGGATGATCGGACTGGTCTTGCCATGCATCAGCCTGCCGGCTCGCACCACTTTGCCGCCGAAGGCCTCACCCAAGGACTGGTGACCCAGGCAGACGCCGAGCACCGGGATGCGGGTGCAGAAATGGCGAATCGCCGCAATGGAGATGCCGGCCTGGGCCGGAGCGCAGGGGCCTGGCGAGATGAGCAACCTGTCCGGCCTGAGCGCCTCGATGAAGGAGATCTCCACCTCGTCATTGCGAAAAACCTTCAGCTCGGCACCCATGCCGCCCAGGGTCTGGACGATGTTGTAGGTGAAGGAATCGTAATTATCAATGATGACGATCATGCCTTTCCTCGTGAGTGAATGCGCTCTGCTGTATCCCGGGCGGGACAGCGGCGCTCAGAATCCTTTTTCCGCCAGCTCGACGGCCCGCCGCAGGCCCATGGACTTGTTGATCGTCTCCTGGTACTCCAGCTCCGGCACCGAGTCGGCCACGATGCCTGCGCCGGCCTGCACCCAGAGGTCATCGCCCTGCATGACAAAGGTCCGGATGGTGATGCAGAAATCCATATTACCGGAAAAGCCGAAATAGCCGACACAGCCGGCATAGGGGCCGCGCCGTTCGGGTTCGAGCTCCTCGATGATCTCCATGGCCCGGATCTTCGGGGCCCCGCTCACCGTGCCGGCCGGGAAACAGGCGCGGAGCACGTCGAACTGATCCCTGCCCGGGGCGAGAATCCCGTGCACGCCGGAAACGATGTGCATGACATGGCTGTAGCGCTCGATCACCAGGAGATCGCGCACCTCCACCGAGCCGAAACGGGCCACCCGGCCGACGTCGTTACGGCCGAGATCGACCAGCATGAGATGTTCCGCCCGCTCCTTCGGGTCGGCGAGCAGTTCTGCCTCGAGGGCCCGGTCCTCCTCCGGAGTTTTGCCGCGCTTTCTCGTGCCGGCAATGGGGCGGAGCTCGATATCCTCCTGTTCGAGGCGCACGAGAATTTCGGGCGAGGAGCCGATCTGCACCAGGTCTCCGAGCTTGAGGTAGAAAAGATAGGGGCTGGGATTGATATGACGCAGGGCCCGGTAAAGCTTGAAGGGCGGCAGATCGGTCTTGCTGTGGAAGCGCTGCGAGAGCACGACCTGAATGATGTCGCCAGCCAGGATATATTCCTTGGCGGCGAGAACCATCTGCTCGAAGGCCTCCCTGCTCATATTGGCTTTGAAGGCATGGGCGGGGGCCACCTGCGCGCACTCACCGACGTAATCGGTGGGCAGCGGTTTTTTGAGGCGCCGGATGATTTCTTCCACTTCGGCCCGGGCCTTTTCGTAAAGCCCGGGTGCTTGCCCGCCACCGCTGATTTCAACCAGGTTCACCACGGTGAGGGTCTGCCGCAGGTTGTCGTAGATCAGCACGATGCGTGGCACCATGAAAGCGCTGTCGGGAAGCTCGCCGAGGGACGGGTTGATTTCCGGCAGCCGCTCCATGAAGCGGACCATGTCGTAGCCGAGAAACCCCACCGCCCCTCCGAAAAATCTGGGCAGGAGCTCCGGGTCACAGGCCATGGAGGCACTGCAGGCGTTGAAGGAGGCAAGAAGGGCCTGCAGGGCGGCCAGGGGGTCGCCCTGCCGCGTCTCCACCTGCCCACGGCGCGCGATGCGAATCTCCCGGCCGCGACTTTCAAAGGTCACCAGCGGATCAAGGCCGATGAAGGAATAGCGGCCCCATTTTTCTCCGCCCTCCAGGCTCTCGAAAAGAAAGGCATGGCTCTCTTCCCCGGCCACCTTGGCGAAGATGGTCAGGGGAGTATCGAGATCGGCGACAATCTCCCGATAGACCGGGATCAACCCGGCATCGGCTGCCAGCTGTTCAAACTCTTGCTGGGAAGGACGGAGCATGTCGGTTCCTCATCTCAAAAAAAAAAGCCATGGAGACTCATGCGTCCCATGGCTTTCGATTCAGCAGTCACAGTGAAACAACTCTTCGGAGAAGATGCAAAACCCTGCCCACGGCGAGGGACAAGCGAGGAAGGGAAAACTCCTCGGCGGAGGAGTGGCGAAGCCGCCGCCGGAACGTCGCCGCAGGGCTTGGGCCGCTGCCGCATCCGCGCTTATTGCATGCTGCTGGCTAAGGCGTTCACCCGCTTGGTCAAGCGAGACACATTCCGGGAAGCATTCTTCTTGTGAATGGCGCCCTTCACCGCGGTTTTCTCGATGACCGGAATGGCGGCCTTCAGGGCGGCCTGGGCCTGCTCGACGGAATTCTGGGCAATGGCCTCGAGAACATTCTTGATGACGGTCTTCATCCTGCTCTTGTTGGAACGATTGCGAAGACGGCGCAACTGGTTTTGGCGAGTCCTTTTCAATGCGGATTTATGGTTAGCCAACTTTCAACTCCTATCTTTCGTTAATGATCTTGCTGCGAAAGGAAAACTGCCCCCGGGGCAGTCTGCTTCTCCACTACAATCAAAAAACCGTAATCGTCAAGACTTGAGATTACGGTAACTTCCTCCGCCCCACGCCACACCAGCCGGAGACGAATGCCGGAAAATTTTGTGATCATAAAGCAAATCCCTGACCATGTCAAGCAACAAGTGTCTCCCTTTTTCCTGCGAATTGCCCGCGCTCCCCGTTTTTTTCGCAAATATGGATATACTCCTTGCCCAACCCTTTGTTTTTCGTTTAATTTGTAGGAGATATGGTTATGCTGGCATCGTAAAAGACCGCTCCCCCGGATCTTGACCAAGACGGCTCCGGCTTTTTCTTTTTACGACTCCACAAGAACTCCCCCCTCTCATTGTTTTAACGGGATTTCCCGCACTTGGACCACAACAGGCATGTTTGATATCGCGCAGTCACTCCGCTGGCAGGACATCTTCGATATAATGATCGTTTCGTTCATTATCTACCGAGTCATGCTCCTTATCAGGGGGACACGCGCGGTGCAGATGCTGGCCGGAATTGTCGTTCTCATCGTGGTCTATTTCGCTGCCCGCGAGCTTGAATTCCTCACCCTCTACTGGCTGCTGGGCACCTTCCTGAGCTCGATCTTTCTGATTATCATCATCATTTTTCAGCGCGACATCCGCCGGGCCCTGACCCAGGTCGGCCAGACCCCCTTTGCCAAAACCGACGCCGACACCATCCATGCCCTGGTGGAAATCGTCAAGGCCGCCCAGTTCATGGCCCACCGCAAGATCGGCGGCCTCATCGTCATCGAGAGGGAAACCGGGCTCAAGGATTACATCGAATCCGGGCACCAGCTCGATGCCATCGTGAGCAGACAACTCCTGGTCAGCATTTTTCACACCAGCTCCCCGCTGCACGATGGGGCCGTGGTCATCCGCAACGGGAGGATCCTTTCGGCCGGCGCCCTGCTGCCGCTGACCAAGAACCCCTACATCAGCAAGCAGCTCGGCACCCGTCACCGGGCCGCCATCGGCCTCTCCGAGGAGACCGACGCGGTGATCGTGGTCATCTCCGAGGAGACCCAAAAAATTTCCCTGGTCCAGCATGGGGCCATGACCACCGACCTCGACGAAAGCGCCCTGCGCAGCCGGCTCGACGCCATCTTCATCTCCAAGGAATACGCGACCCCACACCTATGGAAAAATTGGCTAAACAAATCCTAGGGCGCACCCCTTCGCCCAACCTCCTCAACTGGCCGAACAACTGGGTTCTGAAACTCATCTCCCTGTTCTTCGCGCTTTTCCTCTGGTACTTCGTGGTGGGCGAGGACAAGGTGGACACCAATGTCCTCATCCCCGTGGAAATCGTCAACCTGCCCCGCGAGCTGGTCATTTCCAATCAGTTCAAGAAGCAACTCGAAGTGACGGTCAGCGGCCCGCGCGGGCTCATCAACGGCCTGAACCGACAATATATCTCCCGGACCATCAACCTGTCCAAGGCCAGCCCCGGCACCACCGTAATCCGCAACGACACCGAGGCGATTCAATTTCCGCGCGGCATCAACGTGCTGCGCATCCAGCCGACCCACATCACCCTGCTCATCGACGAACTGGTGGAAAAAAACCTGCCGGTCGAGGCGAAGACCACCGGCACCCCGGCGAGCGGCTTCGAACTGTCCTCCATCCATTTCGAGCCCAAGGCCATCAAGATCGCAGGGCCCAAGGCCGTCCTGGAGGCGGAAAAGGTTCTCAGGACAACCGCCATCGACATCAACGGCCTCAAGGCACCGATCACCATCCAGACCCCACTCGACCTGCCGCAGGAAATCCTGGAGCTCATCGGCGAGACGGTGGTCACCGCCAACGTGGTGATCAGGGAGAAAACCATTGAGAAGAAAATTTCCGACCTCCCGATCCGGATCGTGGACGGGCCGGACCGCGAACGCAGCGTCCAGGTAAGGCCGCAGGCGGTGAGCGCCCGCGTTGCCCTCCCTTTGAGCAGGCAGGATGCCGCGAGGGAAGGCCTCCTCGAAGTCTGGATCCAGACGGAACAGCTCCCGCCTGGAAACCACAAAGTGCCGGTGGAGGCAAAGACAGACGAGCAGGTAAAACTCATTGAGGTCATTCCTCCCACGGTCGCCGTGGAAATCGGCCCGCGGAAAAAGCCCTGACCGGCTGCGCCGGTTTTCTTCCCTGCTGAACGACACCGCGGCCGGCAACGGCACGGCAGGGACTCTCCCCCTTCCTCCTTTCAAGAAAAGCCAGGAGCGGAAACGATGAGAAGATTGTTCGGAACCGATGGGGTCCGGGGGGTCGCGAACAACTACCCCATGACCACGGAAATCGCCATGCAGATCGGTCGCGGCATTGCCTTTCTGGTCAAGGACATGAAGCATGACCACCGGATCGTCATCGGGAAGGATACCCGTCTTTCCGGCTACATGATCGAAAATGCCCTGGCCGCCGGCATCTGCTCCATGGGGGTCAATGTACTCCTGGTCGGCCCCCTGCCCACCCCGGCCATCGCCTTCATCACCACCAGCATGCGGGCCGACGCCGGGGTGGTGATCTCCGCCTCGCACAACCCCTTCCAGGACAACGGCATCAAAATCTTCTCGCGCGACGGTTTCAAGCTGCCCGATGAGCAGGAACTCGAAATCGAGGATCTGATCTTTTCCCAGAAAATGGCCGCCCTGCGTCCGATTGCCGAAGAGGTGGGCCGCGCCGCCCGCATCGATGACGCCCGGGGCCGATACATCGTCTTTCTGAAGAACACCTTCCCCAAAAACTACACCCTGGACGGCTTCCACCTCGTCCTCGACTGCGCGCACGGTGCCACCTACGGCGTCGCCCCTCATGTTTTCGAGGAACTGGGCGCGACGGTAACCGCTCTCGGCGTCGAGCCGGACGGCACCAACATCAACCGGGACTGTGGAGCCCTGCATCCGGAACACATGGCCAGAAAGGTGCGGGAACTCGGGGCCGATCTCGGCATCGCCCTGGACGGCGACGGGGACCGGGTCATCGTTTGCGACGAAAAGGGCCGGATCGTGGACGGCGACCATATCATGGCCATCTGCGCCGCCGAGCT
This sequence comes from Desulfobulbaceae bacterium UBA2262, assembly GCA_002347185.1. GTDB lineage: Bacteria > Desulfobacterota > Desulfobulbia > Desulfobulbales > Desulfurivibrionaceae > UBA2262. The sequence goes on along the minus strand of DDXK01000015.1, from coordinate 60,676 downwards.
CATGGCCAGAAAAAAACTGCGAAAAAAAACCCTGGTGGCCACGGTGATGAGCNNCCGCTACGTGGTCGAGGCCATGCGTCAGCAGGGCTACAATTTCGGCGGCGAACAGTCGGGGCATCTGATCTTCCTGGAGCACAACACCACCGGCGACGGCATTCTCGCCGCCCTGCAGCTTCTGGCGGTGATGATCAAAAAAGGCAAGCCCCTCTCCGAACTCGCCACCATCATGGAAAGCTTTCCCCAGACCCTCCAGAACGTCCGTACCGCCGAGAGGATCGATCCTGGCCGGATCCCCGGCTTCAGCAAAAAGGTGCGCGCGATGGAGGAGAACCTGGGGCCCGATGGCCGGATTCTGGTCCGCCCTTCCGGCACCGAGCCCGTCATCCGGGTGATGGTGGAAGGAAAGGACGCCACCCTCATCGCGCGGCTGGCCGAAGAACTCTGCGAGCTGATCCGCAGGCACGACACCGCGGCGGGCTGAAGGCGGCCCGTCACCCCAATGCCTTTCCGCCGATGAAACTCCGACTCGACAAGCTCCTCCTGCTGCGCGGCCTGGCGCCCAGCAGGGAAAAAGCACAGGCCCTCATCGCCGCCGGCCTGGTCCTGGTCAATGGCCAGGTGGCGGACAAGGCGGGCTCCCAGTTCGCCGACACCGTTTCTGTCGCGTTGAAAGGAACGCCCTGTCCCTTCGTGAGCCGCGGCGGTCTCAAGCTCGCGGCCGGCCTCGATTGCTTCGGCATCGACCCGGCCGGCTACACCTGCGCGGACATCGGCGCCTCCACCGGCGGCTTCACCNNCATGGCCGGCCAGGTGGTGGTGGGGGACCACGCCGCACAGAAGGCCGGCCAGCAGGTTGCAGCCGATGTCGAGATACGGATCAAGGGCGAGCTGCTGCCCTATGTCAGTCGCGGCGGCCTCAAGCTGGAAAAAGGACTGGATCAGTTCGGCATTGACCCGTCCGGCAGGACGGCCATTGACGTGGGCGCCTCCACCGGCGGCTTCACCGACTGCCTCCTGCAGCGCGGCGCCGCCAAAGTCTATGCCGTGGATGTGGGCTATGGCCAGCTGGACTGGAAGCTGCGCCAGGATCCACGGGTGGTGGTGATGGAGCGCACCAACGCCAGAAACCTCCAACCGGGGGCGATCCCCGAGCCCCTCGACCTGGGAGTGATCGACGCCTCCTTCATCTCACTGCGGCTCCTGCTGCCGCCACTCCTCGCTTTTTTCCCAGCCCAGGCCAGGGTAGTGGCCCTGATCAAACCGCAGTTCGAGGTGGGAAAAGGCAGGGTGGGCAAAGGGGGGGTTGTGCGCGACACAGACCTGCATGCGGAGGTGGTTGCCGAAATCCAGGCCTTTGCCCAGGAGCTGGGGCTTGCGACCGCCGGCATCACCGCCTCGCCGATCCTCGGCCCCAAGGGCAACCGCGAATTCCTTATCTATCTCGTTTCCGAAAGGGCATAGCGCACTCCACGCCAGGTGAAATCATCCCGCTGTCGCGAGGGCAGGTTCTCCAAAGCGAAACGGCTGATCAGCCCGGAGGTGACCGCCAGATCGCAAAGATCTCCGTCCAGCTCCCCCCGCTCCACCATCCCTTCCAGAATGGCCATGGATTCGGAAAGCATCTTCCCTTCCTTGTAAGGGCGGTCCGCCGCAGTGAGCGCCTCGAAGATATCTGCCACGGCCAGCATTCTCGCCGGCAGGGGCAGCCCCTCGCCGTCCAGCCCCCGCGGATAGCCGCGGCCATTCATTTTTTCATGGTGCATGCCGGCATAGAGCGGCACCTTCCGCAATTTGCGGGGGAAGGGCAGGCGCTCAAGCATTCTGATGGTCATTTCCGCATGATGCATCATCACCTTGCGCTCGATTTCGGTCAGGGTTCCATACCGCACGCAGAGATTATCCACCTCGTCGGGAGAGAGCAAGGGTTGTGACTTCCCGGCGATTTCATAGGATCTGCCGGCAAGCTCACGGATCCTGGCAACGGCCTCGGTGGAGAGCCCCTCGCGACCCATATTCACCCGATCGAGAAAATCCACGACCTCGGCCCATTCTTCTGCTGCCGGCCGTTGGCCTTTGCCCACCTTCGGCCCGATCTCCTCTCCTCCTTCGGCACGCCGGAGCAGTTCGATCCGGTGCCGGATGAGCTCCATGCGGTCGAAAACAGTTTCCAGCTTGGTGGCTTTATCCATGAGGTGCTCGGGGGTGGTGATCTTGCCCACATCATGCAGCCAGGCCGCCATCCTGATTTCGGCAAGCTCCTCCTCGCTGTAGGAAACATCCTTGAACCTGCCGGTTGTCGTCCTGTCGACCTCGGTGGCGATCTGCAGGGCAAAGTCCGCCACCCGTGAGATATGCCCCGCCGTATGCGGCGACTTCTGGTCGATGGCGTCACCGATGGCGCGCACAAAGGCATCGAGGAAATTCTCCAACCCCCGCACCAGTCGCATGTTGGTGAGGGCGATGGCCGCCTCCGAGGCGAGACTGGTCACCATGTCCACCTCATGTTCCGGAAACGGGACAATGGCGCCGGTCCCTGGCTCCCTGGCGTTCAGCAGCTGCAGAACGCCGATGACCTGGTCCTCGTGATCGCGCATGGGGATGACCAGCATGGAACGGGAGCGGTAGCCGGTGGAGGCGTCAAAATCCTTGGTCCCCTGAAAATCGAAATCCTTGGCGGAATAGACGTCAGAGATGTTGATCGGCCGGCCGGTCAGGGCGCAGCAAGCCGAAACATTCCGGTAATTCGCCCGTTTGCCCCCACTCCGCAGCGGCACCGGAGGCCAGGAGATGGGCTCGCCGCCGCCTCCCATGCGCACCTTGAGGGCATCGTTCTGCACAATGGCGAAATCAAGCACCTGCCGCTCCTCATCCTTGATGTAGAGGGTGCCGCCCTCGGCATTGGTGAAGCGACGGGCCTCGCTGACGATCATCTCGAAAAGCCGGTCGATATTCCTTTCCGAAGAGAGCCCGAGGCCGATCTTGACCAGCTCGTAGATATGGGTCACCTGGCTTTCCGCGAAATGGCGAACTTCCCGGACAACCATCTCGGTGAGGGCGGCGACAGAGGCAGCCGGCACCCCAGCCAGCTCTCTTCGCGCGTAGCCATCTATCCCCCCGGCAATTTTCAACAGCAATGCCTCCACGGCCGGATGGCGGCTGAAACGGCACTGCTCGGAAGCTCTCTCCATGGCAAGTCCTCAGACAACAAATTTTGCTAAGCAGCGTGCTGCGCCAAGCCGGAATCCCCCAAGTGACCGCCCCGCAGAGTAAACCGCCAGACTTTTTTTTGCCACCTCTTCGAGCACTCTGTAAGGCCAAAAAAAAATCCTGACCCGCCATTCCAGCCCGGCCGCAAAGAGCTCCGGTCACGCCCCCTGCGCCCATTGCCCATGGGGAAAACAACCGGAAAACCGCGTGGCCGCCGGCGCGGCAGGGAGAATCCCGCCGGCGGCATGGTTGACTTGCCTGCCCGGAGATGCTACTTTGTAAAACGCTGCGCGGGCGGCAAGGCTCGACCTTGCCTGTTGCTTTCGTCGCCTGCGGGGCGAGGCCACGACAAGAAAAACCGTTTCCCCGGCGCCCTGCTCCGGCAGGAATTTTCAACCAATGCCAAGAAATTTTCAGGAGTCACCGCCATGAGTCAAACACCCTCCCTGCTCCGCCGCCTGACCCTTTCCGGTCTTGCCTGCGCTATACTGAGCCTCGCGCCCCTGCCCGCCCTTGCCGTCGAGTACGGCAGCGTTCTCAAGGATGGAGTCAATATCCGCTCGGGCCCGGACACCAAGAAGGAGGTTCTCTGGGAGCTCTTCAAGGGCTTCCCTCTGCAGGTTGTCTCCCGGCAGGGAAAATGGGCACAGGTCGTCGACTTTGAAGGCGACAAGGGTTGGATCTACACCCCCCTGCTCTCCAAAGAAAAAACCGTGGTCGTGAAGGCAGACACCGCGAACATGCGCTTCGGCCCGGGACAGAACTACGAAATCGTGGCCACGGTCAAATACGGCGTCGTCTTCACCCCGCTCGAAAAGGATGGCGACTGGGTGAAGGTACGGCATCAGGACGGCGCCAGCGGCTGGATCTTCGCCAAGCTGCTCTGGCCCAACTGAACTTCCACCGGCGGCAGAATGATGGCCCGGACCGCCATTCTGCCGCCCCTTTTCTTTCCTCCCGCCGCCCCTGTGCCACCCCAGACACCTTTTGCCGAGAAGCGGCAGCTCCCCGCCTGAACCCCAGACAGAGCACATGGACAAGACGCCCTCAGCCGCCCATCCTCCCCATCCCGTTCTTCTGGTCGACGACGAGGCCCACACCCTGGCGAGCTTCGACATCGCCCTGCGCTCGCACGGCATCAACAACACGATCCGCTGCCAGGACAGCAGGGAGGTTGCCGCCATCCTCGCCAGGGAGCCCGTCGAGATCATCCTTCTCGACCTGATGATGCCCCATGTTTCCGGCCAGGAGCTTTTGCAGGAGATTTCCCTGCGCCACCCGGAGATTCCGGTGATCGTCGTCACCGGAGTCAATGAAGTGGAGACCGCGGTGCAATGCATCCAGGCCGGAGCCTTCGACTACGTGCTCAAGCCGGTGGAGATCGAGCGCCTCCTGCCCGGCATCCGTCGGGCGCTGGAGGTGCGGAACCTCCGTCGCGAGAACTCGCGGCTCGCCAACAGCCTGCTGACCGGCGAACTCGCCCATCCCGAGCTCTTTGCGCAGATCATTACCAGAAACGAACGGATGAACGCCCTCTTCCGCTACTGCGAGGCCATTGCCGAAGGCCAGCAGCCCGTCCTGATCACCGGCGAAACCGGAGTGGGCAAGGAGCGCTTCGCCAGAGCCATCCATGACCTGAGCGGCCGCAGAGGCGAATATGTGGTGGTCAATGTTGCCGGCCTCGACGACCAGATCTTCGCCGACACCCTGTTCGGCCATGTCAAGGGCGCCTTCACCGGCGCGGAGCGCAACCGTCCCGGCCTGGTGGAACGGGCGGCGGGCGGCTCGCTCTTTCTCGACGAGATCGGCGAGTTGAGCGAGGCCTCCCAGGTCAAGCTCCTCCGCTTTCTTGAAGAGCGCGAGTATTACCCTCTGGGCGCGGACAACGCCAAGCGCTCCGACGCCCGGGTGATCGCGGCCACCCATCGCGACCTGGCCAGGGCGCAGCAGGAGGGGCGCTTCCGGCCCGATCTCTATTACCGGCTGAAAACCCATATCATCGAAATTCCTCCCCTGCGGGAACGGAAAAGCGACCTGCCGGCCCTGCTCGATTTTTTCCTGCAGGAGGCGGCCCGCGAGTTCAACAAGAAAAAACCCGCCTGCCCACCGGAGCTGCTGCCACTGCTGGCAGCCCACGACTTCCCGGGCAATGTCCGTGAGCTCCGGGCCTTGGTTTTTGATGCCGTCAGCAAACACCGGAGCCGGATGCTCTCCTTGGAAAGCTTCCGGGAAAACATCGCCGCGCGGCCGGCCCCTGGCCCGCACGAGGGTCCGAAGCAGGCCCGGTCGCGGAGCTGGACCGCGGAACTCGACGTCCTGCCTTCCCTGCGGGAAGCCACCCAGGCTCTCATCGACGAGGCTCTGCAACGCAGCGAAAACAACCAGCGACTCGCGGCCAGCCTCCTGGGCATCACCCCCCAGGCCCTGAGCCAGCGGCTGAAACGTCTGCATTGAGAGCCCCGCCCATGACCCCGCCCAAGGGAAGGATCCTCGTTGTCGATGACGAGCCCTTTATCCTCAACCTCCTTGCCATGCAGCTTGAACGCCTCTCCTATTCGGCGCAAAAGGCGGGCAGCGGCCAGGAAGCCCTGGAGCTTCTCCGCAAGGACCCCTTCGATCTTCTGGTGGCCGATATCATGATGCCGGAGATGGACGGCCTGACCCTGATGCAGCAGGCACGCACCATCCAGCCAAACCTCGAATGCATCATCATCTCCGGCCAGGGCGAAATCTCCACCGCCGTGGAAGCGATGAGGCTGGGGGCAATCAACTATATCCAGAAACCTGTTTCCATGCTGGCGCTCGACGTGTCGCTGGCCAAAGGCATGGAGCGGCTGACCCTGCTCCGCGATCTGCGCGACAACCAGCTTGCCCTGCAGAAAAGCGAGGCGCAGCTCCGGGCCCTGATGCACTCTTCGCAGGTCGGCATCTTTCTTTACCGGGACGAGAAGATCATCTTCGCCAACCCCGTTCTCGAGGCCATCACCGGCTACAGACTGGAGGAGTGCCTTGGCATGCGGCGCTGGGCCTTCATCCATCCTGAGCACCAGGAACTGGTCCGGCGTTATGGCGACAGGACCGCCGGGGTTGACGCCCAGCCTGCCCGCTACGAGGTGAAGATCCTCACCAAGGCGGGAGAAGTGCGCTGGCTCGATTTTCTGCTCAACACCATCACCCTGGACGGCCAGCAGACCGGCATGGTGAGCCTCATCGACATCAGCGAGCGCAAGCGCATTGAGCAGGAACTGAGCAGGCACCAGAAAGACCTGGAGCAACTGGTGGCGGACCGCACCGCCGAACTCGCCCGCACCAACCGGCAGTTGCAGGAGGATATCAAGGCGAGAAAAAAAGCGGAGAAGGAGGCGGAGCAGCGGCGACAGCAGCTCATCGAGGCGGACAAGATGGTCTCCCTGGGTATCCTGGTCGCGGGGGTAGCCCACGAAATCAACAACCCCAACAATTTCATCACCATGAACGCCCCCATCCTCCGCCGGGCCTGGGAGGATTTTCTCCCGATACTGGAGGAACAGTACCGAAGGGAGGGCGATTTTCCGGTGGCAGGCATCCCTTTTTCCGAAATGCGGGAACATATTCCCGAACTTTTTTCCGGAATTCTGGACGGCTCGGAGAGAATCCGCAAAATTGTGCTGAATCTGCGTGATTATGCCCGACAGGGGATCTCGGACATGGAGCAGAACGTCGCGCTCAACGACGTGGTCAGGGCAGCCCTGGTGCTCCTGGCCAGCCCCCTGAAAAAGGCGACCCACCACCTCACCGTCGCCTACGGCGAGAACCTCCCTCCCATCAAGGGCAACTTCCAGCGGGCGGAGCAGGTGATCATCAACCTCATCCAGAACGCCTGCCAGGCCCTGTCCGGACCGGAAAAAGGCATCACCATCTCCACGGGCTGCGAGGAGGAAAACGAGTGGATTTTTGTGGAGGTCACGGACCAGGGCTGCGGCATCTCGGCGAAACATCTGAAAAGCATCCAGGATCCCTTCTTCACCACCAAGCGCGACAACGGCGGCAGCGGACTGGGGCTTTCCATCTCCGCCGGCATCATGGAAGAGCATGGCGGGCGGCTGGAGTTTTTTTCCCAGCCCGAGGCGGGAACCACCGCCAGGGCCCTGTTCCCCCGGGCCGCGGCGCCGGAGAAAAAAGCCAGGGAGCACCCCGCCAGCCGAACAGTATAAACATTTGTTTATCTGTCAACTTTTCTTTATTGCACCATTTTCCCAAGCCAGCCAAGGCACCCTGGTCTCCGCCGGCCAAAGCTGTCAATTTTCCTTGCTTCCTGGCCCAAACGGGACCGCGCCGCCATCTGTTGCCTATCAACGCAAAATCAGCATGTTAAAAAAAAATCCCCCCACTGGCACGATTCTTCCATAAAAAAATGATTGTCAGCCAGGGAACGAGGCAGCAGCGCTCCAAACCCAAAACAACCAGGAGGCAGAGTGATGGGGATCTCCGCAGCAAAAAAAGGGCTCTCTCCGCTGCCCCCCACGGATGATGCTTATCTGCAGGGAGCTTTGCGCATTACCGAAATCCTCGGCATCGTCCCGGCCACGGCCCTGCCACTTTCCGGCGAGACGGTCCTGGGTGTGATCAACTTCCGGGGCAAGACGGTGCCGGTGCTTGACCTGCGGGTCAACACCGATCCGGACGGGGTCAATCTCCTGGAGCAGATCTGCATCTACTCCGCGGAAAGCGACCGGCAAAATTCGCCGCTGATCTTCGGGGCGCTGGTCGACTCGGAAGATGACGCCTACGCCCTGGTCTCGGACTGCACGCACTGAGCAAAGTTCTTGCCACCGGCAGACGGCTGGCAAGGGTTTCTGATAAAATTTCGGAGACGGAAACGGCTCCACCCAAGTAGCCTCTTGGATCGGTCCCCCCCCCTCGCCGATCCAAAACTTCCTGCCAAGTCCTTTTCGGAGGCTTGGCAGGAAGTTGGCTTTTCTCCCTGCCGCCCCCAACGCGAATCACCGGCAGCCCAGAACCAGCAGCTGGGGGAGAGCAACCGTCCCATGTGCAGCAGGAACCAGAAAAAACTCTCTCATTCCCCACAACGCCCGGCGGGATTCCTGGCCGAACAGGAAGGCGCCCTTCCCTGGCTGGAGGAAGCCACGGCCCCGGCGCCGGTGGTCACCTTGAGCCCCGGCAAACTGCTGGTCACCAACAGACCGGTCATCGTGAGCACCATCCTCGGCTCCTGCGTGGCAATCTGCCTGCACAACGAGCGGTTGCAGGCCGCGGCCATCTGCCACTCCATTCTGCCGAAACAGGCCAAGCCATCCGTCCCCGGCAATTTTCCCTATGTGGACACGGCTGTGGCCCACATGCTCGACTCGCTTCGACAGCGTTTCGGCCTTTCCCCCAGGGATCTCACCACCAAGCTCTTCGGCGGAGCCTGCGTGCTGGCCCCCATTTACGAAGGACTCGACGACATGGCCATCGGCCAGCGCAACATCATGGCGGCGCGCGAGAGCCTGCGGCAGCTGGGCCTGCGCCTGGCCGTGGAAAAAACCGGGGGAACGACCGGCTACAAGATTTTCTTCAATACCGCCACCGGCGAAGTCTTCCTGCGCGCCCTCAAACCCGGGGCCACGAAGAACATCCCCGCGGCAATGAAATATCCGCATATCCAATAAGAAAGAAGCGAAACGCTCCGGTGAAGCCGGCGGCTTGAGGAAGCAGACGGGCGGAAGACGGGGAGAGCATGGCTGGCAGAGAGATACTCATCGTGGAAGATGAGCCGCATACCCGCCTGGCCTTGAACATCGTGCTGCGTCAGGCCGGCTTCAAAGTTCTTGAGGCGGAAAACGGGCGTCAGGCCTACGAGCGGCTTGCACAGCTGCCTGAGCCGCGCTCGGTCAAGCTGATCATCACCGACTTCAAGATGCCGGAACTCGACGCCCTGGGCCTGCTCGACCTGCTGCGCCAGGCCGATATCGCCATCCCCATCCTGGTCATCACCGGCTACGGCGACAACGAACTCAGACGGCAGCTGCGCACGCGCGGCTGCACCGCCTACATCGACAAGCCCTTCATCCCCGAAGAAGTGGTGAGCCGGGTGGCCAGCATCCTCCATCCCCCCGCCCTCCCGCACTCGCAGACCTGCTAGGCGCTTGCCGGCGCGGCAAAGGAAACCGGGCAGCGCACCAGCATGCCGGCCTTGTTGCGAAAGAGCAGATGCTGGTTGGCCAGCCCGAAGCGATAGAGATCCCTGGTAAGCTCCACGTCCTTCCGGCAGTATTCGCTGATCTTGTCCAACGCCCCCTCCTTGTACCATTGCAGGGCCTGCAGGCCGCTGGCCGTTTTCTTGACGCCCAGGGTATGTTCGGCCAGGTGGTCGAGACTCAGGCGGTAGCCCAGGCGCGCCCGCACCTGCTGCAGAATATCGAGGGTGGGCAGCGCGGCCAGATCCTCGCTGGTGTAAGCGGAAAGCACCAGATTATCGAAACGGCTGTTGTTGAATCCGACCACCAGATCCAGCACCTTCAGTCGCGCCACCAGTTCCCCGATCTGCCCCTCCTCGAATACAAAAAAACGATCTTCCCCGGAGTCATAGAGCACTCCGACGCTGATCCCCATCCTGGCCGCATGCTGCCAGCCGCCTACCTCTGCGGCCGAGCGTTTGGTCTCGAGATCGAAGACCCCGTAGCGCAGGGGCTGCCTGGAAACGGAGCCGGCGATCAGGACGGCATGCTCCTCCAATGGAGGCTCGCCATCCTTGCCCATCGTCTCCTGCGCAGACACGGGGCGCTCCCCGGCCCCGGGATAATCGCCGTGCAAAAGGCCAGCCAGCAACCGCCTGGCCGCCGCCTTATCGATGGGCCGGTTCCCGGAGCCGCATTTGGGCGAATGCACACAGGAGGGGCAGCCCACCTCGCAGGGGCAGCTCTCGATGGCCCGCAGGGTGAGGCGCAACAGCTCGCCGATCTCGTGGAAGGCCTGGCGGCTCAATCCCACCCCGCCGGCGTGTCCGTCGTAGATAAAGACAGCGGCCCGGCCAAGCTGGGGGTGAAAAGGATAGGCGATACCGCCGACATCGTTGCGGTCGCAGAGGACGATGAGGGGGAAAATACCGATGGCCCCATGCTCCAGGGCATGAATGCCGCCCATGAAGTGCCGTTGCTCCCGCTCCAGAGCCTGTTGCAGGGAACGGGGAATTTCCAGCCAGAGCCCCTCGGTTTCAAAAACATTGGGCGGCAGATCGAGCAGCTCGCTGGAAATAAGCTTCTGCCCCCGGACCAGCCTGCGCTCAAAGCCGGTCACGGTGTCGCTGACCCGCAGTCTGCCCCAGGAAACCTTGAAATGTGCGAACTCCCTGCTTGCGCTGACCTCCAGGATCTCGGTTTCCTTGCTGCTCCTGGCCCGGGTGAAATAATTGAGGTTGCGCCGCGCCGCTATCACCATGCGGCCGTTCAGGTCAAGGTCGAGGACCAGCCAGGTCTGGCCCCGATGCAGATAGACCGCCCCCGGGTGGCACTCCTTCAGACAGCGGACCTCGTCGATCTGCCCCAGGGGCAGGGCGGTTTCCGCAGCGCTGATGACAAAGGGACGGCCGCTGCCGCGCAGATCAATCTCTCGGTGCGGATATTTGCGATTGGTGAACCAGCTTCCGCCATCCGCGCCCAAAAGCAGCTCCCCTTCCGCACAAAGACTTTCCAGGGCGGCGCGCACCCCCGGCTCGGCCAGCAGATCCTCCCCGACCGCCAGAGGCCGTTCGGCCACGGCGCAGAGCAGATGCCTGGCCATGATCACCGGATTGCCCGGGTTGAGCACCGCGGTCTCCACCTCGCGCCGGAAAAATTCCTTGGGATTGCGCAGGAAAAACTGATCCAGGGCGTCTTCCTGTCCCACCAGAATGGTGAGGGATTCGCGCAGCTTGCGGCCGACCCGGCCACTGCGCTGCCAGGTCTGCATCACCGTGCCGGGATAGCCCACCAGAATGCAGATATCGAGGGCGCCGATGTCGATACCCAATTCCAGGGCGCTGGTGGCCACCACGCCCAACAGAGTCCCCTCGCTCAGCTTTGTCTCGATCTCGCGCCGCTCCTCGGGCAGATAGCCGGCCCGGTAGGCAGTGAGCTTGCCGGCCAGCCCCTTGAGCCGCTCCTGGGTCCAGACCGCGACCAGCTCGGTCATCTTCCGCGACTGGGTATAGACGATGGTCCGCAGCCCCCGCTTCATCGCCGCCTCCAGCAACTGACTGGCGGCATGAGCGGCGCTCTCCAGGGGATCGATGAAGAGAAAATGGCGTGGCCCACAGGGGGAGCCGCTCTCGCTAACAAGCTCGACCGGGCAGCCGGTCAGGTCGCGGGCCAGTTCCACAGGGTTGCCGATGGTGGCGGAGGAAAGGATGAACTGCGGCTCGCTGCCGTAGAGCCGGCAGATTCGCCTGAGCCGGCGCAGCACCCAGGCCAGGTGGGAGCCGAACACCCCCCGGTAAGTGTGGGCCTCGTCAAGGATCACAAACCTGAGGCCGGCAAAGAAAGCGGCCCAACTCTCGTGATAGCCCAGCAGGGAGAGATGGAGCATGTCCGGGTTGCTGATGAGGATCTGCGGCGGATCTTCCCGCAGTTTTTTGCGCTGGGAGGCGGGGGTGTCGCCGTCGCAGATGGCTGCCCGCGGCCGCAACTCCGCCGGCAGGCACCGGGCCAGCTCCTCCACGGCCCGGTGCTGATCCTGGGCCAGGGCCTTCAAGGGAAAAAGATAGAGCGCCTTTGCCTCGGGGTCAGCCAGCACCGCCTCGAAAACCGGCAGGTTATAGATGAGGCTCTTGCCGCTGGCCGTGGGGGTGGCCACCATGAGGTGACAACCCTCCCGGACCAGGTCGATGGCCCTGGCCTGATGCCGGTAAAGCCGCCCGATGCCCAACCCGGCCAGGGCCTCGGCCAGCTCCAGCGACCAGGCGGCGGCCGGTTCGCCATAGCAGGCCCGCCGGCCCCCATTTTCCTGATGATGCACTACCCGTGGCCCAAAACGGGGCGAAGACTTGAGAGCGGCAAGGTACTCCGCCACCGTGCCGTCCCCGAGCAACCCCTCCCGCCGCCGCTCTTTTTCTTCTTTGTTCAGGCCGCGTTTGTCCGACATTTTTCCAGAAAAGCTATTGACCCCACACAGCTAACACACTAAAAGAAGGGATTGTGCCGCCAGAGAACCATTGCCGGCGCTTCCCGCGCCAGCCAATCGCGCAAGGCGCATGGCCATCCTGCGGCAGGCACCACTATAACCCTTATGCACGGACAGGTCACCATGCTTTCCATCGCCACCCTCGGCCCATACGGCTCCCATGCCTGGCAAGCCGCCCGGCACTACAACCCGAACGCCGAGATCAAACTCTGCCAGAGCCTCACCGCCGTCATGCAGGCCTTTGCCAGCGGAGAAGCGGATCTGGCCCTGCTGCCCTTCTACAACACCCGCACCGGCCAGAACCACGAGACAGGAAGCCTCCTGAGCTCCATGGGCAATGGCTTCTGGCGCGACAATATCGTGCTGCCCAGCCATCTTTCCCTGGGCGGGCTCGACGCTGAAACAGAACTGGCCACCCTGCTCGGTAAAAGCGGCGTCCTGCGCCAGTGCGAGGAGTATATCGCCACCAACTTCCCCCAGGCGACCATCGTGGCGGCGCCCGACCTCGACGCGGCCGTGACGGAACTCAAGGCCAACAGCCTGTCCTGGCAGGGGGTCATCGAAACCGAAGAGGCGCTCAAAGCCTACGGCCTCAAAATCCGCGCCCGCGAGATAGCGCCCCACAACCAGACCCGCTACCTGGTTCTTGGCCAAGCGCCGGCCGAACGAAGCGGCTACGACGCCACCGCCCTCGTCACCACCCCGATCAAGGACAGGGTGGGCATCCTCATGGAGATCCTGGGCGAATTCGCCAAGCGCAGCATCAACCTGCTGGACATGCAGACCAGAACCGACCCCAAGAGCCAGAAGCTTCTATTCTTCATCGAGCTGGAAGGCCACCTGGAGGACGAAGGAGTACGGCAGGCTCTGACCCGCATCGAAAACCAGATCATCCAGGAACCGGGCTCGGTGCGGGTGTTGGGCAGCTACCCGCGAGTGGACATGCGGGCCAAGCACATCAAGCGCTTCGGCTTCATCGGCAGCGGCGAGATGAGCGTCTGGTTCGCCGAGCGCCTGAAAAGCGAAGGCTACGAAACCGTGATCACCGGCCGCCGCAGCGCGCTCAAGCCCGAGGCGATGATTCCGGAAGTCGACGTGGTGGTGATCTGCGTGCCGATCAGCGCCACCACCGCGAGCATCAGACAGTATGGCCCCCTGCTCCGCGAAAACCAGGCGCTCATCCTGCTCGCCGGCGAGGCGGAAGAGGTGCTCGACGCCGCCCTCGCCCATACCCGGGAAGGAGTGGAGGTGCTGCTGGTCCACAACCTCTGGGGGCCCAAGGCGGCCAGCATGAAAGACAAAAACGCCTCGGTGGTCCGCACCCCGCGCTCCGGGATGCTGAGCAACGAATTCGAGGCCTTCCTCTACAAGCACGGCGCCGTCATCTCCCTGGACAGCCCGGGCCGGCACGACCTGATGATGGGCGTAAGTCAGAAGCTGCCCACTTCCATTTCCGTGGCTCTGGCCATGGCGCTCAAGGACAACGCCATCGACCCGCGGGAGATCGGCAGCCACTCCACCCTCACCTCCCTCTATTCCATCCTCTCCATGGCCAGGGTGCACAGCCAGAACCCGCGCACCTATGCGGAGATCATGGCCACCGGCGGGGAGGGGCGCCGCATCGTCAAAAGCTTCGCCGAAAACCTGGCCAAGATCACCGCCCTGGCCGAGGCGGGAGAAATCGAGGCCCTCTGCAGGGTCATCGAGGAAAACCGCGGCTATCTCAGCGAGGAGTTCCTCAGCGACCGGATGCGCCAGGCCCTGATCGTGGATGAAACCCTGGGGCGGGTCATCAGCAGGGACTGACCCCGCCGCCATCAAGGATCGCCGCCCATGTCGCTTCTCGCCACCCTCGCCCCCCTGGTGGGCGCCTTCATTGGCTACGCCACCAACCATGTGGCCATCCGCATGCTTTTCCGTCCGCTCAAACCCTGTCGGCTTTTTGGCCTGCGCCTGCCCCTGACCCGGGGGTGATCCCGGCCAAGCGCCATGAGCTGGCGGAAAATATCGGCAAGATGGTGGGAAACCATCTGCTCACCAGCGAGGATGTCCGCCAGGCCCTCACCCAGCAAGCCTTCCAGGTCGAGCTTCAGCAGCTGCTCGATCAGAGGCTCGCCGCGATTCTGGCCAGGGATCTCGGTCCGGTGGCAAGCCTGGTGCCGGAACGGTTCCATTCCTATTTCACGCTGGGGATCATGGCCGCCCTGGTCGGCGGCTTTCTCTCGCCGGAACTCATCGACCAGAAAATTCGTTCCTACCTGGCCGAGAAGGGAGAGGACCTGGCCGGCTGCCTGCTGGACGAGGCGGTGCAGGAAAAATCAGCCAGGGCCGGGCCTTGCTGAGCGGGCTTCTCGTCAGCGGCCTGCAGAGCCCGGGCACGACCAGGGCGCTCTGGGAGCTCATCGCCCGGGGCTGGCCGCGCAGACAAAACGGCCGTTGCACGCCATCACCGCCGACCTCCTCGACCCCGAGACGCTGGCCCAGGGCCGGGAATGGACCACCCGGGAGATCGTCGCTATCCTCCGCGCCCCCCCGAACCAAAAGTCCTGGACAGACTGGTGGTGGAACTGGTGGTGGAGAAACTGCTCACCGCCCCCATCGGCCCCCTCGCCACCTTCCTGTCCCGCGAGGTGCAAAACGGCATCAGCGACTACCTGCTCGAACAGGTCAGCGCCCTGCTCATCCGCGAGGTGGACTCCCTCGACCTGCTGCGCCTCGAGGGTCTGCTCCTTTCGATCATGGAAAAAGTTCAAGTACATCAACCTCTTCGGTGGCCTGCCCGGCTTTCTCATCGGCCTGGTCAATCTGCTCTTCACTGGCCCCTCCTGACCCACAAGCCCCTGCCACGCCCACCCTGCCAGACACTTTTCTTCACCCTCCGCAAAAGACCGGTTGACCCCCGTTTTTTTTCCCCGCTACAATGGCAGTGTCGCACACTTCCACGCACCAGCCACCACGCGGCAAACAGAGCCGAAACAGTCAACGCAACAATCAGGAGGTTCCAATGCAGTCTCAGAAAAGCGCCCTGGCCAAACCGATCTTCCTCTTCCTTTTTCTTGGCCTCCTGGTGGCGGCCGCCCTTCCCGCCAGGGCGGAGACGGAATACACCCCCAAGATCAAGGCCGCCATGGCCGCCATGAAAGCGGATGCCGCCAAGCTTGGCGAAGCGAGAATCGAGGGCTCCTCCCTTTTCTTCGGCAGCACCATGATCAACGACAATTTCGAGCTGGTCGATTCTCTGAAGGCCAGGTTCGGGGGCACGGCCACCTTTTTCGTCAAAAAGGATGGCGGCTTTGTCAGGATCAGCACCAACGTCATGAAGGAAGGCAAGCGCGCCATCGGAACCCCGCTGGACCCCAGCGGCCCGGCCATCGCGGCCATCCGGCAGAACCAGGCCTTCTACGGCATCGTGGACATCTTGGGCAAGCTCTACGACACCGGCTACGAACCCATCAAAAACAGCGCCGGCGAAATCATCGGCATCTATTACATCGGCTACCCCATGGAATAACCACAGGCAGGCACAGCAGGCGCCGATGGGGCAAACTCCTCTCCGGCGCCGCAACCGTTTCGAGCAACCAGAGCGACAAAGGAATCAGATGTCCAGAAAACCCACGACAATAGCCAAGAAGATCGGTTCGGGATTCGCGGTGGTCCTGCTGCTGGTCCTCCTCCTCACCACCATTTACGAGTTCGCGCTGCTATCGGCCACGGGGAGGTTCAGCAACCTCATCGAGCAGGATCTTTCCATCGCCCTGCATGCCAGCGCGGCGAAAATCTCCCTGATCCAATGCCGCCAGAACGAAAAGCTGCTCCTCTATGCGGACGATGCGCTGCTCACCAAGGAAGCGAACAACCAGATCGCCTCCTTTCAGGATGAAATGAGCACCATCGAGGCGCTGGCGAAAAAAGGCGACAAGGGCAGCCTGGTGGAGGCAGCCCGGCAGCTCGGCACCCTGGCCGACAACTACCAGAAGGGCTTTGCCGCCATGCTCGCCACCCCGATCGGCAACGAACGCATGCTTTCCGCCCTGAGCCTGCGGAAATCGGCCCAGGCCCTCGAACCACTGCTGGACAAACTGCTGGAGGAGGCCAAGGCTGAGGCTGGCCGGCAGACCATGCTCACCAAGGAGTTTTCCACCCTGCTGGGGCGGATCGCCCTCGCTCTGGGGGCTCTCGCCCTGATCTGCGGGGGGCTCTTTGCCTATTTCATCGGGCGCGGCGTTGCCAGAAGCCTGGTGACGGTCAGCCTCTCCCTCAACGAAGGGGCTGATCAGGTAGCGGCGGCGGCAGGCGAGGTTTCCTCGGCCAGCCAATCCCTGGCCGAGGGGGCGTCGGAACAGGCCGCCGCCGTGGAACAGACCTCCGCATCCCTGGAGGAAGTGGGGGCCATGATCAAAAAGGATGCCGACAACGCCCGTCAGGCCGACCTCTTGATGAAGGAGGCCAACGGCGTGATCCAAACAGCGGATCAATCGATGAAAAAGCTCACCGCCTCCATGGAGGAGATTTCCGCTGCCAGCCGCGAAACCCAGAAGATCGTGAAAACCATTGACGAGATAGCCTTTCAGACCAACCTCCTGGCCCTGAACGCCGCGGTGGAGGCAGCCCGGGCCGGCGAGGCTGGCGCCGGCTTCGCCGTGGTCGCGGACGAGGTCCGGAACCTGGCCATGCGGGCGGCCGAGGCGGCCCGCAACACCTCGACCCTCATCGAGGGCACCATGCAGAAGGTGCAGACCGGATCCGAACTGGTCAGCGAAACAGGCGACTCCTTCTACGAGGCCAGCCAGTCCACCGCTCGCATCGGGACCATCATCGCCGAGATGGCTGGTTCGGCCACCGAACAGGCACGATCCATCGAGCAGGTGACCAAGGCGATCCACGAAATCGATCAGGTAACCCAGGACAACGCGGCTGCGGCCGAAGAATCCGCCTCTGCCTCGGAAGAACTTTCGGCACAATCGGAAATCCTGAAAGGCTCCGTTGGGGAGCTGCTGCGCCTGGCAGGCGGGGGAGGAGAAACCGCAAAAATCCGAAAAGGACCAGGGCAGAGAAGCACGCCAGCGTTGCGTCCCCCCTCGCTTCCCACCCCGACGAAGACCCGGAACTCCCAGGCGGCCCTGCCGCCGCGCACGAACCCAAAGGAAAAAGCGGGCGCCTCTGCCAGAAAGGACAACCCCAACGAGATCATCCCCATGGACGACGAGGATTTTGCCGACTTCTGAACAAAAAGAAACTTTTCAAAAAAAGTGGGAACTTTCCCCGAACCCGGATGGTCTTAACAGTAAAGCAACGTGAGAAAAAGAGAAGCTCCCTCCTTCTTCAAATCTTTTTCACCTTGTTTTCTTCCCTCTCTCCTTCCTCATGCCGCCTCTGGCGGCGGGCAAAGGCCGTTTCCTTCCCGGAAACGGCCTTTGTTTTTTTAAGGGAAAACCATAGGAGCACATGCATGCACTGCCACGTCGTTGTCGACACCTACCGCTGCAACAGTTGTGAAACCTGCGTGGAAATCTGCCCGGAGGTTTTCCGGATGAATGAAACCCTGGAAAAGGCGGAGCCCAGGGAAGATCGGGTCGAATGCAGCGATTCCCTCCACCTGGCCGCGGCCATGTGCCCCGAGAAATGCATTGAAATAAAAAAGGAGTGAGGGTCCGTCAGGACAACCATCACTCCTTGGCACCGCTGGAACGCAAGGGCCTTAGAGCCCTTTCACTTCGATCCGGCGCGGCTTGGCCGGCTCCACCTTGGGCAGGACCAGGGTGAGGACGCCGTCGGCCATCTTCGCCTCGATCCTTTCCTGGTCAATGGTCTCGGCGACACTGAATTTCCGCAGATAGCCGCCGGGTTCAAACTCCCGGAGCAATACGGTTTCCCCTTCCGGCGGGCGCTGGGCGATGTCGCCCCGGATGGTGAGGGTGCCCTCCTCAAGCTGCACCTGTACCCCATCCTTGGCCACGCCGGGCATCTCGGCGAGGACATGCACCGCCTCGGCGGTCTCGAAAATATCCACGGCAGGGACGTAAAACTTCTCCTGCTTGGTGGGTTCCCCGGCCTGCTGCAACTCTTTTTTCTGCTGAATCTGCATCTCTTTTTCCGTCATATGGCTTGCCTCCTCGACAAAAACAGTCTCTTTCCCACGCCCGGAATCCTCAGCCCGCATTCACCTTGATCTGGCGGGGCTTGGCTTCCTCCGCCTTGGGCAGGGTAATGGTCAGGATGCCGTCAACTGCGGTGGCGGTCACTTTGTCCGCCTGCACCCTGGTTGGCAGGCTGACCGCGCGGTTAAAGCGGCCGCATTCGAGCTCGCGGCGGTGGTAGGAGAGCTTTTCCCCGCCGGCACAGGTCGTTCGCTCTCCGCCGATGGCGAGGGTATCGCCTTCCATGGAGATCTCGATCCGCTCTGCCGGCACCCCGGGAATTTCTGCCCGCACATAGATATTAGCCGCATCCTCGGAGATGTTCAGGGCCGGAAAGACCGTGGGGGCCATGCGGCCACCGAAATCCTGCACCCCGCTTTGAAAAAGGGCATCCAGTTCCCGGCGCATCCTCTCAAAATCCGCCCAGGGGTTTCTAAAAAACTTCTGATCGCCAAACCGTACAATCGCCATACGCAACCTCCTTCTAAAAACCAATAACAGATTGATTTGAAAGGATATATTCTGAATGTCTAAAAAATAATTCCTTTTACCGCCTTGTCAAGGCGCCCTTCCCATGTTCTCGCCCAAGGCGGAAGCAGGACAACCGCGCCGGGGCCAGGGAAAGATCTCCTTTGCACAGGAGGGCTGTTTTACGCTATGATCGGAGGGATAAATCGTGTATATTTGCGGCCCGTTCCCTTCACGGCGGACGGCAATGCGCGCACGAAGGCCGGCTGCGCAGTCAAATCCGTTTTCACTTCCATTCAATATCCGAAACAAGGAGAAAGACAATGAAACTGATTCTGTTGGGCGCGCCAGGCGCCGGCAAGGGTACCGTAGCAAAAATGCTCACCGCCATCGACGGCTCCGTGCAGATCTCCACCGGCGACATCCTCCGCGGCGCAGTCCAGGCCGGCACCCCCCTGGGCAAGGAGGCCGAAGGCTACATGAAGCGCGGCGACCTGGTTCCCGATTCCCTGATCATGGGCATCATGGAAAAAAGACTGCAGGAAGCCGATTGCGCCCAGGGCTTTTTGCTCGACGGCTTTCCGCGCACCATTCCCCAGGCCGAAGCCTTGACCGAGCTGCTCGCCAAACTGGGAATCAAGCTGGACATGGTCGTGGCCATCGATGTGCCCCGCGACGTGATCTTTGACCGCCTCTGCACCAGACGGACCTGCGCCAATGCCGCCTGCCAGGCGATCTACAACATCAAGAGCAACCCGCCCAAGAAGGAAGGCATCTGCGACAAGTGCGGCAGCCCGGCCGTGCAGCGCGAGGACGAGACCGAAGAGGCCATCGGCCACCGTCTGGACACCTACAACGAGAAGACCGCCCCCCTGGCCGGCTTTTACGAGAAAAAGGGCATGCTCAAAACCATCACCGGCACCTCCAGCGAGGTGGTGGTCAACGCCATCAAGAAAGAGCTGGGCATCAACTAGCTGTTCAGCGCGGATGGTGGCTGGACGGGCGGGAACCTTTTTCTTCCTTGCCTTGTCTCAAAGAAAAGAGATCCGGCAGGCGCCCCAGCCCGCAACCTTCCACCATCCGAGCCCTTGAACCCGTGAAGAAAAAAATCACCATCATCGGCGGCGGCCTCGCCGGCTGCGAGGCCGCCTGGCAGGTCGCCCAGCGCGGCTTTCCCGTCGACCTCTTCGAAATGAAGCCGGAGCGCTACAGCCCGGCCCATGAATCCCCCCTGCTGGCGGAGCTGGTCTGCAGCAACTCCCTGCGTGCCGCCGATCCCGGCTCCGCCGTCGGCCTGCTCAAGGAAGAGATGCGCCGCCTGGGCTCGCTGCTCATGACGGCAGCCGACCAGACCCGGGTGCCGGCGGGCAAGGCCCTGGCTGTGGATCGCGCGCTTTTTTCCCAATTCATCACGGAGAAGATCGAGGCCCACCCCGGCATCACCGTACTCCACCACGAGCTCACCGAGATCCCGCCGCCCGACGAGGCGCCCATCATCCTCGCCACCGGTCCGCTCACGACAACGCCGCTGGCCCAGGCCCTGGCCGCCCTCACCGGCGAGGAACACCTGGCCTTTTACGACGCCATCGCCCCCATTGTCCATGCCGATTCCCTGGACATGCGGATCGTCTACCGCGCCTCCCGCTATGACGACGGTCCGGGCGACTATCTGAACTGCCCCATGGATCGGGAAGAATACCAGGCTTTCATTGCCGCCCTGCGCGGGGCCGACAAGGTGCCGCTCAAGGAATTCGAGGAACAGAAATACTTCGAAGGCTGCCTGCCCATCGAGGTCATGATGGAGCGGGGCGAGGACACCCTGCGCTTCGGGCCTATGAAACCGGTGGGCCTGCCCGATCCCAGGACCGGCCGCGACCCATACGCCGTGGTGCAGCTGCGCATGGAAAACAGGGAAGGACTCCTCTACAACATGGTCGGTTTCCAGACCAAGCTCACCTATCCGGCCCAAAAAACGGTATTCCGCATGATCCCCGGCCTGGCCGGGGCCCAATTCGCCCGCCTCGGCAGCATCCACCGCAACACCTTCGTCTGCGCGCCCAAGGTGCTGCTGCCCTCGTTGCAGCTCGCCTGCCGGCCCGATCTTTTCCTGGCCGGCCAGCTCACCGGGGTGGAGGGCTATGTGGAGTCCACGGCCATGGGGCTGCTGGCCGGCCTCAACGCCGCCCGCCTGGCCGACGGCGCCCCCCCCATTGCCCTGCCGCCGGACACCGCCTTTGGCGCGCTCCTCAACCACCTGACCAGCACCGATCCTCGCCATTTCCAGCCCTCCAACATCAACTTCGGGCTCTTCCCGGCCTTCAGCAAAAAAATGCCCAAAAAACTCAGAGGTCAATACCGTGCAGAAACAGCTCTGGCTTCCCTCGACAGGTTATGTGCAGAAGAGAACATCCAGCCGGTCCCGGCATGAAGGGCTTTTCCCCCTCCTTGCCCTTCTTGTCGCCCTGCTGCTGATCGCCATGCCGCCGTCCGCCCGAGCCGGGCAGCAAGAGCCTCCTCGCCAGGAACTGCTGGTTTCCTTTGATCTTCCCCGCCACACCCTGCTCGGCACCGCGCGGCTCACCCTGCCGGCCGGCCGGGAGCATGCCCTCTCCCTTGCCGGCCTTGAGGTCTCCTCCATCCTCCTTGACGGCACTCCCCTGCCCCCCTCGGAAGGAATCCTGCTGCCGGCCAGTGACCAGGAGCAGCGCCTGGAGGTCAACTACCAGCTCATCCTGGCGCCCGGCCAAAACAGTGACGGCCTCATCAGCCCGGATGCCATCGCTCTCACCGGCGCCTGGCATCCCCGGCTCGGGATCGATTGCCTTTTTGCCCTTTCCGCCGAGGTTCCGAAACATTTTGCCGCCATCTCCGAAGCCGAGGAGATCAGCAGCACCAGCGTCGGCGAAGGCAGAATCTTCCGCTTTCACTTTCCGCAGCCCCTGCCAGGCCTCAACCTCGTCGCCGGCCCCTATGTGGTGGAGGAAGAATCCTTTGGCAACGGCCAGGTCCTCGCTTCCTACTTTTTCCCAGAGGACCAGGAACTTGCCGGCCAGTACCGCCGCAAGGCCCTGGCCTACCTCGAACGCTACCAGACCCTGCTCGGGCCCTACCCCTACGAACGCTTCGCCGTGGTGGAAAACCGGCTGCCCACCGGCTATGCCATGCCCACCTTCACTCTGCTTGGCCAGGCCGTGGTGCGGCTCCCCTTCATCACCGAAACCTCCCTGGGCCACGAGGTGCTGCACAGCTGGCTCGGCAACTCGGTATTTGTCGATCATGCCTCTGGCAACTGGTGCGAGGGCCTGACCACCTATCTGGCCGACCATGCCTTTGCCGCCGACCGGGGCGAGGGGGCGGAATTCCGCCGACAGCAGCTCATCAACCACCAGAGCTATGCAGGCCAGGAATCCACCATCTCCCTTGCCGAGTTCACGGGCGGGGGCGCTCATCTCGATCCGCTGGGCAAGGAGTTGCGCGCGGTGGGCTATGCCAGGGGCAGCATGGTCTTTCACATGCTCCGCCGCGAGATTGGCGAGGAGGCCTTTGCCGCCGGCCTGCGTGATTTCGCCCAACGCCTGCGCTTCAGGCAGGCTGGCTGGCGCGATCTTGAGGAGAGCTTCAGCCAGAGTTCGGGCCGGGATCTCGGCGAATTTTTCAGCCAGTGGCTGCAGCGGCGCGACACCCCGCAACTGACGGTGCAGGTGGACAACCTCTCCGAAAAGGAAGGGCGGCCGCTGCTCGCCCTCACCGTCAAGCAGCTCCAGCCGCAGCCCTTTCGCTTGAGCGTGCCCCTGAAAATCATCACCCCCAGCGGCGAGGAAACACATGCCGTCTCCCTGGCCGAGGCGGAAGCCAGGGTGGAGCTTCTGCTCAACGACTCTCCCGCCACCCTGGTGCTTGACCACGACTACGAGCTCATGCGGCAGCTTGCCGAAAAGGAGCTGCCCCCCACCTGGTCCCGTTTCGCCGGCGCCAGAGAGAAGCTGGCCATTCTGCCCCCGGCCGGCGAGGAAGAGGCCTTTGCGCCCCTCCTCGAGATACTGACGGAGATGAACTGCCCCACCCTGCCTGCCGCCAAAGCGACGGATAAGGAGGTGGCCGGCAGGTCGGTTCTCTTTCTGGGCACGGGCAGCCGCCTGGCCCGCTCCCTCTTTGCAGAGCCGGGGCATCCCGCCGCCGGCCTCACCGTGGATGTCCGCGCAAATCCCCTTGCCCCCGCCGAAGTAGCAGTGCTTCTCAGCTCGGCAAGCGCCGAAGAAAGCCGGGCAGCCGCTCGCAAGCTCATCCATTACGGCAAGTACGGCTTTCTCCATTTCCAGGCCGGCCGCCTTGTCAGCAAGCGCGTGCCGGAGGCCGAAGAGGGCCAGCGCCTCGACCTCGCCCCTCCCCCCGCAGGCCTCGCCCTGCCGCAGACCCTTTCCTTTGCCGCCATCCTCAACGAGCTGGCCGACAAGAAGGTGGTCTACGTGGGCGAAAGCCACACCCGCTATGCGGACCATCTGCTCCAGCTCAGGGTCATTCGCGGCCTCTTTGCCGAAAACCCAAAACTGGCCATCGGCATGGAGATGTTCAGCCGGGAGATGCAGCCGGTGCTGGACGCCTATGTGAATCAGGAATTCGAGGAATGGGAATTTCTGAAAAAATCGCGCTATTTCAGCAAGTGGGGCTATGATTATCGCCACTACCGCGACATCATCAATTTTGCCCGCGCCAACAGAATCCCCATCGTGGCCCTGAATCAGGAAAAAGAACTGGTGAGCAAGATCTTCAAGCAGGGCTCCACCGCCGGGCTCAGCGAGGAAGAGCTCGCCAAAATACCGGCGGACCGCGACCTGACCCTGGACGGCTACCGGGAGCGGATCACCGAGGTCTTCACCATGCACGACAAGCACGGCGGCAGCCCGGAGCAGGCCAATGGCTTTTTCCAGGCCCAGGCGCTCTGGGACGAAACCATGGCCGAATCCGTGGCCAACCATCTCAAAGCCAATCCGGACGCCAGAATGGTGGTCATCGCCGGCATGGGACACACCAGCAAACAGACTGCCATTCCCCCCCGGGTGGCCCGCCGCCTGCCTGAAATCCGGCAGGCCGTCATCCTCAATGCCGAGGGCGCGGAGCCGAGCCAGGCCGAGGCGGACTACCTGATCTTCTGTCGGCCGGCAGAACTGGAACCAGCCCCCATCCTCGGGGTGATGCTCAGCGACAGCGAAGAAGGCGTGCTGGTTTCCGGCCTCTCGGAACAGGGGAGGGGCAAGGAGGCGGGGATTCGGGAGAAGGATCTGATTCTGGCCCTGGATGACGAGCCGGTGGCCAGCATCGATGATTTGAAGATCATCATGCTCTCCAAGAAAAAAGGGACGACCGTGGAGGTGCGCATCAGGCGACCGGGCGGATTCTGGTCAAAAAAAGGCCGGGAGCTTTCCCTCTCCGTCCCCCTCTAGTACCACGTAACAGTCATAATTTCGGATAAAGACGCTTCAGTTTTATTCTGGCGTCCGCTGTGGTGAACTGCCAGTCTATTTTTTTGCTGTTATTGTTTCGGTCTCTTTGCCATGACGCGACTTGGGCCTGCATGCTTGGCATGTCGGCAATCCTGCGATTGAGACATTGCCCCTTCAACACACTGAGCTCGATCTCTGCCATGTTGAGCCAGCTTCCGTGTTTGGGTGTATGATGAATATCCAGTTTTTCTGCCAGACGTCTTGCCTCTTGAGGCTCGAACGTTTCATAAAGTGAGACGATGTTGTGAGTGTTCAGATTATCCATAATCAACCGAACTTTGACAGCATCAGGGTAGCGCTCGTCGAGCATTTGTTTGATGTGTTGAGCCCAGTCTTTCCGGGTTCTGCGTTCAGTCACCACAACATGGCGCCTGCCGGCCAAAGGTTCCACTTCCATGAAAATTTCGGCCACTCCATTTCGGACATACTCGTCATCCATCCGCATTGGCTGTCCGGGTTTGCAGGGAATGGGCGCATGAACTTCGCCTATCATTTGTTTGCTGGACTCGTCCATGCAAATTACTGGATAATCCGAATCATACGGCAGGTGGTAGACTTCCAGAATATCTTCCATCGCCGCTACAAAGGCTGCGCTTTCTTTCGGCGGAATTTTCCAGTATTTGCTTCGGTGAGGCTTAAGTTCATTTTTTTTAATACCCGCTGTACGGTCATGTGCGAAACGGAAGATGCAAAGTTGAGCTCGACAGCTTTGTCTGCAAGCAGTCTGACTGTCCAGCGTCGGTACCCCTCTGGGGCCTTTGAACACGCCAGAGCAATCAGTCGTGCTTCAAAAGCACCGCCAAAAGTCACATCGCGTGGCGGCTTTTCTCTCGCTTTGCGAACCAAGGCACCTTCCAGGCCGTCCTCGACAAAACGTTTTTTCAGATGCTCAATTGTTCGGGAGGTCACTCCCAAGGCTTCGCCCACAGCAGCAACGTCCCACGCCGGCCCATCGGGGCCTGCATCGCATAACAACAACGCACGGGCATGGATAAATTTCTTAGCCCCTGTTTTTCCGCTTCGCGTTAATGATTCAAGGTCCTTTCGTTCCTGCCTTGTCAGGGTAACTCGATATCTTGGTGCCATGGCAACCTCCTTTGGTTGCCATGAGTATATATTATTTCTCGTTGTTTGCGAAATTTTAAATGTTACATGGTACTAGCCTCTAGCAGGGATGCCGAAAAAAGACGGCACGACGGACCGCTTCAGGGCTTTTCGGGAAAAACTTCTTCCTTGACGGGCATGAGCGGCAGGGAGATATCCGGCTCCTTCCAGCCAAGGCTGAAGGACTGGCCGCAGTTGGGGCAGATCAGGCCGAGGCGCACCCCGTCGGCCTCGGCCCTGAAAAAAACATGGAAGCCGCGGCCGTAGCCGCAGACGGAACAGAGACGGAATTCCTGCATGGCCTTGCCCCCTCGCGAATGATCAAAAACGGTCGATGCGCACCACCTCGGCCGGATCCAGCTGGCCGCCTCGCGGCCAGGCCTCCTTGCTGGCCTTGCCGATGGCGACGAACATGGCGATGACGTGGTCGGCAGGCAGGTTGATCAACCTGGCCACCGCCTCGAAATCAAAGCCGTCCATGGGGCAGGAGTCATAGCCCATGGCCCGGGCCGCCAGCATCAGGGTCTGGGCGGCAATCCCGCAGGAACGCATGGCCTCGTCGCGCTCCACCAGCGGCTTGCCCCGGTAATAGGCGTCGATGGCCGGCACCATGTACTCCTGCACCTCCCGGGGCGCGTTGCGCCAGTAGCGACCCGGCTCCTGCTCCCAGCTCTTCAGATTGGCGCAGAGAACCACGAGCAGCGAGGCGTCGGTGACCTGGGCCTGGTCCCAGGCAGCCTTGCGCACCTCCCGCCGGTGGGCGGGATCGCGGAGGAGGACAAAGCGCCAGTTCTGGATGTTGAAGGCGGTGGGCGATTTCAGCGCCAGCCCCAGAAGCCTGCCGATCTCCTCCTCGCTCATCCGGTGGCTGGGGTCGAAATGCTTCACGGCGCGTCTGGTTTCGATGGCGGTCAGGGTGTCCATGGTCTCTCTCCTCGTTCGACAGGCATTCATTCCGCAAAAACAACCTGTTTCAGTCTATAAAATTTTCCCCTGCGCCACAAGGCGCGACTCACGATTTTCGCGTTGGCCTTTGCCCATGGCGCGGCTATGATGGGGAAAAGAAAAAGAGGTCGCCAAACAAATGAACGACGAAAGCAGATCAACACCTGCGGAGGGGCCGCACCTTCCTGTCCGGGAGCTTTGGGAGACGCTCCTCATGGCGCGCAAGATCCTGACTCTGCAGAAGGAGGCGGGAATTGACGCCTACCCCGCCTCTCCCGAACTTTCGGCCTTCTTGCGGACTGTTCGAGAAACCGGGCGAAAAGAGGAGAAGGAGCCGAAAAAGAGGGCCATTCCGCTCACGCCACCAACCGCCCCGTCTCCGGTTGCGTATCCGCCCGCCTCGCTTGCCGGCCTGGCCGAGGAGATCGCCGCCTGCCGCCGCTGCCCCCGGCGCCAGCATTGCGAGCGCCCCCTCTTCCTGGAAGGCCCTGGCAAGGAAGGCGCGGTGCTGATCGTCGCCGACACTCCCGCTCCCGGCGATGCGCAACAGGGACAGCCCATGAGCGGTGAAGCAGGCGTCCTCCTCGACAAGATGCTCGCCGCCATCGGCATGGACAGGGAAGCAGTGCATCTGACCTATCTGGCCAAATGTCCCGCCCCGGAGCCTCCCGAGCCGGCGGTACGCGAGGCCTGCCTCCCCTTCCTCCTCCGGGAGCTTGCCGCTCTCCGCCCCCGGCTCATCTGCGCCATGGGGGCCTTGGCCGCCCAGACCCTGCTCCATTCCCCAAAACCGCTCAGCCAGCTGCGCGGACGCTTCCACGACTGGAAGGGCACACCGCTGCTCCCGACCTTCCCTCCCGATTTCCTCCTGAAGAACCCGGAGTTGAAAAAGGCGGCCTGGCACGATCTGCAGCTCATCCAGAAACTCTGCGCCGGAAAGTGAACCTCACCGGCCTTCACCGCCGAGGGGAAAGGGGCTGGAGAGTGTCAGGTGCATACTATCTCTGTACACTTTAGCTGATACTTGTAGCATCGCATCCGTTTTTACTTGCTAAAATTGTGATAGGTTGTGTCGCCAATTCGTCGTGTAAAAATGAGATCGTTGCCTCAAATTGTTGGTAACCAAAGAGATCAGGAGGTTACCAGCCATGGGCAGACGGGAAAAGCAGGCGTATCTCGCCAAAATTCGCGACCGATACGCACAGGGCAACGGCAACCTCGTTGGATTCCATTGACAAATATTCCGCACCGCCTTAAACTAGTCTACAACTAGTCTGATTTTTTTTTTTTGGGGGGGGGGGGGGAGGAAAGGTTATGCAAACCATCGGAGCGTATGAGGCAAAAACCCACCTGCCCAAATTACTGGAGCAGGTGCAAGCCGGCGAACAGATCACCATTACCAGGCACGGCGTGCCCATTGCCGTGTTGCAGCCTGCCCCCGGCGCGCCTAAACAATCACCCGTCCAGGCCATTGCCGCGCTCCGCCAGTTCCGGCAGCAGCACACGCTGGACGGGATGAGCATCAAGGAGATGATCGCAGAGGGCCGGCGTTAGATGGGAACGCAGTTCGTTGTTGATGCCTCGGTTGTGATGAGTTGGTGTTTTGCCGACGAGGCGGATGGTTATGCCGATGGGGTGCTTGATCGTCTTGCCCAGGAGGAGGCGGTGGTGCCGTCGATATGGCCGCTTGAAATCGGCAATGTGCTGCTTGTGGCGGAGCGCCGCAAGCGGTTGAGCGAGGCGGACAGCGCTCGCTTCCTGGCTCTGTTGGCAGAGCTTCCCATTGTGGTCGAATCGGAACCGCCACAACGCATGCTGCGGGAAATCATCGCCCTTGCCCGCGAATTTGGACTTTCCACTTACGATGCCGCGTATCTTGATCTGGCCATGCGGCTTGGACTTCCTCTGGCCACCCACGACGCAGCCTTGCGCAAGGCTGCGAAAAAGGTGCGCGTCCCGCTGCTTGCTCAGTCAAAATAGCCAGTTGCGTTTCCCTTTTTCCTACTGTTTCTTGCTCCTGCGTTGGGCCTGGCCGTAGACCTCGCCCTTGTCCCGTTTGCCCACCGCGATGACCGGCACGCAGATCTCCTGTCGATTACCTCGTACACCAGTCGGTAGCCGCTGGTCCGCAGTTTGATTTTGTAGTTTTCAAAACCGGAAAAGCTGGTTTGCTACAACAACGCCGACCAGAGCAACGCTTTTTCTCGTCACTCGTTACCTGCCTTTTCCAATCACAGTTCTTCCGGCGTAAAGGCCACCACCTGCTCGATGCTCTCGGCCCCGGCAAAAAGCATGGCCAGTCGGTCCACGCCCAGGGCAATGCCCGCGGCCTCCGGCATATCATCCAAGGCTGCCAAAAAGCGCTCAGGCATTGGCGGGCAAGGAAATCCGGCCTTGCGCATGCCCTCCTGACCGAACAGAAACCGTTGCCGCTGCTCGACCGGGTCGGTGAGCTCGGAAAAACCGTTGGCCAACTCAATGCCGTTCAGATAAAGCTCAAAGCGCTCGGCAACGCTCCGGTCTTGCGGCTTGAGCCGGGCGAGTGCCCCTAATTCTGCTGGATAATCGTACAGAAAGGAAGGGGTGCGGCAGCCGAGATTGGGCTCGACATGCACCACCAGAGCCTCGTCAAAGAGATCCTCAGCAAGCGCCTCCTCGACGCTGAACGGCGCATATCGCCTGAACGCCTCGGCCACGGTGAGCCGCTCCCAAGAGCCGGCCAACGAGATCTGCCTCGCCCCTGCAGCAAGGCTCTCCCCTCCCCCCAGAGCCCGGGCCAGATGCCTGAACAGTCCCTCGCACTCGTCCATGAGATCAAAATAATCGGCACCTGCCGCATACCACTCCAGCATGGTGAACTCGGGAAGATGGCGGTCTCCGCGTTCATGGGCGCGGAAGCATTTGCAGATCTGGAAAATCTTGGGGAAACCAGCGGCGAGCAGCCGCTTCATGCAGAGCTCGGGCGAGGTCTGCAGAAACCAGCCCTCGCTGCGCAGAGGGACGATATGGGCCTCGGGGGCAGGGGCCGGGATGCGGAGGGGGGTTTCCACCTCGAGATAGTCCCGGCTGATGAAAAAATCACGTAGGCTCTGAACAAGAACGGCCCGCGTCTGCAGGCCGTGTTTGCTGATCATGATGGTCTGGCGAGAAACGAAGAAAGGCTTATTGCTTTACCCGGGTCACGTAGGCGCCGGTGCGGGTGTCGATCTGGATCTTCTCGCCCTCTTCGATGAAGGGGGGCACCTGCAGGACATAGCCGGTTTCCACGGTGACCGGCTTGGTGTCGGAGCCGCTGGTATCGCCCTTGACCCAGGGATCCGCCTGGGTGACCACCAGATTGACGAAGTTGGGCAGGGTGACGCCGATGGGCCGGCCGTTATAGAGCAGCACCTCCACCTCCATGTTGTCGATCAGGAAGTTGATGGAATCAGCGAGCTGCTCCTTGGAGATCTCCAGCTGCTCGTAGGAGCTGTTGTCCATGAAAACATAATCGTCCCCCTGTTTGTAGAGGTACTGCATGGTACGCTCCTCCAGGGCGGCCTTTTCAAGCTTGTCGTTGGAGCGGTAGGTCTTCTCGAAGGCATTGCCGGTGATCATGTTGCGCAGACGGCAGCGATAGAGGGCCTGCCCCTTGCCCGGCTTTGAGAATTGAAAATCCGTCATGATATAAGGTTCGCCATCGATCTGAACCTTCAAACCTTTTCGAAAATCAGAGGCGGAGTACATACTCGTCATCTCCCTGTGTCGTTGATAAACGCTGCTTCTCTACCGGCGCGCGGCCCGCGGCACCTTAGTACCCGGAATCGCGCCTTTTGGCAAGGGTGAATCCACTCAGTCAGGCGGTCATCACTTCCTGCTTGCTGATCGCTTCGGCCTTAACGCGGTCAAGAAGGTCGGCAAGCGCCGGCTTGACGTTCTCACGGATATCGCCGGCGACCACGATGAAGAGCAGATCGTCGCCGGGCTGAAAGCTGCCGCTCCTGGCCTCGATGACAATATCGAAGATGCCAGGCCGCTGCAGGAACTCCTGGCGGATCGCCTCGATCTTCTCCTGGTCCGGCGTGACCTTGAGCGCCGTCACCCCTTCCCTGGTCTTGCGCGACCAGGCCCGGACCACCCCGTTATGCACGAGGACCATGCCGACATTCTCGGCAAAGGCTGGATTTTTTTTCATTTCGGCGATGGTTTTGGAAATATCCATGCGGCCTCCTCATCAGATTGCTGGTTGTGAAAAAATCCGGCCCACACTCTAGCCAATTTCCCCCAAAAGGTCACCCTCTTTTTCAGCGAAGCATCAGCCACTTACCAAACACCGCCCGACCGGTTCCCGGCAGAGAGGAAAAGCCGCGGCAACGCCCGGTTCCGGCTCTTGCCCGCAGCCTCTTTCTCGCCTTTCCGTGACCGGAACCAGCCCGCCATTTGCTTGACAGCCAACGGCGAACCGTTATATCCCATAGGGATGAAAGCCGCCGCTGACCGAAATACTCGCCTCCGCCCACGCCACAGAGGAGAGCCGTCATGATTTTCCGGATAATCAAAAAAGAGGATCTGGCCCGCCTCCACGAGCTGCTGGCCGTAAATATCGTCGTCGGCCCGGTCCTGAAGGGATACGACCGCGAAGGCCGGCCCCTGCATGATTTCGACCGGGTGTACGACTTTGCAGAGCTTGCCCTGGATTACCGGCTCACCGTGCATTCGGCCAAGCGTTTTGTCCTGCCCTACAGGGAAACCCTTGCCAACTTCAAGGTGGAGGGAGCCGGCTGGCAAAAGGAGGTGCCGTCGGGCAGCGACACGCCCCTGGTCCTCTTCGGTCTGCACCCCTGCGACATCAACGCCCTGAACAAGCTCGACCTGGTCCTGGCCAGGAGCGTCTACCCCAATCCCGTTTACGTTGAAAAAAGAAAGAAGCTCTTCATCATCGGCCTGGACTGCGCCCCGGCTCCGCAATGCTTTTGCCGTTCCATGGGAGCGGACATCGCCCTGCACGGCTTCGACCTCTTCCTCACCGACCTGGGCAACCGTTATTTCGTCGAGGTGCTCTCCGCCGCCGCCTACGGCTTGCTCGACCAGATAGCCGGCCGGGAGCCGAGCGGCAAGGAACACCGGCTCTACAAGCAGATCACCACGGAGAAGCGCAAGCGCTTCACCACCAGCGTCGACACCACGGACCTCACCAAGATCCTGGACCTGGAATTCGGTTCCCCGGCCTGGGCGCATTGGGGCGACAGGTGCCTTTCCTGCGGCACCTGCGCCAATGTCTGCCCGACCTGCTACTGCTACGGCGTGGAGGAGCACATCGACCTTACCCTCAAAAAGGCCGACAAGACGCGGTCCCTGCACTCCTGCAACCTCGTTGATTTCGCCAAGGTGGCGGGCGGCCACAATTTCAGGCCCGAGAGCGCCACCCGCCTCAAGTACCGCTACTACCACAAACACCGCGGTTTCGTGGAGGCCTTCGAGGAATCCCTCTGCGTGGGCTGCGGCCGCTGCGGCATTGCCTGTCTTGCCGACATCACCCCGCCGGAAGTGATCAAAAGCGTACGAGGAGAGGAATAACCCATGGAAAACCCGCTGCCCTTGCAACAGCCACTGAACCCAGGCAAAGCGCATCGCCGCAAGGAGGATGCCGGCGGCTTCGAGTACGCCTTTCAGGCGGAGATCACCAGCATCTACCAGCTGACCGCAAGCGAAAAACTCTACCAGATCCAACTCTGCGACCAGGACCAACGCAACCGCTTCTCCTTCCTGCCCGGCCAGTTCGTGATGCTGGAGCTGCCAGGCATCGGCGAGGCGCCCTTCTCCATCTCCTCCTCCCCGGTCCGGCACGGCGATATCGAGCTTTGCATCCGGGCGGTTGGCAACCTCACCAATTTCTTGAGCCGGGTGGAGCGCGGAACCAGGGTGGGGCTTGCCGGCCCTTTTGGCACCCACTTCCCCATCGAAAGGATGTATGGCCAGGACATCCTCCTCATTGCCGGGGGCCTGGGGCTGGTGCCCCTCCGCTCGCCCCTGCTGGCAGTCCTCGAAAACCGGAGCCGCTTCGGCCGGGTCGATATCATGTACGGGGCCAGGGCCGCGGCCGAGCTGCTCTTCACCTACCAGTACGAGGAGTGGCGCCGCTTCGACATCAATCTGGCCATCACCGTGGACAAGGCGGACCGGAAGTGGCGGGGCCGCACCGGTCTGATCACCGAGATCCTGAAAGAAAGAATCAGCGAAGACACCGACCTGAAAAACAACACCCATGCCATTGTCTGCGGGCCGCCGGTGATGTTCCGCTCCGTCTGCGCCATGCTCACCGAGGCGGGCCTGCCCATGGAGAAGATGTTCGTTTCCCTGGAGCGGCGCATGCACTGCGGCCGGGGCAAATGCTGCCGTTGCAACATCGGCTCCACCTACACCTGCCTGGACGGCCCGGTCTTTGATTACTGGTCGGTGCTGAACCTGAAAGAGGCTATCTGAGATGAGCGATGCGCTTTCCTACCTGGGCGTTCCCCTGAGCCGCCCCAGGGTCGGCTTTTTCGAGCTCACTTCCTGCGAGGGCTGCCAGCTGCAGATCCTAAACAACGAGGCCACCCTGCTGGACTTCTTAAACCTCGTCACCATCGTCAACTTTAGGGAAGGGATGAGCGAGCGGAGCGATGACTACGAAATCGCCTTTGTCGAGGGCAGTGTCAGCCGGGAGGACGAAATCGTCCGCCTGCGGGAGATCCGCGAAAAGGCCAGGGTTCTGGTGGCCTTGGGCTCCTGCGCCTGCTTCGGCGGGGTGAACAGGCTCAAAAATCGCTTTGGCGATCTTGCCTGGGTCAAAAAAGAGGTCTACGGCGACTTTGCCATCGAGACGAGGGACGTACAGCCCCTGGAAGACTTTGTCACCGTGGATCTCAAGATTTACGGCTGCCCCGTCAAAAAGGAGGAGGTGGAACGAATCGTCACCAATCTGGTGGTGGGCAAGGCGGTGCGCCTGCCGGAATACCCGGTCTGCATGGAGTGCAAGGCCAACGAGAATATCTGCCTTTTCGAGCTTGGCGAACCCTGTCTCGGTCCCGTCACCCGCGCCGGTTGCGATGCCTGGTGCACCGGCAACCGGCGGGGCTGCTGGGGATGCCGGGGACCGGCCGAAGTGGCCAACATCAAGGAACTTGAAAAAATCATGACCAGACACGGCTTCAGCCGGGAGGTCCTCATCGACCGCCTGGAATGCTTTGGCGGCTTTGCCTCCTGCCTCGATACCCTGACCGGGAAAAAGAAAAAAGCCGGGAGAAACAAGGCATGAAGATTTCCTGCGACGTCAATGTCCAGCATCTGACCAGGGTTGAAGGCCACGGCAATATCAAAATCAGCATCAAGGATGGTAAGGTCAGGGAGGCGAGCTGGGAGGTGGTGGAGACCCCGCGTTTTTTCGAGGCCATGCTGGTGGGGAAGCACTGGGAAAACGCGCCCTACCTCTGCGGGCGCATCTGCGGCATCTGCTCCATCGGCCATACCCTGGCCAGCATCCGCGCCGTGGAGAACGCCTTCGGCATCACGCCCTCGGCCCAGACCGCGGACCTGCGCCTCCTCCTAAAGCACATGGAGACGCTGCAAAGCCATATCCTCCATCTCTATTTTCTTGCCGCCCCGGATTTTCTCGGCACCGGCAGCGTCCTGCCCCTGGCGAAAACCCATCCGGAAGAGGTGGCCCGCGCCCTGCGCCTCAAGCTCCTGGCCAACGACGCCTGCGATCTCATCGGCGGCCGCAGGCTGCACCCCACCCGCACCGTGGTGGGCGGCTTCACCATGCTGCCGGAGAAACGGCAGCTCGCCGAGATCGGAAAACGCCTGCAGGAATGCGTGCCTGATCTTCTCGCGGCGGCGGAACTCTTCAAGACCTTCGCCATCCCGGATTTCAGCAGGGAGACGGAGTTCGTCTCCCTCAAGGGCGGGGAGAGCTACCCCTTTATCGGCGGCGGGCTTGTCTCCAGCGATGGGGTCCGGAAGAAGGAGCATCAATACCGAGCCATGACCAACGAGTACTGCCAGCCGGGCTTCACCTCCAAGCTGAGCCGGCTTTCCCGCGACGCCTTTGCCGTCGGCGCCCTGGCCCGCCTGAACAACAACTTCGCCCTCCTCCACCCCACGGCCCGGGAGATCTCGGCAGCCCTGGGGCTCAGCCCGGTGAACCACAACCCGTACCTGAACAACGTGGCGCAGCTGGTCGAATGCGTGCATGTGGTCTTCGACTCCCTGCGCATTATCGAGGCCATGCTCGACACTCCCTGGCAGGAACCGCGGCAGCCGGTCACGGCATGCAGGGGGAAAGGGGTCGGAGCGGTGGAGGTGCCACGCGGCATCCTCTATCACTATTATGAATTCGATGCACAGGGCAGGGTGAAAAAGGCGGATTGCGTGATCCCCACCAGCCAGAACCACGGCAATATCCAGCGGGACATCGCGGCCCTGGCGCGGGATTACGCCAGAAAGGGCAAAACGGATCAGGACATCGAACTGCTGGCGGAAATGCTGGTGCGCGCCTACGACCCCTGCATCTCCTGTTCGGTGCATTGAAGCGGGGCAGGAAACTTACCGGCCGTTCGCCTTTCTGCCGCGCAGCAGTGAGTTGACAATGGCGGTGAGGCAGCCCACCCCGGCCTGCACGGCAATGGCACCGACGGGGCAATTCACGGCGCAGGCCCCGCACTCCATGCAGTTGTCCGGAAGGGCGATCCGCGCCTTGCCCTCCAGGAGGACAAACACCCCGTGCGGGCACACCTCGTAGCACATGCCGCAGCCGACGCACTCTTCCTGGACGAAAACCAGGCTGGCGACATTTTTCAGATAGGACGCACTCACTTTTCCCCCTTACAGCAAGGAGCTCAACCAGAGAGCCCCCCCCACGGCGATGGCGGCAAGCTGCAGGGGCAGCGCCACGCGCAGCTCTTTGCGCACCCCGGAAGGGGAAGTGAAGGTCGAACAGCCGGTGAAGTTCATGGCAAGCAACGAGGCGAGGGCCAAAGAGATCAGCAGCCAGCCTGCCGAGGATGACGGGGGCTCGCCGGTAAAGGCGCGATAATTTTCCCAGAAAAGAATGCCATTGAGCAGGATGCCGGCCAGCAGCCCCTTGACGGCAAAAGCACGACCCGGCAGGATAAAGAGCAGGAGCGGGGTGAGGATGGAGCCGGCCGCGATGCCAGAGCTCAGCAGCAAAATGGGCAGGGGGGTTTTCCCGGCCCGCCCATCGAGCCCGAAACTCTCCGGAGTCAGAAGGCTGTTCAGGAAGAGGATAACGAGCATGAGCGGGATGGCCCACTTGCCGGCATTGACCAGCTCCATGGGGATCAGTTCCGCCCGGGCCGCCAGGGGAAACTCCTTGCGCCGCATGCGCCGACTGGCCTTGAAGCCGTTGCGCCAGTAGGCGGGAAGATGGCTGGCGCAGACCGGCCCGTACCACACGGCAAACCCGCACTCTTTTCTGACCAGATGGGCGGCCACCCCGGACGCGGCAAGCTGCGGCAGGATCAGGGTCCGGTGACTCACCAGTTCGGCAAGCCTTTCCGCCAGAACGCTTTGCACCAAGGGGCCGGTGGAGAAGCTGCCCTTGCCGGCCGCGCACCAGACATTGATGCCGTTGGTGTCAAGGACGAGAATCCAGGCCTGTTTTTTGTGCAGGGCGCCGCGCAGCTGATCGAAGCTCAGCTTGTAGTTGGCGGTGACGAAAATCGGTGACTTGCCATCCGGATTTCCCACCGCATAGAGGCCGGGCTCGATGGCGTAACGCATGCGGCCGATGCCGAGGCGGACCAGCACCCGGCCCCAGTGATCAACGGGCCCAAGCCTGGTGGCCACCTTCGGCACCGGGCCGACGGCGGTATCGAGCACTGCGGTCACGAAGGCCTGTCTCTCTTTCTCCACCGGAACCCGGGGGGGAGGCTTCGACCCTCAACAGCTCTCCTGGCCATGGGCGGAAAGGCTGCCGCACTCTCTCCCCTTGTGCTTACTCATCTCCAGTACCTGCCCTCGCCGAGAAATCCAGCCCACAGGCGCAGCGGCCATCGGCAGAAAAAAGCCCGACTGAGGCCGGGCCTGAAAACAAACCGGCCGACACCACGATCCATCAGTGCTTGAAGGAGCGCTGGCCGGTGAATTTCATCGCCACCTGCGGCCTGGCCTCGTTGCAGGCCTCGATGGTCTCGAAGTCACGCATGGAGCCGCCGGCCTGCAGGATGGCGGAAACCCCCTGCCTGATGCCGACATCGGCGCCGTCGCGGTATGGGAAAAAGGCGTCGGAGATCATGACCGAGCCTGGCAGCCCTGCCTTGTCGGCCTTGGTCTGGGCGTCGATCTTCTCTTTGTCCGCCTGGTTCCGCTTGCCCTGCTCGATCTCAAGCACCATATCGGCATAGGGGATCCCGAAGGTATCGAAGCAGAGAATGTCGGCGTACTTGGTGTAGGCCTTGTACACGGCGATGTCGGCCACGCCGACCCGGTCCTGCTCGCCGGTGCCGATGCCCACCGTGCAGCCGTCCTTCACATAGATGACCGAGTTGGAAGTAACCCCGTGCTCCACGGCCCAGCCGAAGATCATATCGTCGAGTTCCCGCTGGGTCGGCTCGCGCTCCACCTTGTATTCCTGGCCTTTGGAGGTGCAGACCGCGGGCTTGAGATCAGCGACGGAGCGGATGGAATTGACCGCCGACTGCTGGACAATGATGCCGCCGTCGATGAGGCTCTTGAAATCGACAAAACGGTACTTCTCGAACTCGGCCAGACGGTCGATGCGGTTGATCCGCACCACCCGCAGGTTCTTGCGCTGGGCCAGGATCGCGAGAGTGCCGTCCTCGAATTCCGGGGCGCAGACCACTTCCAGATAGTTCTTGCTCAACAGCTCGGCGGTCGCCTTGTCGCAGGCACGGTTCAGGATAACGGCCCCGCCAAAGGCGGCAATACGGTCCGCCCGGTTAGCCCGGTCGTAGGCCTGGGCCAGGCTGTCGCCATGGGCGGCGCCGCAAGGATTGTTGTGCTTGAGGATGACCGCGGCCGGTTTCGCCATGAGATACTTGATGATGTTGAGACCATTGTCGATGTCGGTCAGGTTGATCTTGCCGGGGTGCTTGCCCACCTGCAGCATGTCTTCGACATTGATTCCGCTCACCAGTCCCTTGCCCGGACCGATGAACTCGCAGCCACCCAGGACCAGATTGCCGTTGACAAGCTCATAGAGCGCCGCTTCCTGGTCGGGATTTTCGCCGTAACGCACCCCCCGCTCGTCAACGGTGCCGTCCTCCTGGACGATCTTCCAGGTCTTTTTCTTATAGACCAGGGTCTGGTCGCCAAAGGTGATTTTCATCTCCATGGGAAAGTGGTCACCAAGAATGGTGGTGTACATTTTTTTCAGGTCTGCCATTGGGTTCACCCCTCCGTCCTTATGGTTGTCCGTATCTTTTCAGGCAGCCTCCTGCCTGACTCCCTTTGCTTGAAAAACCGCATCCCAATCCTTGCGGACCGGATCGAAGCCCTTTGCCTGGATGGCGGCGCTCACCTCGGCGAGGCTCCGGCTGTCCCCGACCTCGAACTGCTCGCCGCCCGCATCCGCCAGGCCGTATCCGCCCGGCGCAGTGCACGAGCCCGCCGAATACCGGGTCGGCCCAAGACCGATCATGCCATCCCGATACCGGGCTTCCTCCCTGGTCGAGAGATAGAGCCCAACATCCGGGTCGAAGATCCGCAGGGCAAAGATCATCTGGCTGAGATTTCTTTCAGCCACCGGCTTGAGCGGTTTGAACTCCCCTTCCGCCGGCCGCATGCGCGGGAAGGAAACCGTAAGTCCGGTCCGCCAGAAATGCTTCCTCAACCAGGCAAGATGGAGGCCCAGGGCCAGCCCCTCCGCCCGCCAGTCCGCGAGGCCCAGCAGGGCGCCGATCCCGACCTCCCGCATGCCGGCGGCCGCGGCCCGGGCGGGAGTATCCAGGCGATGGTCGAAATCAGCCTTGCGCCCCGCCAGATGCACCTGTTTGTAGACCTCCCGGTCATAGGTTTCCTGATAGACGGCCACGGAGGTGATCCCGGCCCGGAAAAGCCGCGCGTACTCCCCGGTCGCCAGGGGCTGCACCTCGATGGACAAAGCGGCAAAGCGATCCCGCAAACGCCGCGCGATCTCCTCCAGATAATCGACGCCGACCTTGGCCGGCGCCTCTCCGGAAACCAGAAGCAGATGTTGAAAACCCCGCTGGTGGAGAATCATGGCCTCGGCCTCGGCCTCGGCGAAGGTCAGGACCCGCCTGTCAATGGTGTTGTCCGCCGAGAAACCGCAGTAGGCGCAACGGTTGGCGCAGTAGCTGGAGAGATAGACGGGCGCGTACATCTGGATGGTCCGGCCGAAACGCTGCTCGGTGAGGAAGGCGGCCCGGGCGGCCATGGCGGGGAGATGGGGTTCCGCCAGGGGCGAAAGAAGGGCGGCAAGGCCCTGGATGCCGATCCGGTCCCCCCGCAGAGCGGATAGGACATCCTCTTCCCTGACCCTGGCAATCGCTGTCTGCAACGCTGTGAATTCAGGCACGGTAAACATCGTCATCCTCAGCGCAGGAAGCCAAGCCCCTCTTCCGGGGAAGAGGCGGCCGCATCCCTGCGCACCGTGCCAAGTCCTGCCTCATAGGCAGTACGCCCCGCCTCGACGGCCATGGCAAAGGCCCTGGCCATGCGGATCGGGTCGCCGGCCACGGCAATGGCCGTATTGACCAGGACGGCATCCGCCCCCATCTCCATGGCTTCCGCCGCATGGGAGGGCGCGCCCAGCCCCGCGTCAACCACCACCGGCACCCGGGCCTGCTCGATGATGATGGCGATCTGAAACCTGGTCAATATCCCCTGGTTGGTGCCGATGGGAGAGCCGAGCGGCATCACCGCGGCCGCCCCGGCATCCTGCAGGCGCAACGCCAGGATTGGATCGGCATTGATATAGGGCAGCACCTTGAAGCCTTCCCGGACCAGAATCTCGGTGGCTTTGAGGGTTTCCACCGGATCGGGCAGCAGGGTCCTGGGGTCGGGGGTCACTTCGAGCTTCAGCCATTCACCGCCGCCCGAGGCCTGGGCCAGATGGGCGAGCCGGATGGCCTCCTGGGCATCGCGCGCCCCGGAGGTGTTCGGCAGGAAGAGGTACCGCTCGCGGTCCAGGACCCGCATGATATCGTCGGCCGGATTGCCGAGATCCACCCGACGCAGGGCCACGGTCACCATCTCGCAGCCGGAGGCGGCAAGAGCCTCCCTCATGACCTCGGGAGAAGCGAATTTCCCGGTGCCGCCAAAGAGCCTGGAGCGAAATTTCCTGCCAGCAATGGTCAACATCTCAACCTCCTCCCACAAACCGGATCAACTCAACCCTCGACCCTTCGTGCAACTCATGGGTTTCATATTCTTCGCGCTTGAGGATGCGGCCATCGCATTCCGCCACCACCGTTTCCAGCTCAAGCCCAAGTTGTCGGATAAAATCAGCAAGCAGAGTGCCGCCGGCAACCTCCCGCTCCATGCCGTTACAGACTATCCTCATCCCCTTTCATCCTCTTTCTCCGCGGCCAACAGCAGCCTCACCACCTGATTGGCCTGTTGATGCGCGGCTATCCCCACCCGTGCCGCCATGAGGCCCTGCCCTGGGGCGGCGGCACTCTCCTCGTCGCCGACCAGATAGACGCCGGGATAAAGACGGCGGGTTCTGATCAGCGCGTTGTCTCCATACCCTGCGACCCCGGAAGAACAGACATAATAGACCCCGGACAAATCCCTCAACACGGCCCGCAGGGAGGCGGCCTTCATGGCGGGATCATCGAAGCACTCCACCAGGGCGTCCACCCCGGTAAACTCCTTGGCGATATCCTCCTCAACCAGCCGTTTGTCCAGGCAGGTAACCGCCACGTGGGGATTCACCCGGCCCAGGGTCTCGCACAGCGCCGTGACTTTCTTTTGTCCGATCTGCTCGAGAAAATAGTACTGCCGGTTGAGGTTGGTCGGTTCAACCACGTCATAATCGGCAAGCAGGAGGGCGCCGATGCCCATCCGGGCAAGAGCGACCGCAACCAGGGAACCAAGCCCGCCGAGGCCCATGATGCCGACGGCGCTTGCCTGCAGGCGCTCCTGAACCCCAGGAGTGTGGCGGGCATGGAGGAGCTGCCCCATTTCCGCAGCCGAGGGGACACGACCGCGCCGCCATACCCAGCAATGGTCCCCGACCTGCAGCGCAGTGGTTGCCGAGACAGGATGGCCATTGACAATGAAGATATCCGCCCCGGGATCAATGGCGGAAGCAAGCTCCGCCAGAGTCATACCCCTCCGGAACGGCTGCGGCTTCTCGTTGACCCAAATCATGCGAGTCCCCTGAAGATCAGAAAAGACATCTGGCCGGCAGCCAGCCTTCTTCCCGCAGGCGTACGCCACCAGCCATCCCTGCTGTAGGCAATTCCCCGGACACGGAAGGGAATAACACCTGTCGAAATTGGCGATCCACCCCTGCCCCGAACGTCAGACCGGCGGAAAGGGGCATGCAAACGCCGGCTGGAAATCAAACATTCTACTCGACCCCGGAAAAGCATGGTATATTTTTTTCAGGCCTGTGCGCGATGCTGCGGGCACACTCCGCACTTGAAGGCTCCGCAGATACGTGGTAAAGAGCCTCGCGCAGCAGACAGGACTGCTGGCTGGAAAACAGGTGGCCCACCACTGCTTCCCCCAAAGGAGCGCATATGCATGTACAACAGCTGATCGTCTCTCTCCCCCCGGAATTCGAGGCCATGTCGGAAATCACCGACCTGCTCGCCCAGCACTGCATCAACATCCGCGCCCTCTCCTTTGCGGAATGCTCGGGCCGTTGCGCCCTGCGCCTCATCGTCAACGACACAGGCAAGGCCAGGCAGCTCTTCGAGGGCCTCGGCTTTGCAGTAATGGTTCAGGAAGTTCTTGTCATCGAAGTCCCCGATAAGCCGGGAGGACTGGCCAGCGTACTGCAGGCCCTGAAAGCGATACAGCTCAAGCTGGAACTCCTTGATGCCTTCACGCGCAAAAGCGGGCAGAGCGGACTGGTCATCCTCCGCTTCCCCGATCTTGACGCCGCGACCAAGGCACTGGCGGGCGCCGGCATTGTTCCCCTTACCAGCGAACAGCTTTACGCAACCTGAGCCGCCCCGAACAGCCCGCCAGGCGCAAGGCAAAAAAAAAGCTGGTCCGAACCTGATGTTCGGACCAGCTTATATCTGTCGCGGCGTGGAATTAGTTGGCTTCCTGTTCGCCCTTGTCTTCCCGGTAATTCACCAGCTCCAGGATCGCCATG
Organism: Desulfobulbaceae bacterium UBA2262; assembly: GCA_002347185.1. Lineage (GTDB taxonomy): Bacteria > Desulfobacterota > Desulfobulbia > Desulfobulbales > Desulfurivibrionaceae > UBA2262. The sequence continues at coordinate 18,884 of DDXK01000015.1, read as the reverse complement.
TCCGCAGCGTCCCCGATTCGATTGCCAGTCCGGATGATTCGGGTATAGCCGCCCGCGCGCTCGCTGTACTCCTCCTTGATGGAGTCGAAAAGCTTTGCGACAACCCCCTTGTCCTGCATGTAGGACAAGGCCTGCCGGCGCGCATGCAGATCGCCGCGCTTGGCCAAGGTGATCATGTGATCGGCGATCTTGCGCGCTTCCTTGGCCTTTGGCACCGTAGTGGTGATCCTCTCATGCTGAATGAGGGATGTTACCATATTCCGCATCATGGCCTGACGATTGGAAGTTGTCCTGCCGAGCCTTTTTCCTGCCTTTCTGTGTCTCATATTAAAATCCTCTTCCCGGATGCATCACTGCTCTTCAGACACCTTGTCTGTTTGAGCAGGAAGCTCCCAACCATCTAACTTCATTCCCAGCGAGAGACCCATCTCGGACAGCAACTGCTTAATCTCGTTCAGAGATTTCCGTCCGAAGTTCTTGGTCTTCAGCATTTCCGCCTCACTCTTCTGTACCAACTCGCCAATATACCGGATATCCGCATTCCGCAGGCAATTTGCCGAGCGCACGGAGAGTTCCAGATCCTCGACGCTGCGGTAAAGATTTTCGTTCACCGGGGTGCGCAGCTCATCGCGCTCATCCATCTCCTCCGGCTCAACTTTTTCTTCGTCAAAATTTATAAATACCTGCAACTGCTCCTTCATGATCTTGGCCGAATAGGCAAGAGCGTCTTCCGGCCTTACACTGCCATCGGTGGTAATCTCGAGAGTCAGTTTGTCATAGTCGGTCTGCTGCCCGACCCGGGCCTGGCTGACAATGGACTTGACATTGACTATGGGGGTGAAAATGGCATCAATGGGAATAACGCCGATCACCTGTTCTTCACTCTTGTTCTTCTCGGCCGGGACATACCCCTTGCCCCATTTCACCTCCAACTCCGCCTTGAAAACCCCTTCACCAGTGATGGAGCAGATCTCCTTCTCCGGATTCATCACCTCAACCTTGCCGCCGGACATGATGTCTCCTGCGGTCACAACGCCCATCTCGCTTTTTTCAATCCGCACGATCTGGGTGCCGGGGGTGTTCAACTTGAGACGCACCTCCTTGAGGTTCAAAATGATCTGGGTAACGTCCTCCTTGACTCCGGGGATGGTAGACAGCTCATGCAGTGCGCCATCAATCTTCACAGAGGTGATCGCCGCTCCCTGAATGGAAGAAAGGAGAATCCGCCGGAGGGAGTTGCCAATGGTCGTTGCAAAGCCCCGCTCAAGGGGCTGACAGACAAACTTGCCAAAATTCTGGGTATGGGTATCCTGGTCTACTTCCAACTTTTCAGGAACAATAAGTTCGTGCCAATTTCTGTAAAACGGATCAGACTCGATTGTCATGTTTTCCTTATGCTCCATGTTTGCCGGTTATTTGGAGTAAAGCTCTACAATCAACTGTTCCTGAATCGGCATGGTAATTTCTTGCCGGTCTGGCAAACCTTTCACAGTTCCCTTGTAGTTGTCTTTATCAAGCTCCAACCAGCTCGGTACGCCCCGACGGACCACAGCATCGAGACTGTCGTTAATGACTTCCACCTTGCGGCTTTTCTCCTTCAAGGTGATCACGTCATTCACGGAGACAAGAAAAGAAGGTATATTGACCTTTCTGCCATTCACCTGAATATGGTTATGACGAACCAGCTGCCTGGCCTGATTCCGGGAGTTGGCAAATCCCAGCCGAAAGATCACGTTGTCGAGCCTGCATTCAAGAAGCCGCAACAGATTCTCGCCGGTTACGCCCTTGGTCCGCTCGGCAATCCCGAAAAATTTACGAAACTGCCCTTCCAGCATGCCGTAAATACGTCGAACCTTCTGCTTTTCGCGCAGCTGAATGGCATAATCGGATACCTTGCGCATGCGGGCCTGACCATGCTGACCAGGAGCAAAGGAGCGTCTTTCGAACGCACACTTATCGGAATAGCACCTGTCGCCTTTCAGGAACAGCTTCAATTTTTCGCGCCGGCACTGCCTGCATTCTGCGCCTCTATATCTGGCCAATTTGGACCTCCACTAAAAAATCACATTCTTTGTTTGCAAACACTCAACCCCGATACCCAATCACACTCTGCGCTTCTTGGGAGGCTTGCACCCATTATGGGGAACGGGGGTCACATCACGAATCACGCTGACATCAAAGCCAGCCACCTGCAGAGCGCGAATGGCTGATTCACGTCCAGGGCCAGGCCCATTCACCCGCACTTCCACCTTCCGCATCCCATGCTCCTGTGCTTTCTTTGCCGCTGCGTCAACGGTATTCTGTGCGGCAAACGGGGTGCTTTTCCGAGAGCCCTTGAAGCCAAGGCACCCGGCGCTGGACCAGGAGATGACGTTGCCCTGCCGATCAGCAAAGGTAACAATGGTATTGTTGAAGGTTGAATGAATAAAACAGATCCCCTCGGGGACGTTTTTCTTTTCCTTGCGTTTCGTGCGTGTCGCTTTCGGGCTGGCCATTGTTGCTCCTACCAGATTGATGAGTTAATTATTTCTTCGACTTGATCGCCGCCCGCCTGGGACCCTTTCTGGTCCGGGCGTTGGTCTTGGTGCGCTGCCCACGGCAGGGGAGGCCTTTCCGGTGCCGCACGCCACGATAGCAGCCCAAATCCATGAGGCGCTTCACATCCATGGCCACCTCGCGACGACGGTCGCCCTCTACAACAAACTGCTCGTCCATGACCTTGCGGATGTTGGTGACATCATTCTCGGTCAGGTCGTCACTGTTCGTCGTATGGGCAATTCCGACCTGATCGAGGATCTTGCGCGCGGAAGCCTTGCCAATGCCATGGATATAAGTCAAAGCAATAACCATGTGCTTATTTCTTGGTAAATCAACACCTGCTAAACGTGCCAAGGTTTGCCTCCCTTGTTAATCAAAAGAAAATAAAATTATCCCTGCCGCTGCTTGTGCTTCTTGATCTTGCAATCGACGCGCAATACACCTTTCCGCTTGAACACCCGGCAGTCACTACAAATCTTTTTCACTGAAGCTCTGACTTTCATCACATAACCTTTTTTGCTGTGGTTGGTGACAACTTATTTTTTCTTTGCACGGAAGGTTACTCTGCCCCTGGTCAGATCATAGGGGGAAAGCTCCACCGTTACCCGGTCTCCAGGAAGGATCTTGATGAAATGCATGCGCATCTTCCCGGAAATATGCGCCAATATTCTATGGCCGTTATCAAGCTCAACGCGGAACATCGCATTTGGCAACGGCTCAATAATGGTTCCTTCAACCTGTATCGCTTCTTCTTTGGACATAACCCGGTTTAACCTGCTCGTTCCTCGGCATTCTTCAATTCCGCTCGCGTACATCCTGGGCTGCCAGAAAGCAGAAGATATTACCCTATTTTATTTTTTTTGCCCTATTTTTTTTCACAAGGGAGAAAATATCTCGCCTACTGTTCACTCAAAATGAGCGGCTCACCATCCGTAACCGCCACGGAGTGCTCAAAATGGGCTGAGGGAGCTCTATCCCTCGTCACCACTGTCCACCCATCCCGCAGGACGTCGACAGCATGCGTGCCCATATTGACCATGGGCTCAATGGCCAGCACCATCCCCGGCAAAAGCTTGGGAGTTCTTTCCGGCCTGCTGTAATTTGGGATTTCCGGGGCCTCGTGCAGCTGGCTCCCTATGCCATGACCGACAAATTGCCGGACCACGGAAAAACCATGCTTCTCCACATACTCCTGCACGGCTGTGGAAATATCATTGATCCGATTGCCAGGCAACGCCTGGGAAATCCCCTGATAAAGAGCCTGACGGGTGACTTCAAGCAATTCCTTCTTCCTTGGTTCGAGCTTGCCAACCGACAGGCTCACCGCCGAGTCACCATAGTAGCCGCGGTACTTTACCCCAAAATCTATACTGACAATATCGCCATCCCTGACCACCACCTTCTTGGAAGGGATGCCATGCACGACCTGCTCGTTGATGGATACACAGAGACTTCCGGGGAAACCACGATAGCCCTTAAAGGCCGGCTCTGCGCCGCATTGACGACAAAATTTCTCTGCCAGGGTATCAAGATGGAGGGTGGTGCAGCCAACCTCCATCTTCTCGGCAAGCAACCGCAGCGTATTGGCCACGATCTGATTTGCCTCCCGCAGGATCTCTATCTCCTCGGGAGACTTGAGGATAATCGCCATGCTGCTCATCTACGGCAAGCTAGCGACGCCCCTTGAAGCCGCCCGACTTCATAAAGCCGTCATAATTACGCATCACTGTGTGGGACTCAATTTGTGCGATGGTGTCGATGGCGACGCCAACCACAATGAGCAAGGCAGTTCCGCCAAAGTAAAATGGCACATGCAGCTTGTCGATGAGTACAGTCGGCAGTACGCAGATGGCGCTGACATAGGCAGCGCCAATCACGGTGAGCCGGACCATAATTTTATCAATGAACTCGGCGGTCTTTTTCCCAGGACGAATACCAGGGACGAATCCGCCATGCTTTTTCAGATTCTCCGCGATATCCACCGGATTGAAGGTGACCGCAGTATAAAAAAAACAGAAAAAGACTATAAACCCGACAAAAAGAAGAGTGTGCGGGAGACTTCCCCAACTGAGGGCGCTGCTTACCCGCTGCACCCAATCGACCTGAATAAATTGCCCAATGGTCGCGGGAAACATCATGATCGACGAGGCGAAGATAGGGGGGATAACCCCAGACATATTGATCTTCAAGGGAAGATGCGATTGCTGCCCCCCATACATCTTCCGGCCCACCATCCGTTTGGCATACTGTACCGGAATTCGCCTCTGCGCGGTTTCAAAGAAAATCACCAGCCCGATCACCGCTACCATCATCAGAAGAATGATGGGCAGCAGAACAAAGGCGATTTCGCCAGCGCTGGCCATTTGAAAGGTATTGATAATGGCGGCGGGCATATTCGCGACAATGCCGGCGAAGATGATCATGGATATCCCATTGCCGATGCCGCGCTCGGTCATCTGCTCGCCGAGCCACATGATGAAGGCGGTGCCGGAGGTCAGGGTGATGATGGTCATCAGGCGAAAGCCCCAGCCGGCGGCGATGACCACAGGCTCACCGCTGCCGGGAGCGGTCATTCCCTCAAGACCGATGCTGATGAACAAACCCTGCACCAAACTCAAGACAACAGTTGCGTAACGGGTATACTGGGTAATCTTCCGTCGCCCGGCCTCACCTTCCTTGGAAAGGGCCTCGAGTTGAGGAATGACAACCGTCAGGAGCTGGAAGATAATCGAGGCGCTGATGTAGGGCATGATGCCCAGGGCAAAGATCGAAAAATTCTCCAGGGCGCCGCCGGAGAACATATTGAACATGTCAAAGAGGGTTCCCGCGCCCTTCTGGAAAAACTGACTCAGGGCCTCCCCGTTGATGCCGGGCGTCGGAATCTGCACGCCGGCCCGGTACACAGCGAGCATGATCAGGGTAAAAAGGATACGACGCCTTAATTCAGGAATGTTTGCAGCATTCTGTACCCCGGCGCGCATCGAGTTATTCCTCAATCTTGCCGCCAGCGGCTTCGATCTTCTGACGGGCGGAACCGCTTACTTTATCGACGGAAACGGTCAAGGCATTCTTCACCTCTCCGTTGCCGAGAATTTTCACCAGGGTATCATTCTGCGAAACAAGCCCAGCAGCAACCAGCGCCTGCTTATCGACCTTGGCTCCAGCTTCGAAACGTTCGAGATCCTGGATATTGACAATGGCATACTGTTTTTTGAAGATATTGTTAAAGCCGCGTTTGGGCAGACGTCTCTGCAGGGGCATCTGGCCACCCTCGAAACCGATCTTGATGCCACCGCCGGAGCGGGCTTTGTAACCCTTATGACCACGGGTCGCAGTTTTCCCATGTCCGGAGCCAGGTCCACGCCCAACTCTCTTCCTTGCCTTTCTGGAACCTGGTTGCGGCGACAGATTATTTAAGGTCAACATAATTTACTCCTCCACCACAACCAGATGTTGCACTTTCCTGATCATCCCGCGAATCTGCGGAGTATCCTGCCGAACTATCGTCTTATTGGTCTTGGTCAGCCCCAAGCCGATCAAGGTGGCGCGTATTTTCTCGGTGCTCCCGATCATGCTCTTCTTCAGGGTCACCTTGAGCTGATTTGCCATAGCTTTACCCATTCATTCTTATTGATTGTGTACTGTTATCAGCACAGTTTGCAGAACTGCCAGTCACGGCCGCAGCCATTGCCCTAGGCAAGGCCCGGTTGCATGCAGATCATGCGGAAATTTCATCCAGGGATTTCCCCCGCAGGGAGGCAATCTGCTGCGGGCTGCGCAGCCTTCTCAGCCCGTCCATGGTGGCCTTCACCAAATTGTGCGGATTGTGGGAACCGATGCACTTGGTGAGGATATTGTGTACCCCGGCAGCCTCAAGGACGGCACGTACAGCGCCACCCGCAATCACGCCAGTTCCCTCGACAGCAGGCTTCAGCATAACCAGTCCGGCGCCGAACTTGCCGTAAATTTCATGCGGGATGCTCATGCTGGTGATGGAAACGCGCTTCATGTCTTTCCGTGCCTGCTCAATCCCCTTTCGGATTGCCTCAGGCACCTGATTGGCCTTTCCAAGGCCGCAGCCAACCTTTCCTTTGCCATCGCCGACCACGACAATGGCGCTGAAGCTGAAACGACGGCCACCCTTTACAACCTTGGCAGTCCTATTGATATGGACGATCTTCTCAATAAACTGGTCGTCGCCGCTGGCATTTTTGTTAAACTCAGACAAGGTTCACCCCCAAATCGCTTTGGAATTTTTCACAGGGATCGCAACAGCTCCCTATTCGTCACGTTAAAAATCAAGTCCGCCTTCCCGGGCGCCGTCGGAGAGGGCCTTCACCCGACCGTGGTAAATGTACCCCCCCCGGTCGAAAACAACACGCTCGATGCCCTTGCTCTTGGCAAGCTCGGCAATCTTCAGGCCGATCTGGCGGGCTTTTTCCGTTTTCCCCTGCACGTCCACATCGCGCATGGCCTTGTCAAGGGTGGAAAGAGATGCAAGGGTTGCGCCGGCGACATCGTCGATGATCTGGCAATAGATATGCTTTGCACTCTTAAAAACGCGCATCCTGGGCCGCTCAGGGGTACCCATGATCTTCTTCCTGATCCGCTTGACGCGTTTCTCGCGAGAGTTTTCCTTCGAATTCATCTTACCCATTGTTCTGCCTTATCGTAATTATCATTCACAGCTGTAGCAGCAACCAAGACGCCTTTGCCTATTTACTTCTTGCCAGCAGCCTTGCCTGCCTTCCGGGCAATATATTCATCCGCATACCGTATCCCCTTGCCCTTGTAAGGCTCGGGCGGACGTACGGAGCGTATCTTGGCGGCAGTCTCTCCAAGCAATTCCTTGTCGACACTGGTCAAGGTAATGGTGTTTGTCTTGTCGACCTCTGCGGAGACACCGGTCGGCAAATTGAACTCCACGGGGTTTGAGTAGCCGACACTCAAATTGAGCATCGCCCCCTTCACCTCGGCACGGTAACCAACACCCTCGATGGCAAGCTTCTTTTGAAAGCCCTTGTCGACCCCGATAATCATGTTGTTCACCAGAGTCCTGGTCAGGCCGGAAAAAGCGCGGGTCCTGTTGCTGTTGTCCTTCCGAACAACCACATAGGAGCCGTCCTTTTCTTCCAGCAGCACCTCCGGCCGTATGTTCCGCTCCAACGAACCCTTGGGGCCGGTTACCTTGACAAAAGTTCCTTGTATATCAAGCGTCACCCCTTGCGGGACGAGGATAGGTTGATTGCCAATCCTGGACATGGCTATTCTCCACTCGTTGCAGAATAAATAATTGGCGAATCCGTATTACCAGACTTCGCAGAGAAGCTCGCCGCCGATTTTCATGGCGCGCGCATCACGGTCAGAGACGATTCCCCTGGATGTCGATATAATCGAGATACCAAGGCCGCTCATCACCTTCGGAATTTCATCATGCTGCACATAGATCCTGCGCCCAGGCTTGCTGACCCGCTTCAGATTGGTGATGACATTCATGTGGTTCTGATCGTATTTCATTTCAATACGCAATACGCCCTGCACGCCATCATTCTCAACCTGATAACCGGAAATAAATCCTTCTTTTTTAAGGATCTCCGCGACACCAGTCTTCATTTTCGAAAGCGGAATTTCAACACTTTCGAACTTGACCATGGCAGCATTTCTTATCCTGGTCAACATATCAGCCAGGGGGTCAGTCATGGACATAGTCCTTACTCCCTATTATGAATTCTAAAAATCCGGCACAAGTCGTACCGGAAAGACACTCAGCTTTCCGTTACCAGCTCGACTTGGTAACGCCAGTTACTTCTCCGCGGTTTGCCAGAGAGCGGAAGCAGATACGACAGATGCCGAACTTCCGCAAATAGGCATGAGGCCTGCCACACAACCCGCAGCGATTGTAGCCGCGCACTTCAAACTTGGGCTTCCGCTTGCACTTTGCAATCAAAGACTTTTTAGCCAACTCTTCCTCCTATCCCTTTACTATTTCCTAAAGGGCATACCCATTGCTTTTAAAAGAAACCGACCTTCCTCGTCTGTCCTGGCGGTCGTTGTAATCGCAATATTGAGACCTTTGATTTTATCGATCTTATCGTAATCGATCTCGGGGAATATAATATGCTCCTTGATGCCCATTGCGTAATTCCCGCGTCCATCGAAGGCCTTGAGCGACACGCCCCGGAAGTCACGTACGCGCGGCAGAGCGATGTGGATCAGCTTGGCAAGAAAATCATACATCCGATCTCCTCGCAGCGTTACGCAGCAGCCGATGGGCACCCCTTCGCGCAGCTTGAAGCCGGCGATGGACTTCTTGGCCTTGGTCACCACGGCCTTCTGCCCGGCGATCAAGGTCATCTCCTGCACGGCGCTGTCGATGATCTTCGGATTCTGTACCGCTTCGCCCAAGCCCATATTGAGGACGATTTTGGTGATTTTCGGCACCTGCATGATATTCTGGTAACCGAACTCCTTCATAAGCTGCGGGACACAGTCGTTCAGATATGCTTCTTTTACCCCAGCCATTCTTGCCTCCCAAAAAAAATCGGTTCCGATTAGGATTTCGCTTCTACAGATTCGCTGCACTTCTTGCAGGTGCGGATCTTGGAACCATCATCAAGTATTTTCTTGCCGACCCGCGCAGTTTTGGAACACTTCGGGCAGATGAGCATCAGGTTGGAAGCATGAATCGGTGCCTCCTTTTCGATGATGCCGCCCTGCTGGTTCATCTGGCTGGGTTTCGTGTGCCGCTTGATCATGTTGATCTTCTCGACAATGGCGGTGCCATCGTTCGCATTTACCTTGATGACCTTCCCGACACGACCTTTGTCCTTGCCGGCAAGCACCTCAACCTGATCATTTATTTTCAAATGTGTTTTCGCTCGCATTCTTTCCGCCTCTCCACCGAACCAGGTTCCCATGAACCGGCTAGAGCTACCCCTTGCTGACGCCCTCTGACAACGCCACGCGCTGCCTAGAGGACCTCCGGCGCAAGAGAAATGATTTTCATGTATCCCTTGGGCCGCAATTCCCTGGCCACAGGACCGAATATACGCGTTCCGATCGGTTCGCCCGAATTACTCAGCAAAACGGCCGAGTTGTCGTCAAAGCGAACGCTGGTGTCGTCCATGCGCTTGATCTCCTTGACCGTACGCACGACAACGGCCCGGAGGACATCGCCTTTTTTCACCTTCGCGTTCGGGATCGCCTCTTTTACGGTGACCACAATGACGTCGCCCACACCTGCGTAACGCCTTCTGGTGCCCCCCAGCACTCTTATGCAGAGGACCTTCTTGGCACCTGAATTGTCAGCCACATTCAGTACGGTTTCTGTTTGTATCATCTCTTCACCAACCGCCGAAAATGTTCATCGCAACCAGCCTTACGGCCAGCGGTTGCGTGTTTATCGTAAACCGCAAATCGCTTATACGGCCTTCTCAATAATTTCCAAAACCCGCCATCTTTTGTTCTTGCTCAGCGGGCGGCACTCCTCGATGAGCACCCGGTCGCCAACACTGCAGCTATTCTCCGGATCGTGCGCCATATACTTCACGTGTTCACGCATGTATTTCCCGTAGAGCTTATGGGGGACAAGGCGCTCGGTCTGCACAACGGCACTTTTGTCCATCTTGGTGCTTACCACGTACCCGACCCTGGTCTTCTTGTTATTCCTCTTTTCTTCAACCATGAAATTATCCTAACAGGTGACTTGAACAGTTGTTGCCGACAGGAGCACAGCCATACACCGCTGAAAACCTTTGCTCACTGCGCCTTACGCTCAGCAAGAGCGGTTTTCAATCTGGCAATCTCCTTACGGAGAAAACGCAGCTTGGCAGTATTTTCAAGGGGACGAATGCCATGCTGAAACTTCAGCTTAAAATGCTCTTCCGACATATCCTTGATCTTGGCGGCAAGCGCTTCCTGCGCCAACTCACGAATCTCTTTCATTTTCATAACGTAGTCCCCACATAAATCACTTTAGTCGGGAAGGGCAACTTGTTGGCTGCCAAGGCAAGTGCTTCCTTGGCAAGCTCCTCGTCAACACCGGAAAGTTCATAGAGAATACGTCCGGGATGAATCTGGGCAACCCAGAATTCAGGATTGCCCTTTCCTTTGCCCATGCGTGTTTCAGCCGGCTTTTTAGTGATGGGCTTGTCCGGAAAGACACGAATCCACAGCTGACCAGTCCGCTTGATCTTTCTGTTGATGGCAATACGCGCAGCCTCAATCTGCTGGGCTGTCATCTTCCCGCAACCAACCGCCTTCAAGGCATATTCACCAAAGGAAAAAGAGGAGCCCCGATCAGCAACACCGGTCAAGCGGCCCTTGAATACCTTTCTGTGTTTTACTTTCTTTGGACTTAACATCGGTTTATCCTATATATGATCGCTTAAAAGAGCATGACGCCAGGAGAGAATTACTCAGCGGCCTGGTAATCGGCCTCGCTCAGCACTTCACCCTTGAATATCCAAACCTTGACCCCGATGATGCCATAGGTGGTTTTGGCCTCGGCCGTCCCGTAATCCACATCGGCACGGAGAGTGTGCAGGGGAACCCGGCCTTCGCGGTGCCACTCCTGCCGGGCAATCTCCGCCCCGCCCAGGCGACCGGAACAGGCGATCTTAACACCTTTGGCGCCGAACTTCAAGGCCATATTCACCGACTTTTTGATGGCGCGACGGAAGGCAACGCGTCTTTCCAGCTGCAAGGCGATATTTTCGGCAACCAGCTGAGCATCGGCCTCGGGACGACGTACCTCCTGGATGTCAAGGACACACTCCTTGCCGGTGAGCTTGTCGATCTCCGCCTTCAACGACTCGATCTCGGAACCCTTCTTGCCGATGACTATGCCTGGACGAGCAGTGTGCAGCTTCACCCGAACCTTGTCACCGGTTCTTGCAATCTGAATTTTGGCTACGCCAGCGTGATAGAGACGCTTTTTCAAAAATTTCTTAAGGGCCTGGTCCTCAAGCAAATTCTTCGCATAGTCCCTATCAGCGTACCAGATAGAGTCCCAGGTACGGATAACATTGAGTCGTAAACCTATCGGATTAACTTTCTGGCCCAAAACCTTCCTCCATTTTCAAAAATATATCGAGCTCTCAGCTAGACTCAATTTCTTTACAGCTTACTGCTCATCCAAAACAACGGTGATATGGCTTGTCCTTTTCAGGATTCGCGTTGCCCGCCCCTGGGCACGTGGACTGGTCCTCTTCAGCATCGGTCCACCATTGACGAATATGCTCTTCACGTAAAGCGTATCAACGTCGATGGCATCATTCTGGCTGGCATTGGCTACCGCAGACTCGATAACCTTCTTGAGAAGACGCGCACCCTTCTTGGGCAAAAACCTCAAGGTATTGACGGCATATTCCACACTTTTGCCGCGGACCATATCAGCAACCAGCCTCGCCTTCTGGGGCGAAATCCTTATATATCGCGCAAGTGCTCTTGCTTCCATCGGATTAACTCCTTTCTTGACCTAAACCTAAAGATTGGCAGCTGTTACTTCTTTTTCTTCTTGTCAGCTGCATGGCCATAGTAGGTCCTGGTCGGAGAAAACTCACCGAACTTATGTCCTACCATATTCTCAGTCACGAAAACCGGAATGAACTTCTTTCCGTTATGCACAGCAAAGGTAAGTCCAACCATTTCCGGGATGATATCAGAGCGACGGGACCAGGTTTGAATAACCTTTCTGGACCCTTCTTCCTTGGCTTTCATGACCTTTTGCAGCAAATGGTCATCTACAAATGGACCTTTTTTAACCGAACGTGCCACTTGTATACCCCCTAATTATGATCTTTTCTTAACGATGAATTTATCAGATGCCTTCTTGACACGAGTCTTATACCCCTTGGATGGGGTTCCCCACGGTGAGCATGGATGGCGGCCGCCGGAGCTCTTGCCCTCACCACCGCCCATGGGATGATCGTGCGGATTCATCGCAACACCACGAACCTTGGGACGATTGCCCTTCCAGCGGTTGCGGCCTGCCTTGCCGAGCTTCTGGCTCTCATGCTCATTGTTGCCGACCTGGCCGATGCAGGCGCGACACCTGCGATGAAACTTGCGCACCTCGCCGGAAGGAAGCTTCACAAGAACATAATCGCCTTCCTTCGCCATCAGCTGGGCAGAAACTCCGGCGCTGCGCACCAGCTGCGCGCCTTTGCCGATCTTCATCTCGACATTGTGGATGATGCTGCCAAGGGGCATGTTGCCCATGGGAAGACAGTTGCCAGGCTTGATATCAACAGCATCGCCGGCGACGATTTCGTCACCGACGCTAATACCAAGCGGGGAAAGAATATAACGCTTCTCCCCGTCAACATAGTTCAGAAGAGCGATGTTGGCGGAGCGGTTCGGGTCATACTCAATCGCGGCAACCTTCGCCGGGATATCAACCTTCTCCCGCTTGAAGTCGACAAGACGGTATTTGCGCTTATGCCCACCACCAATATGCCGAGAGGTCACACGGCCATAATTGTTGCGGCCGCCGCTCTTCTTCAGCGGCTGCACCAGAGACTTCTGCGGCTTATCCTTGGACAACTCGGGATTAACAACGGTTACGAGTTCTCTTCTTCCCGGTGATGTAGGTTTATAGGTCTTTAATGCCATTTCAAACCCCGATAGTATTTAAATTACGAGTAATTCTTTATCTCAAACAGTGAAGGCAGCAGGCAGATCAGATCTTCTCGAGGAAATCGATCTTGCTCCCGGCCTCCAGGGTCACGATGGCCTTCTTCCAGTCGGACTGCTGCCCGAAATGACGGCCTACCCGCTTCAACTTTCCGTGCATGTTTGCGGTGCGAACCTTGGTCACCTTTACATTGAACAATTTCTCGACCGCCTCCTTGATCTCAATCTTATTGGCGGTGGGATCAACCTTGACAACAACCTGATTGTTGATCTCCTGAAGACCAAGCCCCTTTTCGGTGAGACAAGGCTTTTTGATGACACCATACATGTTCTTCATGACAGCAACCTCTCTTCCAGCTGGCCAATACAGGGCTGCAGCAAAACTATATGTTTGTGAAACAGAATGTCATAGACATTGAGGCCGGCGGTGGGAACAACCTTGAACCCCTGCACATTGCGGGAAGAACGCTCAAGCTGGTCGTCACGCTCAGGCACAACAATCAGCGCATTGTCAATATTCAGGGCATTCATCACGCCAAGAAATTTCTTGGTCTTGATCTCGTCAAGGGTAAAGCTGTCCAGAACCAGCATCAGCTTGTCGCTGAAACGGGAACTCAGTGCCATGCGCAGGCCAAGCTTGCGAACCTTCTTGGGCAACTTGAAGGAATAGTCACGCGGCTTGGGGCCAAAGACCACCCCACCCCCACGCCAGAGCGGAGAAGTATTGCTGCCGGAGCGGGCCCGACCGGTTCCCTTCTGACGCCAAGGCTTCTTGCCGCCGCCACGGACCTCGGTCCTGGTCTTGGTGCATGCGGTCCCGGCCCGACGGGCCGCGCGCTGCATACGCACAATTTCGTGGATAATGTGGGGATTGACCGGAACGGCAAAAAGCTCGTCGTTCAGCTCAAGATCACCCACTTTCACATTTGCAGTATTGTATATTTCAGTAACGGCCATTTCCGGCACCCCCAAAATAAATCTTACGGTAACGAAGACTCATTATTTTGTGAAAATTTGCAGCAAGCCCTGCTTAGCGCCCGGAACGCCACCTTTAACGACGAGCACATTCTGCTCCGGCCGAATATCCACGATGGTCACGCTTTTCTTGGTAACCTGGCTCGCGCCCATGTGGCCGGGAAGCCGCTTCCCTTTGATGACCCGGCTCGGCCAGGCACTGCAACCGATGGACCCCGGAGCGCGATGGAACATGGAACCATGGGTCATCCGGCCGCCCTTGAAGCCATACCGCTTGACAACACCCTGAAAACCACGGCCTTTGCTGGTACCGGTCACATCGATGATATCGCCTACCTTGAAAACGTCGGTGACGTGTATCTCCTGTCCAACCTGATACTGCTCGGGGTCGCTCACCCGAAACTCCTTGATATGGTAAAAATTGCCCTTGCCGGCAGCCTTGGCATGCCCATTGGCCGGCTTGTTCGCACGCGACTCTTTCTTGGCGTCAAACCCGACCTGGATTGCATTGTAGCCCTCCTTGGCCACGGTCTTTTTCTGAAGAACGACACAGGGGCCGCTCTCAATGACCGTTACCGCGATGGCCACACCTTCTTCGGAGTAGATCCGGGTCATGCCGATTTTTTTTCCCAGTAATCCTATTTTTTTAGGCATTGTTCCTACCTGCGTTATCTTCTCTTACAGCCTCGGCGTCTGCGACGAAGAGACTCGAAAGTTTACCTTAAAGCTTGATTTCTACGTCAACACCAGCGGAAAGCTCTAGCTTCATCAACGCATCAATGGTCTGCTGGGTGGGCTCAAGAATATCCAGCAGCCGACGGTGCGTACGCATCTCAAACTGTTCACGAGACTTCTTGTCAACGTGCGGAGAGCGAAGCACACAATACTTGTTGATGGAAGTCGGCAGAGGAATGGGCCCAGCTACAGTTGCACCAGTGCGTTTCGCTGTATCGACAATCTCGGAAGTGGACTGATCGATAAGCTTGTGATCATATCCCTTCAGCCTGATGCGAATTTTCTGCGTCTGAATCATGCTTGTCCACCTTATTCCATGATCTTGTTGATAACGCCGGCGCCTACGGTACGGCCACCTTCCCGGATTGCGAAACGAAGACCCTCGGCCATCGCGATCGGCGTGATCAGCTGGGCATCGATGGTTACGTTGTCACCGGGCATTACCATCTCCACACCTTCCTGCAGGTTCACCACTCCGGTCACGTCGGTGGTCCGGAAGTAGAACTGCGGACGGTAGCCGTTGAAGAACGGCGTATGACGGCCACCTTCCTCCTTGGAGAGGATGTAGGCCTCGGCCTGGAACTTCACATGCGGGGTAATGGAGCCGGGCTTGGCAAGAACCTGCCCACGCTCGATATCCTCCCGCTTGGTGCCGCGCAGCAGCACGCCAACGTTGTCGCCGGCAAGACCTTCGTCCAGAAGCTTCCGGAACATCTCCACACCCGTTACCGTCGTCTTCACGGTCTCACGGATACCGACAATCTCGATTTCCTCACCCACCTTGATCTTGCCGCGCTCGATACGGCCCGTAGCAACGGTGCCGCGACCGGAGATGGAGAACACGTCTTCCACCGGCATCAGGAAGGGCTTGTCGATGTCACGCTCAGGCTCGGGGATGAAACTGTCACAGGCCTCCATCAGGTCCCAGATACACTTGGCCGCAGCCTCGTCCTCGGGATTCTCCAGAGCCTTCAGGGCGCTGCCCTGAATGATCGGAGTGTCGTCGCCAGGGAAATTGTACTTGCTCAGAAGCTCACGCAGCTCCATATCCACAAGCTCGATCAGCTCCGGGTCGTCAACCATGTCGCACTTGTTCATGAAGACCACGATCGCCGGCACGCCTACCTGACGGGCGAGCAGGATGTGCTCNNCCGGTGATCATGTTCTTGATGTAGTCGGCATGCCCAGGGCAGTCCACATGTGCGTAGTGACGCTTGTGCGACTCGTACTCGACATGGGCCGTGGCAATGGTGATACCGCGCTCTTTCTCCTCAGGAGCCTTGTCGATCTCGTCGAAGGCCGTCGCGTTCGCGAAGCCCTTGGTCGCCAAAACTCGTGTAATGGCCGAGGTCAACGTGGTCTTCCCATGGTCGATGTGACCAATCGTTCCGATATTCACGTGCGGTTTCTTGCGCTCAAATTTCTCTTTTGCCATGTCCTTTCCTCTTTCTTTGCTTACGACCTTGTCGACTTACAGGCCTCGAATTCTCTTGATTATCTTTTCACTTATATGGTCCGGCACCCGGTCATAGGAGGCAAACTGCATGGTAAAATTCGCCCGTCCCTGGGTGGCCGACCGCAAATCGGTTGAATATCCGAACATCTCTGCCAGGGGAACCTGCGCCTCCACCACCTGGATGCCTCCCTCCCGGCTGTCCATCCCGATGATCTTGGCCCTTTTGGCGCTGAGATCGGAAATCACATCGCCAAGGTATGACTCGGGAAGGTTGATCTCCACATCCATCATTGGCTCGAGGAGAACCGGGAGCGCTTCGCTTACGGCCCTGCGGAAGGCCATGCTTGCCGCCACACCGAAAGCCTGCTCGGTTGAATCCTCGTCTCGATACGAGCCGTCAACCAGGCTTACCTTCACATCGACAATGGGAAAACCGATCAGGGTTCCCGCATCGAGGCTGTCATGCACCGCCCGCTCGATCGCCGGGACAATCCCCTGGGGAATTACCTCCCCGGCAATCTTGCTTTCAAAGTGGAAGCCAGCGCCACGCTCCTGCGGTTCGATCTGCAGCCACACATGCCCATACTGACTCTTGCCGCCCGAGGAAGGATGGTCAAAAATTCCTTCAGCCCGCGCCGTGGCCGTCACGGTCTCCTTGTAGGCGACCTGCGGCTTGCCGACATTGGCCCCTACCTTGAATTCCCTGATCAGCCGATCGACAATGATCTCGAGATGAAGCTCGCCCATCCCGGAGATAATCGTCTGCCCGGAATCAGGATCCGTGGAAACATTGAAGGATGGATCCTCCAGGGCGATCTTGGCCAGACTCTCCCGCAGCTTTTCTTCGTCCGCCTTTCCCTTCGGCTCAATGGCAACACTGATGACCGGCTCGGGGAAATCCATGGTGTCGAGGACAAAATAGTCGTCCGCCCCACACAGGGTGTCCCCGGTGGTGGAAAAACGTATGCCAACAATGGCGCCTATGTCACCGGCCCGCAACTCACCGACCTCTTCCCGCTTGTTGGCGTGCATTTTTACAATCCGCCCGATCTTTTCTTTTTTGCGTTTGATCGGATTGTATACTCTGTCACCCACCTTCACCATGCCGGAATAAACACGGACATAGGCAAGGATATCAACAAACGGATCCGAAGTGAGCTTGAAGACCAGGGCGGAAAACTTATCCTTGGCACTTGCCTCTCGCGTCTCGACTTCACCGGCCTCGTTGACGCCCTCGACAGCAGGGACATCCACCGGGGACGGCAGATAGGAGACGACCGAATCCAAAAGTGGCTGCACCCCTTTATTCTTGAAGGAGCTGCCACAGAGCACTGGCACGACATTGAGTTTAAGAGTTGCATGCCTGATCGCCCCGACGATCTGTTCCACCGGGACAGGCTGCTCATCTAGAAATTTCTCCATGACCCCATCATCGAAGTCGGCCAACTTCTCGATGAGGGCCATTCGTGCGGCCGCTGATTCTTCTTGATATTCGCCAGGGATCGGCTTTTCACTGACCACCGCACCCTGCGATTCTTCCTCAAAGGTCAGCATCTTTTCCTGAACCAGGTCAATGACGCCTTTGAAGGTCTCTTCCTTGCCGACCGGGATCTGGAGGGGAAGTGGCGTTGCGCCCAACCGCTCCTCAATCATCGCGAGGCAACGCTGGAAATTTGCCCCAACCCGGTCCATCTTGTTCACATAGGCGATGCGGGGAATCCGGTAATGATCCGCCTGTCGCCACACGGTTTCAGACTGGGGTTCAACCCCGCCCACCGCGCAAAAGATGGCTATCGCGCCATCAAGAACCCTGAGGCAGCGCTCCACCTCAACGGTGAAATCGACATGCCCGGGTGTGTCAATTATATTGATNNCTCCTGCTCCATCCAGTCCATGACCGCATTGCCGTCATGAACCTCACCCATCTTATGGGAGCGCCCTGTGTAATAGAGAATGCGCTCCGTCGTCGTTGTCTTGCCGGCATCAATATGGGCCATGATGCCTATATTGCGCAGGCCAGTCAGTACATCTCTTGCTGCCACAATCCTTTCCCCTGGCCGCTTGTTTTACAGGCGTTTACAGCCCGCCATCAGACAAAGATTGGGCTTTTTACACCTTCGCCGCCCATTTGTCAACCAGGGAAACAGCACCAGAGGCGCTTACCAGCGGTAATGCGCAAAAGCCTTGTTCGCATCCGCCATGCGGTGCGTGTCCTCGCGCTTCTTCACCGCCGAACCACGGTTATTGTAGGCATCGGCAAGCTCGCCGGCCAACTTGTCGGCCATGCTCTTCCCCGGCCGCTTCTGCGCATAACTCACCAGCCAGCGAATCGCCAAGGCGTTCCGGCGCTCCGGTCGCACCTCGACAGGCACCTGATAGGTGGCGCCACCAACCCGCCGCGATTTCACCTCAACCCGGGGACGAACCTTCTCCATGGCCTTCTCGAAAACAACCACAGGGTCCGCGTCGGTGATTCGCCTCTGAATCATTTCCATGGCATCATAAAAGATGCTGCGCGCGATGCTCTTCTTGCCACGCTCCATCA
>DDXK01000121.1 GCA_002347185.1 Desulfobulbaceae bacterium UBA2262 | reverse complement strand
TCAGGGGCAAAGGCCAGCGAATAGCCGTAGAACACCCAGATGATGGAGACAACGCCAAGGCAGACAAAGCTCTGCAGCAGGGTGCTCAGCACATTCTTGGCGCGGACCATGCCCCCGTAGAACAAGGCCAGACCAGGAGTCATCAGCATGACCAGCGCGGTGGTCAGCAGGAGAAATGCGGTGTCGCCAGTGTTCATCGGGAAGTCCTCTCGTCTCGCATGGGGTGCTTTCTGGGTCCCGCCGTTGCTGCTGGAGGCGGGCAGATCCAACCAACGGGCTGGTGTAAAGCAAGGTGCGTGCCAGTGCTTGTTTTTAATTTTAATATATTTTATTTCAGTGGGTTATACGATTATGGGCGGGCTGGGGGTGTGTTCGTTTTTATACAAAAAAGTAAAATAAAGCATTGGCGGATTACTTTTTTGTAAAGTATTTTGAAGCCGAGGCGGCCAGAGGCGTGTGTGGTTTTGGCAAGGAGGGGAACGGTACTGTGAAGGGGTCAGCTGATGCTGTAACGGTCGAAGATAATCGATTCTATGGGGGCGTCAGGCCATTGCTTGTGAAGCCAGGCGCGAAGCTTTCTGTTCATCTCCCCACGGGCCAGGGAGAATCTGCGCAGCTCCTCACTGCTTTGGTTGCGGTAAAACTGGTAGATGAGATCGCGAACCAGGTTTTTTTTCTCCGCTGGCGGCTCTTCATTGGGGGCAAGGACCGCGACCAGGGTGATGTCCACCATGAGAAAGGCCATGCGCTGGTTGGCGTTTTCTGATGGCACCGCGATCAGGAAGGAGGGGAAGGGCCATTTCTTGCGGATCTTTTCCGGCGCTGACTCCGGGAGGGCAAGCTCGGCGGTGGGGGCTGGGAG
This sequence comes from Desulfobulbaceae bacterium UBA2262, assembly GCA_002347185.1. Lineage (GTDB taxonomy): Bacteria > Desulfobacterota > Desulfobulbia > Desulfobulbales > Desulfurivibrionaceae > UBA2262. The sequence goes on along the minus strand of DDXK01000121.1, from coordinate 5,433 downwards.
CTCCCCGCCTTCCTCTCCCGCCGGAGCGCTGTTCTCTCCTGGGGAGATCGGGGTGGTGGTCTCCTGCCCCATGAAAAGCGCAAGGATTCCCAGGAGCAGGAACGGCAGGAGGTAGGAAGGGATGCGGTACCATGGGGGCAGCGCCTGAAGCCGCTGCCAGAGGCTGGCGACGCTCCCGGCAATGGCAGCGCCGCCGGAAGTCGTGCCCTTCAGCAGGGAGACGAGGGTGGAGGCGCCGCCAGGTTCCTGCTGATCGGGAATGCTGTCCAGGCTTTGCGCGAGGGAGGAGGCGAGATTGTCGCTCGCCTCCTTGATGCCGGTGGTCGCCGACTTCTCGTCGAGGAAGAATCCGTCGGACGCTTCTCCCTCGCCTGAAAAGAAATGATCCTCTTCCGCCTCGAAGGCGCTCTCCCAATCCTCTCCCCAGTTTGCCTCCTCGCTGTCAGGCGCCTGACTGGCCTGTTTGCCGGAGAGCTCGTCGGATTGGGGCCGGTCTTCCGCCATGGTTCAGATCAGCCGAAGATTTTGGTCAGCTTTTCTGCCAGGGTTTCTGCGGTGAAGGGTTTGACGATGTACTGGCTCACCTTGGCCTTGACCGCCAGGATGATGTTGTCCTGCTGCGCTTCCGCGGTAACCATGATGAAGGGGGTGTTGGCCATGCTCGCGTCGGCACGCACTGCCTTGAGCAGGTCAAGCCCGGTCATCTTCGGCATGTTCCAGTCGGAAATGATCAGGCCGATTTTTTCTGTTTTGAGCACGTCCAGGGCCGTGGTGCCGTCGTCGGCCTCGATGATGTTTTTGAAACCGAGCTGGGTGAGGATATTTTTCACTATGCGGCGCATGGTGGCGAAATCGTCTACAACAAGAATTTTCATATTAGGATCTGCAGCCATGTTCCCTCCTGAACAGCCTTGCCAGATAACAACCCCGGCACCCGAGATTGCCTGTTACCATGGTGAAAAGGTACTTCATTGTACCTGCACCGGTTGGATTTGCAAATAAAAAAAGATAGTTACAAAATAGCGTGTTCCCGGCCTTGGATCGCATCGTTCCAGGGAGGCGGCTGCGGGTCAGCCGGCCAGCACTTTCTTGAGTTTCGAGCGGAGGCGCAGCATGGCCTTGCTGTGCATCTGGGAGATACGCGACTCGGTATAGCCGAGAACCTCCCCGATTTCCTTCATGGTAAGCTCCTCCTGATAATAAAGGGAAACGGTCAGTTTTTCCTTTTCCGGCAACTCGTTGATGGCGGCGGCAATGAGATCCCGGATCTGCGCCATGTTGATGGCGGTGAAGGGATCCCGGTCGTCCAGGGCAAAGCTCTCCGCCAGGGTCGGTTCACTGCCTTCGCTGGCATTCTGGCGGAGGAATTCGATGTCCATGAAAGTGACAGCCTTGGTTTCGTCCAGAAGATGGTAAAAGTCCTCCAGCTGCATGCCCAGGGCCTTTGCCGCCTCGTCGTCGGTGGCTGGGCGGCCCTGTTTTTTTTCGATGTCGGCGTACACCCTTTCCAGATCCGTGATCTTCCTGCGCACCGAGCGGGGAACCCAGTCGAGGGCGCGCAGTTCGTCGAGCATGGCCCCTTTGATGCGGAACTCCGCATAGGTCTTGAACTGGACGTTCTTGGAGAGGTCGAATTTGTTGATGGCGTCGATGAGACCAATGATCCCGCAGCTGATGAGGTCGTCGACCGCGATCTGCGCGGGTAGGCGGGCGGCCAGGCGGGCGGCGATATATTTGATCAACGGCGTATAGGTAAGAATCAGCTCGTTGCGTTTTTCCGCGTTGAGCGGTTCCGACTGGCTGAAAAAGGTGTTGGTGTAGTCTTTGAATTTCGGCGACGGCTGTTTATTCATAGCGGGTGCGTTCATGGCCTTCATGCGGAATGTTCCGCATCTGAAAAAGTATATTACAGATCAATCAGCCCCTGCCAGAAAAATTTTATGTTCCCGTCGGCTTTAACCTCTGGTTCTTCCTGCGAAATCTCCCTGGCGAGCCGGCCGAACATCCTGCTTGCCGCCGAGTCGGGAAAGAGGTCCGAGACCAGGCGCTGTTCGCGGACCGCCTGGGGAAGCTTGCTGTCGTAAGGGATGTGGCCGAGGTAGTCGAGAGAAAGCGAGCCCAGGAAGCGGTCGGCCACGATGCTCAGCTTGCGGAAAACCGCCAGGGCCTCTTTTTCGGAGCGGGCCAGGTTGACGAGGATGCGAAACCGCTTCACGTCATGCCGTCCGGAGAGCACCTTGATCAGCGCATAGGCATCGGTGAGCGAAGTGGGCTCCGGAGTGAGGATGATGATGCGTTCCTGGGCGGCCAGGTTGAAGTAGATCACGTTGTTGTTGATGCCGGCCGCCGTGTCGATCAGCATGATGTCCACCTCCTGGGCCAGGGCGTCCATCTCGGCGAGGAAATAGAGGCGCTGATGTTCGGTGAGCTCGGCGAGCTCCATGATCCCTGAGCTGGCCGGCAGGATGAGCAGGCCGGCCGGCCCCTGCACCAGGACCTCCTGCAGGCTCTTTTCGCCCATGAATACGTGGTGCAGGTTGTAGCGCGGGGTGAGGCCGAGGAGGATATCCACGTTGGCCAGATTGAGATCGGCGTCAAGGACCAGCACCTTTTTCCCCGCCTTGGAGAGGGCGAAGCCAAGGTTGGTGACGATGTTGGTTTTGCCCACTCCCCCCTTGCCGCTGGTGACGCAGATAACCCGGGGGGGAGAGGTCAGGACCGCCCCCTGCTTCCGGTTTGTCGTTTTTTTCTGCTCTGCTGAATGGGTCATGATTCGTTCCAAAGTTTCCGCCTGGTTCATGGTCGCGTCCTTTTTTCTCACTGGGCCCACCTGCCAGCCGCCTCCGCCTCCAGCTCCGCGGCGGCCGCCTGCCAGCCCTGCCCGAAGAGCGTTTGCAGAAATTCCCTGTCGGCGAGCAGAAAGTCTTCCGGCACCCTTTGTCCGGTGCAGAGGCAGGAGATGGGCAGGGGGGTGCTGGCCAGCAGCTGGCAGAGAGTGGCATAGGCCCTGGTTTCGTCGAGCTTGGTGAGCACCAGGCCATTGATCTGCAGGGAGGCATAGGTTTTGAGTATCTGCTGGAGATCCTCTTTTTTGTATGTGGCGCTCAAAACCAGGTAGGGCGCAAGCCCTGGGATGGCGGCAAACCACTCCTCCAGCTCCCGGATGTGTTTTGGGTCATAGGGGCTCTTCCCGGCCGTGTCGATGAGGATGAGATCCTTGTCCTGGTGGCGCAGGAGGGCGGCTTCCAGATCCTTTTTGCGCAGGGCGATTTCACAGGGGAGGCGCATGATTTTGGCGTAGGTGCGCAACTGGTCCGTGGCTCCGATACGGTAGCAGTCCATGGAAAGGAGGGCGACCTTTTTGCCCTCGTGGATGCTGTACCAGGCGGCGATTTTGGCGGCGGTGGTCGTTTTGCCCACCCCGGTCGGCCCGACCAGGGCAACCACCGCCGGGCCCTTTTCTCCTCCGATCTGGAGAGGGAGGATGCGCAGCTGCTCGATGACCTTGTCGCGCCACTGGGCCACCTGCTTCGGATCGGGACGGCTCTTGCCTCCGGCCTCGCTTACCGCCGGCTCCCTTGCCCCCCGGTCGATTTCGTTTTTTGCGCAGTACTGGCGGCGCAGAAAGCTGGCAAAGCGGGCGCGCAGGTCGTTGGCTTCAAAATGGGGCTTGCCGCAAGCCTCGCTCTGTCCAGCCATTTTCTCGGAAAGGCTGCGGGCAAAGTGATCCGTTTTTTTCTCCGCCTGCCCCTTTTCACTAGGGGAACGCAGGGTATGGTAGCCGTAGCCGCCGTCGGCGACACGCGGTTCCCTCTCCTTCCTTCCCGCTTCCTCCGGCGGCGGCACCACCAGGGGTTCCTGATCGTATTCCATGGCCGCCACCACCTCCACCCGCGGCCTGCGGCCGGCGCCACCCTGCTCCTTCAGGGTGCGGGTGGAGAGAATGACCGCGTTTTCCCCAAGCTCTTCCTTGACCATGATCATGGCGCTGTAAGTGTCGGCAGCCTCGAAACGTTTGATTCGCATCACTACTCCTGATTAGCGTCCTATCTTCGCGGGTTGATTTCCACTGTGCCCAGGGACTGCAGTTTGGTCTGGGTGGTCAGCTCATTGTGGGAAAGCACCATGACGTGGGGCATGAAGCGCTCCATCAGTCGGCGGAAATGGCGCCGGACAAGCGGCGCGCAGATGATGATCGGCTGGTAGCCCTCGCCCGAGACCTTTTCCACCAGTTCCCTGGTGGAGGCGAGAATGCGCTGGGCCAGGTTCGGCTCCAGGTTCAGGAAGGCGCCCTGTTCGCTTTTCTGGATCGATTCCCGCACCATATCCTCCACCTGGGTGGAAAGGGTGATCACCGAAAGGGTTCCCTGATCGTCAGTGTAGGCGCCGACAATGGAGCGGGCCAGCTTCTGGCGCACATACTCGGTGAGGATATCCGGATCCTTGCCCATGGGCGAGAAATCGGCGAGGGTCTCGCAGATGGTGAGCAGGTCGCGGATGGAAACCCGTTCCCGTAAAAGGTTCTGCAGCACCTTCTGCACCGCCCCCAGGGTGAGCAGGTGCGGCACCAGCTCCTCCACCACCTTGGGATGGGTTTTGGCCAGGTTGTCCAGGAGCTTCTGGGCGTCCTGCCGGCCGAGGAGTTCGTCGGCGTGGGTGCGGAGCACCTCGGTGAGGTGGGTGGCAATGACGGTGGAGGGGTCGACCACGGTGTAGCCGGCCACCTGGGCTTCATCCTTCTTCTCCTGGCCGATCCAGAGGGCCGGGAGCTGAAAGGCGGGCTCCATGGTGGGGATGCCTTCGATCTTGCGCTTGGCCATGCCCGAATCCATGGCCAGGAGGTGGCCCATCATGATTTCGCCCCTGGCCACCTCCACTCCCTTCAGGAGCAGGAGATACTCATCCGGCTTGAGCTGCAGGTTGTCGCGCACGTGGAGGGGCGGGATGATCATGCCCATGTCCATGGCGAACTGCCGGCGGATGGCGCGGATCCGTTCGAGCAGATCGCCCTCCTGGGCCTCATCCACCAGGGGAATCAGGCCGTAGCCAACTTCGAGTTGCAGAATGTCGAGGGGGAGCAGACTTTCCACGGTTTCCGGCGAGCCGGGCGGGGGAGCGGCCTCCTTCTTTTCCTTTTCCGCCTCGACTTTTTTTGCCTCCTTGTCGGCCTCTCCCTTCCTGAAGGCGAGCAGGGAGATGGCGCCCATGGCGATGCCCAGGACAAGGAAGGGGATGTGCGGCAGCCCGGGGATCAGGCCGAAGAGGAAGATGATTCCGGAAGAGACCGCCAGGGCCTGGGGCTGCATCCCGAACTGCTGCATGAATTCCTTGCCCATGCTGACGTCCGAGGCGGCGCGGCTGACGATGATGCCGGCGGAGGTGGAGATGACCAGGGCCGGAATCTGCGAGACCAGGCCGTCGCCGATGGTGAGC
>DDXK01000084.1 GCA_002347185.1 Desulfobulbaceae bacterium UBA2262 | reverse complement strand
CGGTGGAGCCGTGCATGTTGGTCATGCCGGAGCCGTACTTCTCCCACAGGTCGCAGATGTCGCGCAGCTTGGCGGCGCTGTAGAACTTACTGGACGGTTGGTTCAGACGCACGGTGTGGAAGTGGGCAACACCGGGAAACTGCTTGGGAACGTCGGAATAACGACCAACGATACCACCGCCGTAACCGAAAACGCCGACGATGCCGCCGTGTTTCCAATGGGTGATCTTGTCCTTGAAGGACAGCTCAAGCTGACCCAGGATGTCCCAGCACTCGGGCTTGGTCTCTGCCTGACGCTTAAGATCGGTTACGAAGCTCGGCCAGGGGCCGCTTTCGAGTTGATCCAACAAAGGCGTAGGATGCTTCGGCATTGTCAATTCCTCCTTGACTTGAAGTAATTTGAATAAGAGCTCAATGAAATAACCAGTTCGCCCGAACCCTTTATCCCGCCCGATGTTGCTGAAGCGTCTTTCGAGACAGAGCGAGTTTTTCCCTTGGTACGAATTCTGAATAGTTATTCAGACAAACGACCATATCCAGTGGCGAACTCTTTGTCAACAAAAAATGAAACGTTTCCCCCCTTGATTTTTTCCCGCCACACACACCCGCTTCCCCTTGCCGCAGAAGGGTTTGCCGACAATCGACTCCTGCGCCGACTGCCCCCTCCCAGACAGGGGCGGCCCGTATTTTCGCCCCCCTGCCCGAAGCATCTCCGCTGTTTCTCTTTCGCCTTTTTTCCTGTAGAGTGCGCCAATATATACTGAGGGAGAGCGCCATTGCCACGACCGAAGAAAGAACGACACTGCCAGGGAAGGCTCTGCGGCCGGGCCTTCAAGCCAACCCGCATCCCCTTGAGCGAACTGCGGCATATAGAACTGCACCTGGACGAGCTCGAGGCGCTGCGCCTCTGCGACCAACTGGGCCTGACGCAGGAAGAGGCAGGAAACAGCATGGGGGTCTCGCGGGGGACGGTGCAGCGCATCCTCACCGCCGCCCGGGGCAAGGTGGCCGAGGCTCTGGTGGAAGGGGCCGCCCTCGTCATCGCCGACAGCCCCGGGGCCAGGAAGGAAGCGAACTCAGCAGAAGCGGATTAGTGGCCGTGGCATTTGCCCTGCCCCTGGCAGGCCTGCGCCGGATCCATGCGGATCAGCTTGTTCTCCAGCATGGCCCGCACCGCGTCCTCCACCCTGGCAAAGGCCTGCTTGGCCCCGAAATAGACGGAGATGCCGACGCTGCCGAAGCCCTGCAGCGGACGCGCCCCCATCCCGGCGACCACCACCGCGTCCACCCCCTGCTCCTTGAGCATGCCCACCGGCGCCATGCAGCCGCCTGCGTCATGCGCCACATTGGCCACGGTGTCGACCCCGGTGATGGCCCCGTTTTCGATATCGACCAGGGTAAAGAGCTCACAATGGCCGAAATGCTCCGATCGCTCGCCGGCCAGTCCGCCCGGTGCCTTGGAGGGTACAGCTATCCGTTGCTTTTCCATTTTCTATTCTCCTCGCTTGTCTTGACAAAAGAAATGGTCCCGGGAACGGCGCAGCCCCGGCTCCACCCACAATTTTTCCTTCCGCAGTCCTCATTCCCCCGGCGAGCCGAACAGCCTGTCGGTCCACCGGACATACCAGGCCGCGGACTGCACTTGAATGATATAGGCCACGGCGATGATCAGCGCCGCATCCGCCCCCTTGCCGCCAAAGGCGTTGACGGCAATAGCCAGGGCGATGGAGAGGTTGCGCATCACCGTCCCATAGACGAGGGCGATGGCGTCGCCCCGAGCGAAAAAGAACCTGCCGACCAGGGTACTCAGGGTGAAATTGAACCCGTAGAGCAGCAGCAGGGGCAAGAAGAGCTCCATGAGCAGGGCCGGGTTTTCAGCTATCCCCTTGGCCTTGAGGCCGATGGCCACAAAGACGATGCCGAGCACCCCGAGGGTGGAAAGCGACGGGAAGCGGGGCGCCCAGGTGTTCTTGAACTCCTGCGGCCCATATTTTTTCAGGAAGGCCTGCCTGGTCGCGTAGCCGAGCGCCATGGGCAAAAAGACGATGAAGAGGATCTGCCTGACCACCAGGAGCAGATCCACCTCCACCCTGGCCCCCATGAGCCACTGCACATAGAAGGGGGTGGCCAGTGAACCGAGGGTCAGACCAATGACGGTCATGTTGATGGCCGCCCCCATATTGCCCTTGGCGAAACCGGTCCAGGAGATGGTCATGCCGCTGGTGGGCAGCAGGGAGGCGAGCAGCAGGCCCAAGGCCAGATAGGGCTGCTCGGGAAAATAGAGCCGGCCGAGATAAAAGGCGGCAAAGGGGACGACCAGGAAGTTGATGCACTGGGTGGCGAGCTGCAGCCGGACATTTTTGATCCCTTCCCGCAGATGGGTGACGTTCAGGGTCACCATCATCGGATAGACCATGAGAAAGGTGAGGGGGACGATCAGCCCCTTGAGGACCTTCTGGGCCTGGGGGCCGGAACTCAGCCCGAAAAGATAGCCGGCCGCCATCATGGCCGGGATGGCGACGACGAGCCGCTTGTTGAGCTTGACAAGAAAATTCCACATGGGCGTTCCTTTGCCTCCGGCGCTGGAGAAGCGGAAAATTGAGAAAAAAAAGGGGCGGCCGGGGAGCTATTGCGCCTCGGCGATCATCTCGCGGATCTTCTGGAAGGATTCCGCCAGCGAGCCGGGAAAAACCCGGTCGTCCACCACGGCGGCAATGTCGCTTTCGTTATAGCTCAGAAAGCGCAGCTGGGTTTTGCCGCCCCTGCTGAAGGCCATCACGAACTTGGGCATGAGCACGGCGCGCTCCGGATTGGCGCCCAGGCTCTTCGCCGCCTTCTCCGGCTTGCAGACCTGGATCATATGCAGATCAAAGCCATCGGCCACCTCGGCGCCGTGCACCCTGAAGGTCCTGCCCATGTCCATGCTTTCACGGTTGTTGATGACAAAGCCGTGCCTGTCAAGCACCCTGGCAAAATCGCTGGCAAACTGGGCCGGACTCTTCTCGGTCTCGGCGACGAAGAGATCTTCGCGGTTCATGCTGCCCTCCTCTGGACAAATCGTTATTTCGGCAGGGGAAAGACCCACTCCCCGTTATGTGCATATGCCCACAATATTCCCTTGCCATGCCGCTGTCAAGCAGCAATTTAAGCAAAAAATAAACCGATTAACAATCAGCAGCTAATATTTGACAGCGGCACCTTTCCGCGATAGGCTACGCCTGTTTCTGAGAAAGCGTTCAGTTATCAACCTGTACAGATAAAGGATGAGTGCCATGGGAAAGAAAATCGTCATCATCGGCGGGGTCGCGGCCGGCCCCAAATCCGCCTGTCGCATCAAGCGCCTCCTGCCCGACGCGGAGGTGACCATCATCGACCAGGACAGCCTGATCTCCTACGGAGGCTGCGGCATCCCCTATTACGTCTCCGGCGATGTCTCCGACGAAAAGGAGCTCAGGAACACCAGCTTCCACATGACCCGGGACGAGGCCTTTTTTCTGAACGCCAAGGGCGTGGTCGCCCGCACCAACACCAGGGCGCTTGCCATCGACCGCAAGGGAAAGGTCGTGCATGTCGAAGAGGTACATACCGGCCGGAAAGATACGGTTCCCTATGACAATCTGGTCCTCGCCACCGGCGCCAAACCCAATCTGCTGCCCATCCCCGGCGCCGACCTGGACGGGGTTTACACCATCAGCGACCTGCACAAGGCGATTGCCATCAAGGAGCGGATCGCCAAAGGCGAGGTGAGCAATGCCGTGGTCATCGGCGGCGGCGCCATCGGCATCGAGATGGCCGAGGCCTTCACCGACCTCTGGGGGATCAAGACCACCATCCTCGAATTCATGCCCCAGGTGATGCCCCGTCTGGTGGACTGGGACTTTGCCAGGATGCTGGAAACCCATCTCCGCGAAAGCGGGGTCGAGGTCTTCACCGGCGAGGCCGCCTCAGCCATTGAAGGCGAAAACGGCAAGGTCGCCAGGGTGGTCACCCCCAAGCGGACCCTGGCGGCAGACATCGTGGTGATGGCCGTGGGCGTGCGGGCCAGGAGCGAACTGGCCAGGGAGGCGGGACTGCTCGTCTCGGCCATGGGCAACATCGTGGTCAACGACCGGCTGCAGACCTCGGACCCGGCCATCTATGCCGCCGGCGACTGCATCGAGGTGAAAAACATCCTCACCGGCAAGGGCGGCATCGCGCCCATGGGCTCGCTGGCCAACCGGGAAGGCAGGATCGTCGGCGACAACATCGCGGGCATCCCGACCAAATACAAGGGCTGGATCGGCAGCTTCACCATGAAGGCCTTCGAGCGCTGCATCGCCGCCACCGGCCTCTCCCTGGACGCCGCCCTGGCCGAAGGCTTTGCCGCGGCCGCCGTCACCACGGCCCAGTCGGACCGGGCCCACTTCTTCCCCACCCAGGCGGTCATTCCCCTGCGTCTGGTTTTTGACCTGAAGAGCAGAAAGGTTCTCGGCTGCCAGGGCTTCGGACCGATGAGCGACGCGGTGCTGGCCCGGATCGACGCCGCGGCCGCCATGATCTCCCAGGGCGCGACCATCGACGATGTCAGCCAGCTGGAAATGGCCTATGCACCGCCCTTCGCCACCGCCCTCGATGCCCTGAACGCCACGGCCAATGTCGCCGACAACCTGGCCGCCGGCAGGCTCCGCTCTGTGAGCACCAGGGATTTCCTGGCCTGGATGGAGGACTTTGGCGGCCATCCGGAGTGGGTGGCCCTGGACATCCGCCATCCCAACGAGACCAAGGCCTTTGTCGAAAAATACGGACCGGAGAAATGGCTTTCCGTCCCCTACATCGAGATCAGAAACCGCCATCAGGAGCTGCCCAGGGACAAGACCATGCTGATCATCTGCGACGCCGGCACCCGTTCCTCGGAAGTCCAGATCGCCCTGGACCATTTCGGTCTTGAAAACAACCTGGTGCTGGGCGGCGGCTTCAACCTCATCCGCAGGATGGGAGTGGCCTGGTGGCCGAACTGAGCTCCGCAGCCGCCAACCGCAAGAGGATGGCCGCGGCCTTTGCCGCCATCCTGCTCCTTTCCCTCCCGCCCCGGATCGCCGGGGCCATCGGCTCGAAGGCCGCGGCCCCGGCGTCCCGCCCCGCCGAAATCACCATCCTGGCGGACAGCGACTATTTCTTCACCGTGGAAAGGCTGCTCGGCGGAGCCAGGGAGCGCATCGACCTGGCGATGTTTCTCTTCAAGCAGGGCAAGGCGAGGGACAACAGGCCCGCCCGCCTCATCGAGGCCCTGATCGCCGCCCGGAGAAAGGGCCTTGAAGTCCGGGTGCTTCTCGAACATTCCGGACACGACAAGGGGCTCAACAAGAGCAACCAGGAAGCGGCCGAGGCCCTGCGAAAGGGCGGGGTGACGGTGCGCTTCGACTCGCCGAACCGCACCCAGCACGGCAAGTTTCTGGTCGTCGACGGGCGCTACTGCGTGGTGGGCAGCCACAACCTCAGCCAGTCGGCGCTCAAATACAACCACGAGCTCTCCCTGCTCATCGACAGCCCGGAGCTGGCCAGGGAACTGCTCGCCTATCTGGGAAAACTGGAAAACTAAGAATCGGGCCAACCAGAGAGTCCCCTCCCCTGCCCTGGCTTCGTTTCACTTCTTCCGCACGATCCTCACCTTCCTGGTCGCGCCGCCGGGGGCGGCCTTCCCCACCCTTCTCACCAGCACCTTTTTGCGAACCGGCGAGCCGGGTTCGGCCGCCGCCGTGACCGCCGCCCCGCCCTCCCCGCCGGTCAGGGGCTGCAGATAGCTGCAGCCGGCCCGGGGACAGCGGAGGATCGGCTTGCCGGCCAGACTCTTTTTCTCGACAAGAAAGGGGGAGGCGCAGAGCGGGCAGGGAATGGGATGGGGCCTGGCCCAGGCCATGAACTCGCAATCGGCCTCCGGGCAAACGTAGAAGCGCTTGCCGGCGGGCGTCTGCTTGGCCACCACCTTCCCGGTCCCGCAGAGAGGGCAGGCCAGCTCTGCCACTCCCTCGCTGGCGTAAGATTCGGAATGGCGGCATTCCGGGTGGCCGGAGCAGGACCAGTATTTACCGAAGCGATCCTCCCGGAGCAGCAGCGGCTTGCCGCAGTCCGGGCAGGGCCTGGCCGCCTCCCTGGGGTCCGCCTCCTCGCGGCAAGGCTCAGGCGCGCCCGCCGCCTCCGCCAACGGTTCGGCCTCGACAAGGGTCGCGGGCGCCTGGGCGAAAAGCTCTGCCGAGGCGGCGGCCTCTGCGGCCCCGGACGCCTGCACCTCAGTCTCAGCTTCAGCCTCAGGTGCAGACTCCTTCAGCTCCGGAAGCTTTTCCCCTTCCGGCTCGCCCCGGGCCTCCTCCCCGGTCGGAGCAACAGGCGCCAGGGCCTCTTCCTCGCCAACCCCTCTCTCCTCCGGCAGCACCGGTTCCGTCGGGAGAGACGGCTCTGCCCCGGAAGCGGGGAGCGCCTCCGCTTCGGCCCCGCCGGAGACAGGTTGGGCGGCAGGCGCCAGGAGGGGGGCCTCCGGCGAGGCCGCCCCCCTGGTCGGGCTCTCGCCCGCTCCCCTGATGATGCTGCGGGAGCTGATCCCCCGTTTCTGGACAGACACCGGCACGGCAAGCTTGACCAGCACCTCGCCGCGCATGAGCAAGGTCTGCTCGAACTGCTGCAGGGCCATGACCAGCGGCTTTCTGCCGCTGACCGCCTCTGCGACGGTCTGGGCCAGATAGGCGGAAAAATTGATTCCCTTCATGCTCGGCAGGGCCCTGTTCATCACGGTGATGACCTTGGCCGCGTTTTCGGCGCAGCGAAAGGTGCCGTCCGGCAGCAGCCGCAGATAGCCGCAGTCGAGCAACTGCTGGAGCTGGGCCACCATCAGGCCATCCAGGTCAAAACCATACTCGGCCAGCTCGCCGGCCAGCCCCTCCATGGTGAAATACTCGGGCGGCAGACCGATATTTTTTTCCGGGACGACCTGCAGGCATTGCAGCTCCGTTCCCTGCCCCACGCCCTTGAGGGACGAAGGCGCAAGCAGCGCCGCGTCGTTCCCACCCTGATAGAGGGCCAGAAAGCCAGGGTCGACCAGCCCTCTGGCGCTGCCGGAAAAAAGGCAATCCTCGCCGGCGCTCACCGTGGCCTCGATCACCTCCCCCTGCGCCGGGCGCATCTGGCTGGCCAGGGCCCGGCCCCAGACCAGACGGTAGACCGCAAGCTCCGCATCGGGAAGCTTTGCCGCCAGCGCCTCGGGCCCAAGCTCGGGAAAGAGGGGCAGGATCGCGCCGGCAAGCTCCTCGGCGGAGGGCTCGCCGAGGCGTTCCGCCCCCCAGCGGCGCGCCACCTCTTCGCGGATCTTCGGCAGGAGCGGGGCAAGCGCTCCCTGCCCAATGGGCAGACAGGAGGTGAGAAGCCCCTGCCTGCGGCCATCGATCTCCACCCCGTGGGAGAGATTGCGGATCGCCGCCATGGCGGCAAGGGGCGAGAAGCCGGCCTGGGTCAGGCAGTCGTGCAGCAGGTCGACAAGGCGATGGGGCACCGGCGCCGGCAGCGAAAAAGGGGCGGCCCTGCCTTCGCCGAGCTGGAATTTTTCAGAGCTGAAAAGGGAAATGGCTGCCTGCACCTCCTTTTCATTGCGGAGCACCCCATCATCGGTGACCCCGTACGCCTCTTCCAGGTCCAGAAAAAGCTCGCCCGCGCCGGTGGCGGCCTTGACCCGGACCCGCCACCTGGGGAGTGGAGTGTAGAGGCGGATTTCCGTCTCCCGCTCGGCCAGGAGAAAAATGGTGGTCAGGCTGAGGAAATTGAGAAGCACCCCTCCCGGGCCGGAGCGTGAGCCAAGCAGGCGCTGCAGGTGCCTGCCAAGGGCCGCGTCGAAAAGCATCCGCACCTGGGTGGCCGTCCCCCTCTCCTCCGCCACGGGCTCGACCCGGCGAAAGGAATCCCTGAGCAGCGGGCCGGACACCCCGGCCGGAACCAGCCGGCGCAACTGTCCCAGGCCGCCGGTCATCGCGGCCCAGCAGCCGCTGATGAGCCAGGACCAGTATTCGCCACGGCCATCGGCATCAAACCCCAGGTAGAGCTCCCGCCCCTGGCAGGCGGCCAGCCGCTCGAAGAATTCCTTCTCCCTGGGCAGGGGGGCAAAGGAGAAGCGGGGCAACTCCCGGCGCAGCTTGCCGGCCGGGGGCAGAGGCGTTGCCTGGGCCGGCAGCGAGCGCACCAGAAGAATTTCCACCTCCTCCCCCAACTGAGCGGCCAGGCTTTCCGCCTTGGCTGCCGTCTCCACAATGACCACAGGCTTTGTCATGCACTTCTCCCGTGAGGCGCGACGTTTTTTCCCAAACAAAACCGGACGGGCCGAGAAAACCCTGTGCGGCCCTCCCCCATCAGGTACTATAATCCATAACGATTGTATACAATTCAACGCGGATGTACAGGGACGCCCCTCGAAAAATCCCGACCGCAAGGCTTTTCAGACCAGACAACGGAACAGCGCCATGCCTTCCCTCTTTACCCTGCAGGGCATCGATGAAACCCTGGCCAACCTCGAACTGAAGCCGGGCACCCTGAAGGCGGAACTGGCCCGACTGATCCGCTCCTACTTCCAGGACGAGAGCGCCCTGCAGCGCATCGACAGCATCCCCACCGACGAACTGGTCGTAAAGCTCTGGAAACCGGCCTCCGAGGAAGAATTCAAGGCCAAGCGGAAAAATTTCAGCAGCCTCAAGTCGAGCCTCAACAAGTCCCTGAAGGATCTGGACAGGACCGGCAGGAACACGGCCGGCATCATCATCGGCCGGGAAAACGTCTTCATCGTCTCCGAAGAGCGCAAAGACGATCTCCTCAAGCAGCTTGGCCTTTCCGCCGATTCACCGCATCTCCTCCGCGACATGTTCGACGCCTTCAAAAAGCTGCTCAACGAGACCGTGGGGCAGCAACAGCAGACAGAGGCCCGCAACCTGCTGAGCGAGCTGGAGGAAATCCGGACCTCCCTCCTGCGCCTGACCGGGCCGCCCGGCGAAAGCGGTCAGACGCAGGAGCCTGCCGAGGAGATCGAGCTCGCCGAGGGC
>DDXK01000085.1 GCA_002347185.1 Desulfobulbaceae bacterium UBA2262 | reverse complement strand
GACCAACATGCACGGCTCCACCGGCGACCTGGTACTGCTCGGCACCACCACTGACCACCTGGAGCCCCTCTTCTACGACCTGACCCACAACCTGAACCAGGACCTGGGCGGTTCCGGCTCCAACCTCCGTACCCCCGAGTGCTGCCTGGGCCGCGCCCGCTGCGAATGGGGCTGCTACGACACCCAGAACCTCTGCCACACCCTGACCATGCGCTATCAGGACGAGATCCATCGTCCGGCCTTCCCCTACAAGTTCNNGTTCAAGTTCTCCGGCTGCCCCAATGACTGCGTTGCCGCCATCGCCCGTTCCGACTTTGCCGTCATCGGCACCTGGAAGGATGATATCCGCATCGACCAGGCTGCCGTCAAGGGCTACATCAAGGGTGAGTTCATGCCCAACGCCGGCGCCCACGCTGGCAAGGACTGGGGCAAGTTCGACATCAAGGCCGAGGTTCTTGACCTCTGCCCCACCGGCTGCATGTGGATGGAAGGCGATACCCTGAAGATCGACAACGCCGAGTGTACCCGTTGCATGCACTGCATCAACGTCATGCCGCGCGCCCTGCGTCCCGGCCTGCAGCAGGGTGCGACCATCTGTGTCGGCGCCAAGGCTCCGATCCTCGATGGCGCCCAGTTCGCCACCATGACCGTTCCCTTCATCGAGATCAACCCCGACAGCGAGTTCGAGGAAGTCGTGGAAGTGATCGAGAAGATCTGGGATTGGTGGATGGAGGTTGGCAAGAACCGTGAGCGTGTCGGTGAGACCATCATGCGTGTAGGCCTGCCCACCTTCCTGAAGGTTATGGAGGTGACCATCGCGCCCCAGCATGTGAGAGAGCCCCGCTCCAACCCCTATGTGTTCTGGGCTGAGGACGAGGTTGAAGGCGGCTGGGATCGTGACGTGCGTGAGTTCCGCAAGCGTCACGCTCAGTAATGTGAATGGCTAACTACAATCACTTGAACTTAGACGTTACTATATAAGGAGGTTTATCATGGGTTACGATCCAGCCAATCCGATGGCCGACAGAATCACCGATATCGGTCCCCCGCATTACGAGCAGTTCTTCCCGCCCGTCATCAAGAAGAACTACGGCAAATGGCTCTACCACGAGATCCTGCAGCCCGGCGTGCTCATGCACAAGGCGGAGAGCGGCGACGAGTGCTACACCGTCCGTGTTGGCGCCGCCCGTCTCATCAGTATCGAGCACATCCGCGAGATCTGCGACATCGCCGACAAGCACTGTGACGGCTATGTCCGTTGGACCACCCGTAACAACGTGGAGTTCATGGTTGACGCCAAGGCCAAGGTTCAGCCCCTGCTGGACGATCTGAAGAGCCGTGGCAACAAGTTCCCGGTTGGTGGCACCGGCGCATCCGTCAGCAACTGTGTGCATACCCAGGGCTGGATCCATTGCCATACCCCGGCCACCGACGCTTCCGGCGTGGTGAANNCCTGAACATGTGCGGCGCCGTGCATGCTTCCGATATTGCTATCCTCGGCATCCACCGCAAGCCGCCGATGATCGACCACGATGCGATCACCGGCCTCTGCGAGCTGCCGCTGGCCATCTCCGCCTGCCCGCTGGGCGCGGTGAAGCCCGCCACTGTGAAGAACAGCGCCGGCGAGGATGTCAAGTCCGTGAAGGTAACCGCCGAGCGCTGTATGTTCTGCGGTAACTGCTACACCATGTGCCCGGCCATGCCGCTGGCGGATCCGGATGGTGACGGTATCGCCATCTTGGTTGGCGGCAAGGTTTCCAACTCCCGGAAGGCCCCGATGTTCTCCAAGCTGGTCATCCCCTTCCTGCCCAACACCCCGCCGCGTTGGCCGGAGACTGTTGCGGCAGTGAAGAACATCCTCGAGACCTATGCCAAGGACGCCCGCAAGTACGAGCGTGTCGGCGAATGGGCTGAGCGGATCGGCTGGGAGAAGTTCTTCGAGAAGACCGGCATTCCCTTCACCATCAAGTCCATCGACGATTACCGTCTGGCCTACGATACCTGGAGAACCACCACCCAGTTCAAGTTCACCAGCCATATCAAGTAAGTTGTTGATATTCAGTAGTTCAGAAGGTCAGCAGCCCGCAACGGGCTGCTGACCTTGCTCTGTTCATAACCAGTATGCTTGCCTAAACCCTTTCTGAAGGAGTAAGTATCATGGCATTAAGCAAGGAAGAACTCAAAGCAGCGATACTTGAGAAGGCTCTCAAGGCTCCGAAGCCCCAGCTGTACGTGAAGGATTTTTACGCCTGCGATCCCGAGGCCAAGCCCCGCGACGTGAAGAACGCGGCCAACGATCTGGTCAAGGAAGGCAAGATGGACTTCTGGTCTTCCGGCAGCACCACCATGTACGCAGCCAAGGGCCGCGCCAAGGACGAGGAAAAACGCGGTTAATATTTTTTGGACGCGTTGATGCTTTATTGAAATGCAGAGGATTTCCTCTGCATTTTTTTTTTGCAGAGGCGGGGGAAGGTCGGTGCTGCGCACTGCGCCGCGCCGTTTCGGGTGGGGAGATGGAGAGGCTGGAAGAGATTTTTGCCGCTGTTGATCAGGCCTTTGCCAGGGTGCGGGAGGCCCATCCCGGCGAAGTCCGCTGTGGCAGGGGCTGCGAGGACTGCTGCCACGCGGTTTTTGATCTCTCCCTGGTGGAGGCGGTCAACCTCGAAGCCGCCCTGGCTGGCCTGCCGCCCGCCGTGCGGGAGGAGATACGCCTCGCCGCGGCAGGAGCCTGGCGGCAGTGGCGGCAACTTGTCGAAGAGGGCCAGGATCCTGCCACCGCGCGCATTCGCTGTCCGCTGCTCGGGGCCGATGGCCTCTGTCTCTGTTATGCGGCGAGGCCCGTCAACTGCCGGACCTACGGCATTCCCACCGTGATAGAGGGAAAGGGGCATGTCTGCGGGCTTTCCGGCTTTTCGCCCGGGCAGGCCTACCCCACCGTCAACCTTGCTGCCGTGCAGCAGCGGCTTTTTGCTCTTGCCGTGGAGCTGGCCGGCCCGGAAGGTGGCCGCAGGCGCTGGCCCGTCGCCGCCGTTGTCCTGGGACGGGCGGACCTTGCTGGCCCCGGCGCAGAGGGGGGTTGAACAGAGGGAGAGGGCCGGCGCCCTGGCAAGGACGGCCGTTCAGCCTTTTGCTGCTTCCTCGGCCCTGGCCAGAAATTTTTCCGCGGTGCGGTTGTGCTTGAAGCTTTTGTGGATTGAGGCCGCCATCCGGTAAGCATCCGCCGCCTTGGCCCGCTCCCCGGTGAGGAGATAGATTTCCGCCAGGGTTTCCAGGGTGTCCACCGATCCCTGCGGGTTGCGCAGGGCGCTGTATTCGTCCAGTACCCCGAGATAGAGCTCAATGGCCTTCGCGTAATTCTTGCTGTCGTACATCAGCCTGGCCTTTTTTTTCTCGATGGAGAAGAGGCTGAAGCGGTCGGAGTGCTTCTCGCAGATGGCATAGGCCCGGTCGTAATGGGAGAGGGCCTTTTCCGCCTCGCCTCGTTCCGCGCAGAGGTCGCCGAGCTTGTCCGAGGCATTGGCGATGCCGTTGTCGTTCTCCTCGGCCTCGTAACCGAGGAGGGCATTGTGGAAGGCGTTGGCGGCCTGGGCTGCCTCCTTGTTCTTCAAGAATTCGATACCGGCCTCGTAATCCTGCTGGGCCTGGCTTTTCTCTTCCTGCGGCTCGGTGCCGCCTGTCTCTTGCTCGTGCATGGTTCCTGTCTCTCTTCTGGTCACTTGTTGCGCAGCCGGGCCAGGGCTTCCCTGGCGAGTTCGCCGACGGTGGTCGCCACTGGCCGCCCCTGCTCGTAGATGGTTACCCCTGCCTCGTCGTCCACCAGTTTCTCGATCTCGCTTTCCACCTCGCTGGCGAGGATCCTCCCGAAGAGACGGACCGCATGCCCCCTGGTAAGGGAGTCGGGATGGTCGACGTAGGGAAAGAGGCTGTAGAAGGGGATGGCCCTGATGATGTCGGGCCGTTTCTCCGCGATGGTGCCCAAGGCCCAGAGCACCTGGACGCGGGTGGAGGGAACCCCGCGGTACATGAGGAGATGCCGGGAAAAGGCGCCAAAGATGTCCGCCCGGGCCGCGATGATGGAGCCGATGGTTTCGAGGAGCCCCCAGTGGGTGGCGGCCGAGTCTGAACAGGCCTCGTAGAGGCGGTGGAGCAGATCGCTGACCGCTCCGGGCTTGCGGGTGGAGAGGCGCCGGCAGACCTGGCCGATGACATGGGCGCAGTGCCAGCGTCCCGCTTCGTCCGGATCGTAAAGCAGGCGCTGCATGAAGCGCAGGGCCCTGGGGTCGTCGAAGGCGAGGTCGACCAGGGCGTCGATGTCGTCTGCCTCGACCAGCTTTTTGATCTCCAGCTTGGTGGCTTTTTTGCGGATGCGCTTGGGATCGCGGACCGGCTCCAGCACCGGGGTGTCGCCGGCCTCTGCCGGCGGGACGAGGGCGGCTTCCTTGGTTTTCCGGTGCTTGTCGAGTTTCTGGGCCAGTTCGGCCAGATCGCTGTTGAGGCGGACGAAATAGAGCACTCCGGAAACCTTGCGGCCATCCACATTCTTGGTTTCGTACACCTGGTGGGTCTGCTCGTCGTAGTTGTCGATGCGGCCGGTGAGGTAATCCTCGTCCGGAAGCAGCTCCCAGGCGAGATCCCAGTTGTCGTCGCAGGCGTGGACTATTGCCTCCACCATGGCCGCGCCGACGTTGAAGCCGGTGGGGTCGCAGGTGTAAACGGCGCCGCACTGGCAGGCGCCGGTGGTGAATTCGTCCATCTTCCGCTGCGTCGGCTCCTTGGGCACCCCGACATGCTGGCCGCAGAAGGGGCACCAGGGCCGCACCTTGATCAGGGCGTCCTTGACCATGGCTACAGCTCTTGCTCCACCGCGGCGACAAAGCGCGGGTCCACCGTGTAACCCAGCTCCAGCGCCCTGGTCATCGCTTTCTTGGCGCCCTGGTAATCCTCGGCGTAATAGAGGGCCACGGCCAGGTTATTGTGGGCGACGCCAAGATCGGGTTCGAGCTTGATCGCCTCTTGGGCCGCCTTGGCCGCCAGGGAGAAATCGCCGGCCATTACCTGGGCGGAGGAGAGGTTGAGCCAGGCCATGTGCATCTTCGGATCGTGCATGGTGGCCTTGGTGCAGGCCGCCACGGCCTTGGCCGCGTCGCCCTTCTGCTGCCAGATGAGGCCGATGTTGTTGTGGGCCTGGGCCAGCTCGGGATTGATGCGCAGCGCGGTCTGGTTGGCCTCCAGGGCCTTGTCCAGGTTGCCCTCCTCAAAGTAAAAGGCGCCGAGGTTGATGTGGGCCTCCACGGAGTGCGCGTCGAGGGCGATGCATTCCTCCAGCTTGCGGAGGGCGTCGTCGCGGCGGCCCGCCTTGCGGTAAACCAGGGCCAGATGGTGGTGGGCCATGACATTGTCGGGAAGCTCCCGGCATTTCTCTTCGAGCTCGGCGATGACCGTGCTCAGATCTTCTTGCTGTTGCGCAGACATTATGGAGACCTCATGTGAAAAAGGTTAGAATCGTCAATCCGCTTTGTTGTCGGAAAGAAAGCAGATGGTTGTTCGGGAAGAGCGGGCGCGGGGCGCCCCACGTCGCGGGTTAGGGGCTATAGTAAGCACGGGCTGCCCGGTCCGCAAGGCGGAAAAATTACCACAGGCGGAAGAGTTCGTCAAAATCTTTAGGGCGTCAGGCCTGGGCCGCGCGGCGCGCAGCTTGACAGCACCGGCACAAGGTGGTCTTTTGGGGCAAATGGGTAAAAAAGAGGAGCGGCGATGACTGATTCGGATTTGGGCAGGGTCTCGGGCCTTGGTGCGGGCGGGCCGAAAGGGCTGGTGGTCGGCGGCCTTGGCGGCGGCGCCGGCAAGAGCGTGGTGGCGGTCGGCCTGGTCGCCGCCTTTTCCCGGGCTGGCCGGCGGGTGGTTCCCTTCAAGAAGGGGCCGGACTACATAGACGCCGGCTGGCTGGCCCGGGCCGCCGGCCAGCCCTGCTACAACCTCGATCCCTACCTGATGACCCCCGAGGCCCTGCGCCATTCCTTTTTCTGCCACGGTCAGGGTCGGGAGCTGGTCGTCATTGAGGGCAACCGTGGGCTCTACGACGGAGTGGACGCGGAGGGGACCTTCAGCACGGCCGAGCTGGCCAAGAGCCTCGGCCTGCCGGTCCTTCTGGTGGTCGATTGCACCAAGACCACCAGGACGGTGGCCGCCATGGTCCTGGGCTGCAAGGTGCTCGACCCCGAGGTGGCCATTGCCGGGGTGGTCCTCAACCGGGTGGGTACCAGCCGGCACGAGCTGCTGGTCCGGGAAGCGGTGGAGCGGTATGCCGGCATTCCGGTGCTGGGGGCCATTCCGCGCTCCCGGCAGGATGTTTTCCCGCAGCGGCATCTTGGCGTGACCCCCTGCCCGGAGCATGCGGCGGCGGACGAGGCTGTTGCGCTGCTGGCGGACAAGGCCGGAAAGTATCTCGATCTTGCCGCCATCGAGGGGGTGATGCGGGAGGTTCCGCCGGGGGGCGAGGCTCCGGAGAGCACTCCGGCCGCCCGGGTGGCGCGGATCGGCATCCTGAAGGACGCGGCCTTCCAGTTCTACTATGCGGAGAATCTCGAAGCCCTGGTCGCCCTGGGGGCGGAGTTGGTGGAGATCAACGCCCTGCGCGATCCGGAGCTGCCCGAGCTGGACGGTCTCTATATCGGCGGCGGCTTCCCGGAAATGAGCGCCCGGGAGCTTTCGGCCAATGCTTCCTTCCGCGCCTCCCTCAAGAGGGCGGCCGAGGCGGGCCTGCCCATCTACGCCGAATGCGGTGGCCTCATCTACCTGGGGGAGAGTATGGTGCTCGAGGGCGAGGCCTACCCCCTGGCCGGCGTTTTCCCGGTGGAATTCGGCCTGATGAAAAAACCGCAGGCCCACGGCTACACGGTGCTCAGGGTGGAGGGAGAAAATCCCTTTTATCCGGTGGGGCTGCAGCTCAAGGGACATGAGTTCCGCTACAGCAAGGTGCTGCGCTGGCAGGGGGGAGAGGGGGGCCTCAGTCTTGCCATGGAGCGGGGGGTTGGTTTTGCCGGTGGCCGTGATGGCCTGGTCTATAAAAATGTCCTCGCCCTTTACACCCATGTGCATGCGGCCGGCACCCCCCAGTGGGCCGAGGGGCTGCTGCGGCAGGCGGTGCGCCACCGGGAGGCGCGGGCAGGCGCTTGAGGCCCTTGCCATCCCATCCGCGGCGGCTGGTTCAGTGGCTGGTGTAGGTGCCCAGCACCTTGGCTTCGATCTTCAGTCTGGTGGCGCCGTCGAGGTCCGTGGCCTGCCAGTGGATGAACTGCGCCGCCACCCGGGCAAAGGGGCCGTTGTCCTGCTTGCACTGCTCGCAGACGCTCTCGGAGTTGTCGCGGTAGATGACCACCTTGCTGGCCGGCTCACCCTGCCTGTTCACGGCGGCCATCTTCTTGCAGCCGCAGTCCAGGCGGATGACCGCGACGCCGATGCCCTCCGGGCTGCCCTCGAGGATGCCGGCGATCATCGCCTCTTCGTTTTTTTGGGCCCTGAGCTCCAGGCTGACGACCTTTTCTTTTTTGTTTCTTGTTTTGCTCTTCATGGTTCAAGCCCCGTATCTCTTTGAAATCACGCGCGAACAGGAGATGTTCCTCCTGCCGGCAAGCCGGTTGGTATCCTAAAGGAAAGGCGCCGGCAGGTCAACAGGATTCGGCGCTTTCTGCCGGCTGCTCAGCCCTCTTCGCGGCTGCGCTTTTTTATTGACAAAAGAATGCCGGTGAATTAGAGGGAGAGGGAAATTGAGGCATTGATCAGGGAAACAATGGGTACGAAGTTCCGTCGGAAATTCGCGGCAACTCTATCCTGTTCAGCAATTTTCGCTAACCTTATATGGAGGAAAAATTATGTGGCAGATCGACGTGGATAAGGACAAGTGTGCCGGTGACGAGGAGTGCGTAAACGCCTGCCCCGCTCAGGTTTATGAAATGGTTGACGGCAAGGCCGAGCCGGTGAACGCCGACGAATGCCTTGGCTGCGAGACCTGCGTGGAGGTTTGCCCCGAGGGTGCCCTCACCGTCACCGAGGTGTAATGTAGTCATTTGCGGATCATTCTCTGCAGAGCATAGGCCTATCCCCGTTGCGGGGGTAGGCCTATTTATTTGGCCGCGTGCCGGACGAGGAAGGGGATGCGCTGGTTGACGAGGTTCACGCCGAGGGCGAGCGTGGGTACCCATCTGGTGGTTGCCGCGCTGATGTGGAGCTTCATCGGCTTCTATCTGATGGTCAGGGGCTGGCTGTTGATTCCCGGCGCTTGGGAGTGGGTGCTTGCGCTGGCCCTTGCCCTCGGTACGCTGAAGGCGTATTGGGTGCTCGACAAGGCCGCGCGTAAAAACGCGGCGCGCATCACCTCCCGCCAGGACGGGGCCTGCCTCGGCGGCGTTTATTCCTGGCGGATGTGGGGGCTGGTGGTTTGCATGATGCTCGCCGGCCGGCTGCTGCGTCATTCCGCCCTGCCGGTCCTTTTTCTTGCCGTGCTCTATCTCGCCGTGGGCTGGGCCCTGTTTTTGTCAAGCCGGCTCCTGTGGCGGACGTGGTCCTCCCTTCCGGAAAAAGAGTGCTGAAGGCCATGGCAAGTCGCTCCTGGAACAGCGTCGAAATAGATCTCGCCGCCCTGCGTCATAATTATCGGGAAATCAGCCGGCTGCTCTCGCCGGCGGTGCGGATCCTCGCCGTGGTCAAGGCCGATGCCTACGGGCATGGCCTGCTTCCCGCGGCCACCGCCTTTGCCCAGGCCGGGGCCGACGCCTTCGGGGTCGCCGAGGTGGAGGAGGGGGTTTTGTTGCGCCAGGCCGGGATTGCCGGCCAGATCGTGGTCATGCTCGGCTGCGATGCGCAGGCGGCGGCGGAGGTGGTCGCCAGGCAGCTCACCCCGGTTGTCTACGACCTTGCCGTGGCCCAGGCCTTGGGCCGGGCCGCGGCCGCGGCTGGGGTAGGGCTGCCGGTGCAGGTGAAGGTGGATGTGGGGATGGGCCGTCTGGGCATTCTGCCCGGCGAGTTTCCGGGCTTCATGGCCGGGCTGGCGAAAATTCCCCAGCTCCGGGTGGCCGGGGTCCTCAGCCATTTCCCCAAGGCCGATGCGGAAGGAGACCCGGCGAGCGAGGCCCAGTACGCCTCCTTTGTCGAGCTGCTGGCGGCCTTGCCGCCTCCGGCCGGCGGCGGGCCGCTCCGGCACATCGCCAATTCGGCTGCCCTGCTCCGCTATCCCGGGTTGCGCTGCGACATGGTGCGTCCCGGCATTTCCCTCTATGGCTGCTATCCCGCCTCCTGGCTGGGCAGGGATTTTTCCCTGTCCCTCCGACCGGCCATGCGCTTTCGTACCCGGGTTCTGCAGGTCAAGGAGGTGCCGGCCGGGCAGGGGATCAGCTACGGCCATACCTATGTGACCGAACGGCCTACCCGGCTGGCTGTATTGCCGGCGGGCTACGACGACGGCTATCTGCGCAGGCTGGCCGGGCGGGCCGAAGTGCTGCTCGCCGGGCAGCGGGTGCCGATCAGGGGCATGGTCTGCATGAACGCCTGCATGGCCGATGTCACCGATATCCCCTCGGTGCGGGCGGGAGACGAGGCCGTGCTCCTCGGACGCCAGGGCGCTGGGGAGATCGGCGCCGACGAGCTGGCCCGGTGGTCCGGGACCATCAACTATGAAATTCTCTGCCTGTTCGGGGCCTGCAACCGGCAGACTTATATTGACAGCGATGCACCGTGAGCGTGTTTCGCGCTACTGGAATGGGTTGAAATCGTCATGATCAAGACACGTCTCAAACAGCTGATGGATCAATGTTTTGCCGATGGTGTGGGCAAAGGGTATTGGAGTGACGCGGCGGCGGGCTCCTATTCCCTGGAGGAACCCAAGCATGCCGGGCAGGGGGATCTGGCCACCAATCTGGCCATGGTCGTGGCCGGCAGGGACAGGAAGAATCCGCGGCAGGTGGCCCAGCAGTTCGTGGAGCTGATCGCTCCCCACGCCGACCTGCTCGACAGGGTGGAGATCGCCGGCCCCGGCTTCGTGAACTTCTTCATCAACAACAGGGTCTGGCAGTCGGTGCTGCCGGAAATCGTCGCCCGTGACGCGGAGTTCGGCACAAGCGCCATCGGCGGGGGGCAGAAGGTCCTCGTGGAGTTTGTCAGCGCCAACCCCACCGGCCCCTTGAGCGTTGGGCATGGCCGGCAGGCGGTGCTGGGCGACGCCATCGCCCGGCTCCTTGCCGCCACCGGCCATCGGGTGACCAGGGAGTATTATTACAACGACGCCGGCCGCCAGATGCGGGTGCTGGGCGAGTCCACCCGGGCCCGCTACCTCGAGGAGCTGGGCCTGCCCTTTGCCTTTCCCGAGGACGGCTATCAGGGGGAGTACATCCGGGAGATCGCCCGGGAGCTGGTCAGGGAGAAGGGCGATTCCCTCAAGGACGAACCCGAGGTCGCCCCCTTCAAGAGCAAGGCCGAACAGGTGATCTTCGCCGACATCAATGCCACCCTCAGGCGTCTTGATATCGTCTTCGACAATTACTACAACGAGCATTCCCTCTACGAGAACGGCCTGGTGGACGATGTGGTCGCCACCCTGCGCGCCA
This sequence comes from Desulfobulbaceae bacterium UBA2262, assembly GCA_002347185.1. GTDB lineage: Bacteria > Desulfobacterota > Desulfobulbia > Desulfobulbales > Desulfurivibrionaceae > UBA2262. The sequence continues at coordinate 2,562 of DDXK01000085.1, read as the reverse complement.
AGGGGCTGGCCTACGACCAGGATGGGGCGGTCTGGTTCAAAAGCACCGAGTTCGGCCTGCCGCAGGACCGGGTGATCATCAAGTCCACGGGCGAGCCCACCTACCGCCTGCCCGACATGGCCTACCACCGGGAGAAGTTCAGGCGCGGCTTCGACTGGATGGTGGATATCTTCGGCTCCGATCATATCGCCACGGTGCCCGATGTCCTGGCCGGGGTCAAGGCGCTGGGCTACGAGCCGGAGAAGGTCACCGTGGTGCTGCACCAGTTCGTCACCCTGATGCGGGACGGCCAGCAGGTGAAGATGAGTACCCGCAAGGCCACCTTTGTCACGGTGGACGAGCTGATCGACATGGTCGGCAAGGATGTGACCCGCTTCTTTTTCCTGATGCGCAAGGCGGACAGCCAGCTGGAGTTCGATCTCGACCTGGCCACGAAGGAGGGGCAGGAGAACCCGGTTTTTTATGTGCAGTACGCCCATGCCCGCCTGCACAGCATCGCCAGACAGGCAGAGGCCAAGGGCCTCGCCGCGGGCGAGCTTGCCGGCGCCCCCCTTGCCCGCCTTGGCCTGGAGGAGGAGACCAGTCTGCTCAAGGCCATGGCCGCCTTCCCCGGCCTGGTGGAAAGCGCGGCCCTGGAGCTGGCTCCGCATCGCCTTGTTTTTTACCTGCAGGACCTTGCCGCCCAGTTCCACAGTTACTACAATAAGACCCGGGTGATCGGCGAGGACGAGGAGCTGAGCCGGGCCCGGCTCTGGTTGGCCGAGGCCCTGCGGATCGTCCTGCGTAACGGCCTGGCCCTGATCGGGGTCAATGCCCCGGAAAACATGTGACAGGGGGGGAGGGGAAAACCCTCTCCCTCTTCTTTTTCCCCTCCAATCCTCGTAATCCTCGCAAAGATGGCGCCGCCGGCAAAAAAGAAAAAATTCACCATCCGCTTCGAACTGGGGATACTGGGCCTCTTCGGCCTCCTCGTCGTCTGTGCCGCCATTTTTTTCTGGATGTTCCTGCTCGGCCTCTGGGCCGGGCAGTCGGTTTTCACCCCGATCAGCGCCGGCGTTTCTCCCTTTGCCCGTTTCGCTTCGCCCTTCGAGGGCAGGGGGGGGGAGCCCCCGCTTCCCGCCTTGGCGGAGCCGCAGCGGGATGGGGGGCAGGAGGTCGTCTCCCTGCCGGTGGCGTCGGCAGGGGAGGAGCCCGCCGGGGAGGGGGCGGCCGAGCCGACCTTCTTTGCCCTGCAGGTTTCCGCCTTCCGCGAGGCGGAGCGGGCGGAGAGGGATGCGGAGCAGTGGCGGGCCCGCGGCTACGATGCCTTTCTGGTTCCGCCCCAGGAGGCGGATGACCCCTTTTCCCGAGTCTATGTCGGGAAGTTCGACCGGCTCGCCGACGCCAATCAGCTCGCGGCCCGTCTTGAAAAGGAGCAGGGCGTCAAGGCCTATATCGCCCTGGTTTCCGCCGCCAGGCTGCAAGGTCCCTGACGGGTGCCGATTTGTGAATTTGTTTTTCTTTTTGAATGGTTATGGTAGAACTGTTTTTCGGGGGCGCCTGAAGAGCAGTTTTTCCCGCCGCCCCGCGCCAGGAAGGAGATGCAACCCATGATCCGTGACGCCAGAATGAGCGATGTGAAGGTGATGTATGCGCTTCTGCAGCATTTCGCCAACAAGGGCTTGCTTCTTGGCCGTTCCTTGAGTTCCCTCTACGATCAGCTTCGTGATTTCAAGGTCTTTGTCGCCGACGGCGCGGAGGGCGAGGTCCTTGGCATCTGCGCCCTGCACGTCTGCTGGGAGAATCTGGCCGAGATCCGCTCCCTGGCCGTGGCCGAGGAGCACCAGGGCAAGGGGATCGGCAGGCGGCTGGTGGAGGCCTGTCTGGCCGAAGCCGACCATTTCGGGATCAACCGGGTCTTTACCCTCACCTATCAGCCGGAATTTTTCAAACGTCTCTCCTTCCGGCCCATTGACAAGAACGAACTGCCCCACAAGGTGTGGAGCGATTGCATCAACTGTCCAAAATTCCCCGACTGCAACGAGGAAGCCCTGGTCTGGGAAAAAGGTTAGGGCGGGGCAGGCGGCGCGGCGGGACGGATCTTCGCCGCGCCGCCTGCCCCGCATTCGACACATGGCGAGGAAGTGCCTGCGGCCGCTGCCGGGATCTGCCGGGCAGGGCCCTTTTTCGCGTTGAGCTCTTGGAGTAGCGTATGTTTGGTTCGTTATTGAAGAAGGTGTTCGGCAGTAAGAACGAGCGGGTGCTGAAGGCCCTCCAGCCGCTGGTGGCGGAAATCAACCGGCACGAACCGGAGATCGTCAAGCTCGACGATGCCGGGCTTGCCGCCATGACCGTCCGCTTCCGCGAGCGTCTCGCCAAAGGGGAGACCCTCGACGACCTGCTGCCCGAGGCCTTTGCCGTCTGCCGGGAAGCGGCGAAGCGGGTCCTGGGCATGCGCCACTTCGACGTGCAGCTCATCGGCGGCATGGTGCTCCACCAGGGGAAAATCTCCGAGATGAAAACCGGCGAGGGCAAGACCCTGGTCGCCACCTTGCCCGTCTACCTGAACGCCCTGAGCGGCAA
>DDXK01000135.1 GCA_002347185.1 Desulfobulbaceae bacterium UBA2262 | reverse complement strand
ATTCACCACCCGGCCGGACACCATCTTCGGGGCGACCTTCATGTCCATCGCCCCGGAACATCCGCTGGCCTCGGAGCTGAGCCGGGGAACCGGGCAGGAGAAGGCGGTCCGCGAGTTCATTGCCCGGATCAAGGTCGAAAAACAGCGCCTGAAGCCGGGAGACGAGCTTGACAAGGAAGGGGTCTTCACCGGCGGCTACTGCCTCAACCCCTTCACCGGCACTCGGCTACCCGTCTATGTGGCGAACTTCGTCCTCATGGAGTACGGGACCGGAGCGGTCATGGCCGTGCCNNCGACTTCGAGTTTGCCAGAAAGTACGGCATCGCCATCAAGGTGGTGGTGCAGCCCGAGGGCGCTCCCCTGGCTGCAGAGAGCATGGACCAGGCCTACGACGGCTTGGGCACGCTTGTCGAGTCCGGCGAGTTCAGCGGTCTGCCTTCGGAAGAGGCGAAAGAGGCGATCACGGCCTCGGCCGCCCGGAAAGGCTTCGGCTGCCAGCGTACCACCTACCGCCTGCGGGACTGGGGCATCNNTTACTGGGGCGCTCCCATTCCCATGCTCTATTGCGAGAAATGCGGGGTGCAGCCGGTACCGGAAGAGGAACTGCCGGTCAGCCTGCCCCTCGACGTGCAGTTTGACAAATCGGGGAAATCCCCCCTGCACGGCCTGGCAAGCTTTTACCAGACCACCTGTCCCAGGTGCGGAGGCAACGCAAGGCGGGAAACCGACACCATGGATACCTTTGTCGAGTCATCCTGGTACTTTGCCCGCTACGCCAGCCCCCGCCATACGGAAGGCCCCCTGGAGAAGAAGAGCGTCGACTACTGGCTGCCGGTCGATCAGTACATCGGCGGCGTGGAGCATGCGATCCTCCACCTTCTCTACTCCCGCTTCTTCACCAAGGTCATGCGGGATCTCGGCTATCTCGACATTGACGAGCCCTTCACCAACCTCCTCACCCAGGGCATGGTGATCAAGGACGGCACTAAGATGTCCAAGTCCAAGGGCAACGTGGTGGATCCCAACGAGCTGGTGGCCAAATACGGGGCGGACACCGTTCGCCTCTTCAGCCTTTTTGCCGCGCCGCCGGAAAGGGATCTGGAGTGGAGCGACCAGGGAGTCGAAGGCGCCTACCGTTTCCTGAACCGGGTCTACCGTTTTGTCTGCGACAACCTGGCCCTTTTTGCCGAACCAGCGGCACCCATGCCCGCCGAGCTCAACGCGAGCAGCCGGATCCTGCACAGGAAAACCCACCAGACCATCCGCAAGTTCGGCTTGGACATCGAAAACAAGTTCCACTTCAACACCGCCATCAGCGCGGTGATGGAGCTGACCAACGCCCTCTACGGCCAGACCGGTGACGAGGCGATCGAGCTCTGCGCACCAGAGGTGATCCGCGAGGCGATCGAGGCTGTCCTGGTGCTGCTTTCGCCCATGGTTCCCCATTTCTGCGCCGAACTCTGGGAGATGACCGGACACGCCACCCCTCTTGCCCAGGTGGGCTGGCCCGAATACGATGAGGAAGCGACCAGGGAGGAGAGCGTCACCGTGGTGGTCCAGGTCAAGGGTAAGATGCGCAGCCAGCTGCAGGCCGCTCCGGATCTGACCGACGAGGAGCTCGAAAAAATGGCCCTGGCTGACGAAAAGGTGCAGAAATTTCTGGAAGGCAAGCCGGTCCGCAAGGTCATCGTGGTCAAAAACAAGCTGATCAACATCGTCGTCTGAAAGACTATGAAGCTTCAAAACCGATGGACGGTGCGTTTCCCCGTGTCGCCCTTCGGCCGGCACCTGTTTGGGGGAGTATTGGAATGCACAGCCACAGCCTGAAGAAATACTGGATTCTCCTCCTGCTGCTCATGGCCATGACCGGCTGCGGGTACACCAACCCCAATCGCATGCCCACCGAGGAGGCTGGCCCTCCCATCAGGCTCCATGTCCCGCTCTGGGCCAACCCCACCAGCGAGGCCCGGCTGGCCACCGAGCTGCACAACGCCCTCCAGGACTGGCTCATGCAGTCCAAACGCCTGAGCCTGGTTGCCGATGCCAAGGGCGCCGACTATATCCTCAAGGGCAAAATCCTCTCCCTCCGATACCCCGGCAGATCCTACACCCGCGACGACAGTGTGCAGGCCCTCAAGGCGATCCTCACCGTGCAGTACACCATTGTCGATGCCAAATCGGGCAGGATCATCTGGGAGGCGAAGAACTTCTCGCTGGAGGAAACTTACTCCTATGTGGGGAGCAGCGCTCAGACCGAAGCCAACAAAAAAATCGCCTTGGACACCCTGATAAACGACTTGGCCGAAAATATCTATATCCGCATCTATCGCGCGATTTCCCGCCCTCACAGAGGAGAGGGCGCCGAAGGCAGGTAACGCACCCGGCGCCGCCCCCTTGCCTGGGAGTCCATCCTTTATTCTCCCGCAAGTACGGGATGTTCGCCACTGCCCTGGCGGACGAGGCCGCCGTGCAAATAGGGATGGCAATCTCGGGGCAGGAAAGGTATATAGTGTAATCCCTGTATCCCTATATTTTTCTGAAAATACGACCGAATCAAGCTCCGGAGGTACACATGCCATCTCGCAGAGAACTTGCCAATGCCATCCGCGCCCTCAGCATGGATGCCATCCAGAAAGCAAAATCAGGCCATCCCGGCGCGCCCATGGGCATGGCGGACATCGCCGAAGTTCTGTGGAATGATTTTTTGCAACACAACCCGGCCAACCCCAACTGGCCGAACCGCGACCGCTTTGTCCTCTCCAACGGACATGGCTCCATGCTGCTCTACTCCCTCCTGCATTTGAGCGGCTACGACCTGCCCATCAGTGAGATCAAAAACTTCCGCCAGCTCCACGCCAGGACTCCGGGTCATCCGGAGTACGGCTACGCACCCGGCGTCGAAACCACCACCGGCCCTCTGGGCCAGGGCATCGCCAACGCGGTGGGCATGGCCATCGCGGAGAGGACCCTGGCCGGACAGTTCAATCGCCCCGGGCATACCATCATCGACCACCATACCTATGTTTTCCTGGGGGACGGCTGCATGATGGAAGGCATCTCCCATGAGGCCTGCTCCCTGGCCGGGACACTGCAGCTCGGCAAGCTCATCGCCCTCTACGACGACAACGGCATCTCCATCGACGGCGAGGTGGAGGGCTGGTTCACCGACAACACGCCCATGCGCTTCCGCTCCTACGGCTGGCATGTGCTCGAAAATGTTGATGGCCATGATGCCGAGGCCGTGCGCAAAGCGATTGCCGAGGCCCAGACTGTCACGGACAGGCCCTCGCTCATCTGCTGCAAAACCATCATCGGCTGGGGCTCCCCCAACAAACAGGGCAAGGAGGTCTGCCACGGCTCCCCCCTGGGGGATGCGGAAATCGCCCTGACCCGCGAGACCATCGGCTGGCCCCATCCTGCCTTCGAGGTTCCCGCCGAGATTTATGCGGGTTGGGACGCCAAAGCCAAGGGCGGGAAACGGGAAAAGGAATGGAACGAACGCTTTGCCGCCTACCGGAGCGCTTATCCCGAACTGGCCGCGGAACTCTCCCGCCGCCTGAACGGCGCCCTGCCTGCCGACTGGCCGCAAAAGGCCGCGGCCTTCATCGAGGGGATCAACGCCAAGGCGGAAAAGGTGGCGACCAGAAAGGCCTCCCAGATCTGCCTCAACGGTTTTGGCCCCCTGTTGCCAGAACTCATCGGCGGGTCGGCCGATCTGGCCGGCAGCAACCTCACCCTCTGGTCGGGCTGCAAGGGCATCCAGGAGGAGGCCGGCGGCAACTATGTCTATTACGGCGTGCGTGAATTCGGCATGGCGGCCATTGCCAACGGCATCGCCCTGCATGGAGGCTTCATCCCCTACACCGCCACTTTCCTGATCTTCTCGGAGTATGCGCGCAACGCCCTGCGCATGGCCGCGCTCATGCGGCAGCAGTCCATCTATGTATTCACCCATGACTCCATCGGCCTCGGCGAGGACGGCCCCACCCACCAGCCCATCGAGCAGGCCGCCACCCTGCGCTTGATCCCCAACATGAGCGTCTGGCGCCCCTGCGACGGCCTGGAAACGGCCGTGGCCTGGAAGGTTGCCCTGGAGCGCAAGACCGGCCCCACCTCTCTCCTGCTGTCCAGGCAGAATCTGCCCCACCAGCCGCGGAACGCCGAACAGATCGCCAACATCGCCAGAGGCGGCTATACCCTGCTCGATTGCGGCTGTGCAAAACCAGACGCCATCCTCATCGCCACCGGCTCCGAGGTGGAACTGGCCGTGGCCGCCGCCAGGGAACTGACAGAGAAGGGGAAAAAAATCCGGGTGGTCTCCATGCCGAGCACCGACCTCTTCGACCGTCAGGACGAAGGCTATCGGCAGTCCGTTCTTCCCGACTCGGTCCAGGCCCGGGTTGTGGTGGAGGCCGGCGTTACCGGTGGCTGGCACCGCTACGCAGGCTGCAAAGGAAAAGTGGTCGGCCTCGACCGTTTCGGCGAATCGGCGCCGGCCGAGGAACTTTTCAAATACTTCGGCTTTACCGCGGAAAACGTGGTCAAGACCGTGGAAGAAATTCTCTGATCCCGTTCCTGCAGGCAATGGGGGCAGATGCAAAGCTCTCCTCCCATTGCCCAACCATCCTCACCCCTCTCGCACCGTGCAAATCGCCCATCTTTCCCTCGCCACCCCCTTCATCCTGGCTCCCCTGGCCGGCTACACCGATCTCGCCTATCGCCTCCTTTGCCGCGAATATGGCGCCGCTCTCTGCTATTCGGAGATGATCAGCTGCCACGGCCTGCTCTACCGGCAGAAAAACACCCTGGAGATGATCGCCACCGTCCCCGAGGAGCGCCCGGTGGCCATGCAGCTCTTCGGCGGCGAGCCGGAGTTGATGGGCGAGGCGGCCGCCATGCTTTCGGAACAGCCCATCGATCTCATCGACATCAACATGGGCTGTCCAGTGAAAAAGGTGATCAGGAAAGGGGCTGGCTGCGCCCTGATGCAGGAGCCGGCCACGGCCGCCCGGATCATCAGGGCGGTGGTGACAAACTCCCGGGTGCCGGTGACGGTGAAGTTCCGCAGCGGCTGGAATCACCAGAACCTCATTGCCTGCGATTTTGCCCGCATGGTCCAGGACAGTGGCGCCGCGGCACTCACCATCCACGGGCGGACCTGGAGCGACGGCTTCGGCGGCCAGGCTGACTGGGGAATGATCAGAAAGGTCAAGGAGGCTGTCGCTATTCCGGTGATCGGCAACGGCGACGTCAAGACCCATGCCGACGGCCTGCGCCTGCTGGCCGAAACAGGCTGCGACGGCGTGATGATCGGCCGGGCCGCCCTGGGCACTCCCTGGATCTTTTCGGAAGAGGCACCGGAAAATCCTTCTCTCTCCTTCCGGCTCACCGCCCTTGCCCGCCATTTGGAGCTCATCGAGCGCTTCTTCCCGGTGGGAAAAATTCTTCCCAAGGTAAAAAACCAGGCCGGCAGATACCTCAAGGGTCTCCCGCACGCCAGCGGCCTCAAGAAAGAACTCTACCAGGCCAGATCCTTTCTCGAGCTGCGGGAAGTCATCCAGGCGGCCTTTGCGCAGAATCCGAATTGAGCCAGAAATCGGAGCCCCGTCTCCTTCAGGAAAGATTCTCCCGATATTTTCAAAAATACTCGGTTTATGATTGACACCCCCGAAAGGGCTTAATATTTTTAGACATACCTAAATCAAATTTCTTCCCCCTTCCTGGGTCCAAGCACGACAGAAAACGGCCCACCCCATCTGGAGCGTTATGAAATCTCCGCCGCAACTGAGCGCCAGCCTCGAAGACTACCTGGAAACCATCTACCACATCATCTCTGAAAAACAGGTGGCCCGGGCCAAGGAAATTGCCGCCAAGCTCAAGGTGAGCCGCTCCTCGGTCACCGAGGCCTTCCGGGCCCTGGCCCAGAGGGGGTTCATCAACTACGCGCCCTACGAGGTGATCACCCTCACTCCTTCCGGCAAAGAGATGGCTGAAGATGTCATCCGGCGCCATCGGGCCCTCAAGGAATTTTTCATCAAGGTGCTGGCGGTGAACGAGAAGGTGGCCGAGGAGGGCGCCTGTCGGATCGAGCATGCGGCTCCGAAGGAAATCATCGATCGGCTGACCCAGTTTGTCCAGTTCATGGAAAAATGCCCGCGAGGGGGGCAGGATCTGATCAAGAGCTTCAGCCGATACTGCCAGACCGGAAAAACAGAAGACAAATGCAAGGAATGCATCTCACTTTGTCTTGAAAAGTAGATTCTTTCCGTTGTATTTTAGAGAATAGAATATTATCGGTCGGTTACACAGGAGAACACAATGGACGGCTTGTATGCGGAAGGCTGGTACCAGCACCCCAGCCTCGGTCTCATCAAGATATATCTGAAAAGCGCTGATTGGGTCTACCAGTGCTATACCAAGAACGGCCAGAAGGCGCTCTCGAAAGAACGCCCCCTGGACAGCTGGACCTGGGCCCTGAGCGAACCCAGCGAAAAAAGCCTGTTATGACACTGCGGCCGCCTGCCTCACGACAGGCGGGCCAGCGCCTCCCGAAACCGCTTCATCCCCTCCCTGATGGTTGCCATGTCGGTGGCGAATGAGAACCGGATAAAGGCATCCGCGCCAAAGGCTGCACCAGGCACCGCGGCCAGCAGCGCTTCCTCGAGCAGATAATCGGCCAGATCCACCGAGTTGGCGACGCTCTTCCCCTGAAAGCTTCTGCCGTAATAGGCGGAAACATTGGGAAAGACATAAAAGGCGCCCTTGGGCCGTACGCAGGTCACATCCGGGATGCTGCACAAGGCGTCCATGATGAAGTCAAGCCTGGGCACAAAGGCATCCCGCATCATGAGCGGAAAGTCCTGCGGGCCGCTCACTGCGGCAAGGGCCGCCTTCTGGGCGATGGAGCTCGGGTTGGAGGTGCTCTGGCTCTGGATCTTGTTCATGGCGGCAATGATGTGCTTGGGGCCGGCGGTGTAGCCGATGCGCCAGCCGGTCATGGCAAAGGACTTGGATACCCCGTTGAGCACCAGGGTCTGGGCGGCAAGCTTCGGTTCCACATCGAGGATGTGGGTGAGCTTGCCGTCCCCATAAACGATGGTGTCGTAGATATCATCGGAAATGACCAGCCACTTGCCCTCGATGGCCAGCTTGGCGACCGCCTGCAGCGCCTGCTCGGAAAAAACGGCCCCGGTTGGGTTGGAGGGACTGTTGAGGACAATGGCCTTGGTTTTGGGTGTGGCGTATTTCCTGAGCAGCTCCTCGGTCAGGTCGAAGTCGTTCTCCTCGGAAAGAGGCACTTCCACCGGGGTGGCGCCGGCGAGGGTGACGATGGGGGGGTAGGAAACCCAGTACGGGGTGGGGATCAGCACCTCGTCTCCCGGCCCGAACAGCGCCTGGGCCATGTTGTACAAGCCATGCTTGCCGCCACAGCAGACCTGGATCTGCTCAGGCTCATAGCGCCAGCCCTTATCCTCGCCGAACCGTCGGGCTATCGCCTCGCGCAACTCCGGGATGCCCGGCACCGCGGTATAGCGGGTAAATCCTTCGTCAATGGCCTTTTTCGCCGCAGCGCAGACATGGGCCGGCGTATCGAAATCGGGCTCGCCGACGCTGAAATTGAGGATGTCCTTCCCTGCCGCCTTCATGGCCTTGGCCTTGGCGTTGACGGCGAGAGTCGGCGACGGCTTGATCTGTTTCACCCGCGCAGCAAGACTGATGATTTCCGCTTCCATTTTTCCTTTCCCACATCGCGTTGATTAAGAAGAATTTCCCTGTAGCCTCAACGAAACAAAAAACGTCATTCGTAGAACACTTCTTTCAGCTTCAGCCCCCGGGCCGGGGCAGTCGCGCCTGCTTGCGCCCGGTTCCGGGCGGCAAGAATTCCGGCAAACTCATGGGGGGCAATTCTGCCGGTGCCGACGGCAAAAAGGGTGCCGACAATATTGCGCACCATGTGCCGGAGAAAACCGTCCCCGGCAATGGTGAGGCGGCAAATGCCGTCCGCGTCTTCCTCGGCCCGTTGGAGGCGGCAGGTGAATATGGTCCGCACTGCCCCCTTTCCCTCGCTGCGGCCGCTCTCCCTGGAGCCGCTGGCCTCGAAGCTGGTGAAATCGTGGCTGCCGACCAGCAGCGGCAGACAGGCCTCCATGGCGTCCAGGTCAAGGGGCATCGCCACTTGAGCTGCGTAGCGCAGCAGCAGGGGGGGCATGATTTCCGCAACAATAAAGGAGTACTCGTAGCACTTTCCCCTGGCGTTATAGCGTGCATGAAAATCGTTGGCAACATTTTCCGCCGACAAAACGCGAATATCTGGCGGCAGGCCGTTGTTCAAGGCCTTCACCAGCCCGGCCAACGGGATTCCGGTCCGGGAATGGAAATTGGCCACCATCCCTTCCGCGTGTACCCCTGCATCGGTCCTGCCGGCGCCGTGGAGGATGACCTTCTCCCTGGTCAGAGCTGCGATCGCTGCCTCGACAAGCTCCTGAATGGTCGGTTGCCCCTTCTGCCTCTGCCAGCCTGCATAGCAGGTACCGTCGTAGGCAAGGACAAGTTTGATGTTGCGCACTGTGCCTTAGGGAAAAAAGGGGACAACCATGAGTCCGGTCTGCTCGGGAAAACCGCAGATGATGTTCATGTTCTGCACTGCCTGCCCGGAGGCGCCCTTCACCACATTGTCGATGGCGGAGAGAACGATCAGCCGACCGGTGCGGGGGTCATACTTGCAGCCGATGTCGCAGTAGTTGCTGCCCCGCACGTACTGCGTGGCTGGATACTGGTTCGGTGGGCAAAGGCGGACAAAGGTCTCGTTCCGGTAAAAATCCTGGTAGAGCTCTGACAGGTCGGGCTCGGCGCCATTGACCCTGGCGTAGATGGTGCTCAGGATCCCTCGGGACATGGGGACGAGATGCGGGGTGAAGGAGACCGTCACCTGCCGGCCGGACAGGACACTCAGCTCCTGCTCGATCTCCGGGGTGTGGCGATGCTCGGCCACCTTGTATGCCTTGAAGCCATCGGCGACCTCGCAATAGAGGCTGCCCACCTGCGCGGTGCGCCCTGCTCCGGAAACACCGGATTTGGAGTCGATGACAATGGTTTCCGGGTCAATAACTCCCGCCCGCAGCAAGGGGGCGAGGGCAAGGATGACGCTGGTGGGATAACAGCCGGGATTGGCGACGAGGGCGGTGCAGGCGATCTTTTCCCGGTACAATTCCGGCAGGCCGTAGACAGCCCTTGAGAGCAGATCCTTGGCGCTGTGCGCCTGATACCACTGTTCGTAGACACCCGCGTCCCGCAGGCGGAAATCGGCGCTCAGGTCGACCACCTTTTTTCCGGCCGCCAGCAGCTGCGGAACGATGCTCATCGCCGTTTGATGTGGCACGGCGGTAAAAAAGAGCTCGGCCCGGTCGACAAGGTCAGCGATCTGGAGATCTTCGCAAAGAAGGTCGACCCGCCCCCGCAGGCTCGGGAAGGCCTGGGAAAGTGGCTTGCCCGCATACTGGCGGGAGGTGGCCACGGTCAGCTCGACTTCGGGATGGTTGGCCAAAAGCCGGGCCAGCTCTGCCCCGGTGTAGCCGGAAGCCCCAACAATTCCTACTCGTATCATCAGTCTCACCAATCAAGCTCTGAAAAATTCAAGCGCGTTGCCCGTAAAAAAAGCAGGGGAAGAGCGCGAGCGCCTTCCCCTGCAGAGGTAAACAAAGCTGTGCAAGAATGCAACAGGTAGAACTTAACGCTTGGAGAACTGGAACCTCGCCCGCGCCGCCTTCTGCCCGTACTTCTTTCTTTCCTTCATGCGCTGGTCGCGGGTCAGGAAGCCCGCCCTCTTCAGGGTCACCCGGTACTCGGGATCAACGATGAGCAAAGCCCGGGCTATGCCATGACGAAGGGCCTCGGTCTGGGCAATCTTGCCGCCGCCGCTCAGGGTGGCCATCACATCGTACTTGGCAGCCGTTTCCGTCAGGGCAAGGGGCCTGGCAACCTTCTGCCGGTAGTCATAGCCGCCGCCGAAGTAGTCCTCAACGCTCATCTTGTTGACCTGAATATTGCCGGAGCCGGGAGTGAGCCATACCCGTGCCACCGCAGTCTTTCTTTTTCCAGTCGCATAAAACCGATTATCAGCCATTTCCTACCTCAATAGCCTGCCGTGTGAACAGGTAATTATAATTCCAAAGCCTCGGGCTGCTGAGCCGCATGAGGATGCTCTGCGCTTGCGTAGACCTTCAACTTTTTCAACTGCGCCCGCCCTAAGGTGTTTTTCGGAAGCATGCCCCGCACCGCCTTGATCAGGATATCCTCCGGCTTCCTGGCGAGCATCTCCTTCGCGGTCACTTCCTTCAAGCCACCCATATAGCCGGTATGACGATAATAGACCTTGTCATCCCACTTCCTGCCGGTCATGCGCACCTTGTCGGCATTGACAACGACCACGAAATCGCCGACATCCTGGAAGGTCGAATAGTTGGCCTTGTGTTTCCCGCGCAGACGGAAGGCAATCTCTGAGGCAAGACGGCCAAGCACCTTATCCTGAGCGTCAACCACATACCACTTGCGCTCAATCTCTTTGACCGGAGTTAAATAGGTTTTCATTGCAATTTCCTCTCGAATACTCAGACCGGAGCAATCACCATAAGTGAAAATGGCCCGTTTTGCCACAAAAAAAGCAAAACGGGCTTCCGGTATCTCCATGAGAAGCGCAGCGGCGCGCGCTTCGATATCGCAAACAAGTTTGGAGCGGGAAACGAGATTCGAA
>DDXK01000066.1 GCA_002347185.1 Desulfobulbaceae bacterium UBA2262 | reverse complement strand
GCTGTAGCGGTTAAACTCCTGTCGATCTTTTTTGACGAGATGAAAAAGCAGCGGGAGCTCATCGAGACCATCAAGCGCAGGCTCGCCTCGGAACTCGGCATCGGCGTGGAGGTGAAGCTGGTGGAGGAGAAAACCCTGGAGCGCTCCGAGGGAAAAGCAAAACGGATCGTAGACAAGAGAACCCTGTAATTCCCTTTCTCAATCAAGATGGGAACGCGAAGGCGACAAGGTCAACGCTTGATTGAGAAAGGGAATAAGAAAAAACGACGAGCCTTTCGTCAACTGTTTACCGGAGAAAAAACATGGCTATTTCCCAAAAGATGATCGCCTTTGCCGAGCGCGCCTCCTGGATCCGCAAGATGTTTGAGGAGGGAGCGAAATTGAAGGCCCAGTTCGGCGCGGAAAACGTCTTCGACTTCAGCCTCGGCAACCCGGACCTGCCGCCGCCGGCCCAGTACGGAGAGGCGGTGCAGAAGATCGTTGCCGCCGAGGGGCCCGGCGCCCACGGCTACATGGCCAATACCGGCTATCCCTTTGTCCGGGCCGCGGTGGCCGTGCAGGTCTCCAGGGAACAGGGGGTGAGCGTGGGCGCCGACGAACTGCTGATGACGGTGGGCGCGGCCGGCGGGCTCAACGTGGTGATGAAAGCCCTGCTCGACCCCGGCGACGAGGTGCTCATCCTGGCCCCCTTTTTCGTGGAGTACAACTTCTACGTGGACAATCACGGCGGGGTGACGAAGATCGTCAACACCCGGGAGGACTTCAGCCTGGATCTGGCCGCCATTGAGGCCGCCATCGGCGAGCGCACCAAGGCGATCATCATCAACAGCCCCAACAACCCCACCGGTCAGATCTATTCGGCGAGCGAGCTGGCCGGACTGGCCGAAATCCTCGGCCGGGCCAGACAGACCATCTACCTGATCGCCGACGAGCCCTACCGCAAGATCGTCTACGACGGCCACACGGTCCCCGGCGTTTTCCCTGCCTACCGCAACAGTCTGGTGGTTTCCTCCTACTCCAAGGATCTCTCCCTGCCGGGCGAGCGCATCGGCTACATCGCCGTGCATCCCGAGATCGAGGGCAAGGCCCAGCTCCTCGGCGCCCTGGCCCTGGCCAACCGCATCCTCGGCTTTGTCAACGCCCCGGCCCTGATGCAGCGGGTGGTCGCCGAACTGCAGGGGGTGACGGTGGACACCGCCATCTATACCCGCCGCCGCGAGCTCTTCTGCAAGGTCCTGGCCGAGGCGGGATACGAATTTGTCCCGCCCAAGGGCGCCTTCTACCTCTTCCCCAAATCACCGCTGGCCGATGACGCGCAGTTCGTGGGGCTCCTGGCCGAAGAGAAGATCCTGGGCGTGCCTGGCCGCGGCTTCGGCATGCCTGGCTACTTCCGGCTCGCCTTCTGCGTGGAGGACGCGGTCATCTCCCGCTCCGCCGAGGCCTTCAAGTCGGCCATGGCCGCGGCACGGCGGCTGGGCCAGGCATAGCGGCCCCAGAACTTCGAGAAGGCGAGCGGCTCAAAAGGCTTCCGGGGGCGGAGCCGGGCAGATCTCCGCCCCCGCGGGGACGGTCTCCCCACCGGCGGCGGGGCCGGCGCTTGCCTCCGGCAGAATCTTCTTGATGTTCATGGCCTGGGCCATGATGGTCAGATAGGCCTGGTGGTAGGTGGCCAGATCGAAGCGCCGCAGCCGACCGGCGAAAAATCCCTCGCCTCGGCGTCCCTTCTTTTCGCTCCGGGTCACATAGTCGAGGATGATCCCGGGCACCTCGTAGTGATGGATGGTGTTGTATTCGACGCTGCGGCCGTTCTCCACGAAAAAGATCCGGTTCAGGTTGAGATAGCCCTCCTTCCGGCCGAGATAGTTGTAATCCCGGTAGGTATAGGGGCCGTTCTTCAGGGGCGGCAGATGATCGCTCACCAGGATGATCAGACTTTTCGGGTCGATCCGCACCAGGTCCCGCACAAAGGCGGCGATGGCCTCGGTCCGGTAGTAATACTGGTTGACCGCCCTCTGCAGCTGTTTGTCCTCGGGGGCGTCACCGGAAACCTGCACCACGGGCGGCCGCTTTTCGGTATTGATCTCGTTGGGAGTGTGGCCATACATGGTCAGGACGTAGTTGAAGATCGGCTCCTCGGGGTGCTCCGCCAGCCAGGCGGAAACGAACTCCAGGTTCTGGCGCAGGAGCTCGCCGTCGAACATGTAATCCTCGCCGCTGACATCTCCCCGCGAAAGATAGGTTTCCCGGGCCGGCGCATACTCGCTGGGGTAATAGGCCCTGGCGAAACCGATCCCCTCGTAGGCATTGGTCGAATTGAAAAAATCGGGCCGGAAGCCGTTGCTGGCCATGGTGTGGTAACCGCCCTCGCTGAGCAGGTTGGGCAGGCAGGGCGTCCTCGCCCCGGTGAAGACATTGAACTCCACACCGGAAAGCTCCCGCAGGGCCGGCACCCCGCAAAGCAGCTCAAACTCGGCCTGGGCAGTGCTGCCCCCGAATACGGGAGAGATGGAAAGACTCCCCTTGCGCTTGAAGAGCTTTTCGAACTCGGGATGGGCGGGCCTGCGGGAAAATCTCGCGCCGAGAAGCAGCTCCGGATCGAGGAAGCTTTCCAGCACGACAAGATGCACATTCCGCCGCTCCCGCCGCGCCTTGACCTTCTCCACCACCTTGTCCATCTCCAGGAGATAAATGGGATTGTCCCGGTAACGGGCGGTCTTTGCCAGCACGCTTTTCCGGCGGGCCTCGTTGTAGAGGGTCATGCTGATCCGGCCATTGTTGGCGGCGCTCATCACGTCGGAATAGAAGACGATCTCCTTCTGGGTCTTCTCGAAGGCCACCATGAAGGCGTCCGGATAGGATTTCACCGCGACGAGGAGGGCGAGCAGGGGCAGACTGCCTGCGGCCATGGGCAGGAGGGCCCGCCAGCGCACGGCCTGCAGAAAGAAAAGGAGAGGGAGGCCGTAACCGAGGAGTAAAAGCACCTTCAGCCAGGGAGGCATCACGGCCAGCAGTTCCGGCAGCTCCGTCAGCTCGACAAGCCGGGGCAGCCGGCCGAGCTGGAGATGGTAAAAATCGAAAACCGCGTAGAGAAGCACGATGGGCAGGGCGACGAGTACCGGCTGCAACCGCGACTTCCTGGTGATCAGGTTCCCGAAAAAATAGAGATAAAGGAGCAGGGGGATCTCCAGCCGCCAGGCGGGCAGCAGCGAGGGGAAACCGCCCTGCAACTCCATGAGGGAAGTATAGCCGAGGAGAAAAAGCAGAAAAACCGCATAGCGATTGGCAAGCAGCGGCTTCAGGGAAAGAAGTATGCGGAGGGCAAGACTCATGACGGCGGCACCGTGCAGCACACACAGCAGAGGGGAAAGGAAAGATCAACTATACAGCGGATTTTTTTTTTCGCATTAAATCTTTCTCTGCTCCGCCCCTCCCTCCCAGCAGGTATGCGGTTTCCTCTCCCGGAAAAACCTGGTACAGTGCCGGAACGTCTTTTCTCCGCGCAACAGCGCCTTCACAGCCGAGGTACGACATGTGTGAATTCTGCACCAAGCACGGCGACGGCAAGGTCTGGTTCAAAAACGCCGCCAACTACGCGAGGGACCTGACGAGCGACCTTGCCCGCCGCGGTTACATCAAAACCTTCTTCACCGCCACCATCGAAGAGGGACTTGCCACCATCGGCCGCCTGGAGGCACTCTACAAAAAAAAGCCCCAACTTCCCCAGCGCCTGGTGCAGCAGATGCAGAGCAGAGCCAGGGAGGAGCACTTCGGCCAGGTCGTGACCATCGAGGATATCAGGGAGATCGTCGGCAAGGCCGCCACCGTGGTGCGCCTGCCCTGCGCCTGCCGCTGGGCGGCGCTGAAAAAGGAAAACCGCTGCTGCTTTTCCGTCAGCTACACGCCGGACGCCTGGTACCAGGGGCTGGACATGGGCTACTTCGGCCTGGCCCAGGATGAAGGCCTGGAAAGAGTTTCACCTGCGGAGGCGATCAGGCAGATGGAGGCCCTGGAAGGCGAGGGCGCGGTCCACACCATCTGGACCATGCTGACCCCCTTCATCGGGGCGATCTGCAACTGCAAGCCCGCGGAATGCCTGGGCCTGCGCACCCTGAACCTCCAGGTGGAGACGATGTTCCGGGGCGAGCAGGTGGCCTGGGTCGACGAGACGAAATGCACCGGCTGCGGCGCCTGCCAGGAGGCCTGCTCCTTCGCGGCCATCGGCGGCAAAAAGCTTGCCGGCGAAAGCCGGGCCGTGATCCATGCCGGGCAATGCTTCGGCTGCGGTCTCTGCCGGAACGTCTGCCCGGCAGAGGCCCTGGCCATGATCAGCCGCTGAGGGGACCGCCTTGTCTTCCCGGACTCCGATCCACTATGGCTGGCACATCGTCTGGACCGGCACCTTCTGCATCTTTGCCAGCCTCGGCCTGGCCCGCTTCTCCCTGGGCATGATCCTGCCCGCCATGGGCCAGGGCCTTGCCCTCTCCTACAGCGAAATGGGCCTGATCGGCACCGCCAACTTCACCGGCTATCTCTTCGCGGTTCTCTTCTGCGGCGCCCTGGTCGACCGTCTGGGCTACCGCCGCCTCATCACCCTCGCCCTGTTTCTCATCGGCACCACCCTCATCCTGATCGGCCAGAGCAGCTCCTTTGCGGCCATCCTTCTCCTCTACGGCCTTACCGGCATGGGCAGCGGCGCGGCCAACGTGCCCATGGTCTCCCTCATCTCCCACTGGTTCGACAAAAGCCAGCGCGGCCGGGCCACCGGCTTTGTCGTCATCGGCAGCGGCTTCGCCATCCTGCTTTCCGGCAAGCTGATCCCCCTGTTGAACCGGCTGGGCGGCGCCGAGGGCTGGCGGTTGAGCTGGCTGGTGCTGGGGGCCGTCATCCTGGCCATTGCCCTGCTCTGCCTGGCGATACTCAGGAACAATCCCGCCGAAAAAGGGCTGCTCCCCTACGGCGAGCAGGGAGAAGGGCAGGAAAAGCGCGGCGACCAGTTCGCGGAGCCCGAGATCACGGCGCGGGACATTGGCCACCTGGGCGGCCTCTACTTCCTCTTCGGCTACACCTATGTGATCTACGCGACCTTCATCGTCACCACCCTCATCAAGGAGCATGGCTTCTCCGAGGCGGCGGCGGGCAATTTCTGGTCCCTGGTCGGGCTGCTCAGCCTGCTCTCCGGCCCGGTCTTCGGCACCCTTTCCGACAAAATCGGCAGACAAAAAACCCTGGCCCTGGTCTTCATCATCCAGACCATCTCCTACCTGCTGGCCGCCCTCACCCTGCCCAGGCCCTTTCTTTTTCTCTCCATCGGCTGCTTCGGCATCGTCGCCTGGTCCATCCCCTCGATCATGGCGGCCCTGGTCGGCGATTACGCCGGCCCCCGGAAGGCGGCCCGGATCTTCGGCATCGTCACCTTCATCTTCGCCCTTGGCCAGATCGCCGGGCCGGCGGTGGCCGGAATTCTTGCCGAACAGAGCCAGAGCTTCCGGAGCAGCTTTCTGATGGCGGCCGCCTTCGCTTCCGCCGGGGCGCTTCTTGCCCTGGCCCTGCGCCGGCCGGGCCGGAAGGCTTGAATCCGGGCGCCGCTCAGCCCGGCGGAAGACCGAGCAGGGCGCGGGCGTTGCCGGAAAGGATCTTCTCCTCCAGGGCCGGATCGAGGCCCAGGGCCGCAAGCTGCCCGATAACCTCCTGCGGCTCGGCCCACGGCGAATCGGAGCCGAAGAGGATATAATCCCGGGGATGGGCCAGGATCATCGCCCTGGCCCTGGCCGGCGGCAGCAGGTGCAGGGAATAGGAAAGATCCATGTAAACCGGGCGGCCCACCATCATCGCCTCCACCTCCTCCCAGTCCTCCCAGGCCCCGAAATGGGTGGCGACCAGCTTCAGGTCGGGGATCCGGGCCAGCACCCCCATGATCCTGCGGGGATCGGCGATCTGATCCCGCGGGAAGCCGATGTCGTAGCCGGTGTGCATGACCAGGACCAGCCCCAGCTCGGCGATCTTTTCATAGAGGGGCAGCATCCGCTCCTCATCCAGGGTGAAGCGCTGGTAGTAGGGGTGCATCTTGATGCCGAGAAAGCCCTCGGCCCGGATCTGCCCGATCTGGGCAAGGGCAGCGGGCGACTCGGGATGGAAGGAGGGAAAGGGGATGATCCGCTCCGAGCGGATGGCCAGCGACCATCTCAGGATCGAATCGAACTGCTCCGGCCTGGTGGCGATGGAACAGATGACGCTCCGGGCCACCCCGGCCTCGGCCATGGCGGCGAGCAGAGAGACGAGGCGGCCATCCCGGCAGGCCTTGACGTTGCCCGCCTTTTCCAGGGCCGGAATGGCATGGGCCGCCACCGGATCGGGGAAGGCATGGGTGTGGAAATCGATAATTTCTGGCATGGGATTTTCTTGTCCTCTTGCATGGGGTTTTGGCAACGCTGCCCACTCTACCACGGAGAAGCCTTCTTGATAAGAAGCTGGCCGCGGCCGACAAAGAAAATTTCAGCGGCCAGGGTCCTTCTGTTACAATGGGGGCAGCCGACGCCATGATCAGCAGCACGCCCTTCATAACCGTTGCCTTCACGGGCTGGCTCGTTACCTTGCTCACCCGGCGACCCGATGCGCAGGGACGTCTCCGCTATGCCCTCGCCAGGCGCACTTCCTGCAAGGATCTCATCGAGGCCCTGGGCGTGCCCCACACCGAGGTGGGTAGCCTTTGGCTGGGAGAGGGCCGGGAGATCCCCTTCTCCCATATCCCCCGGGCAAACGAACTGCTCACGGTCTGCCCGCACCAGCCGCCGGTGGACCTGAGCCGCCCCTCCCTTCTGCGGCCGGCACTGCTGGCGAAACCGCGCTTTCTTGCCGACGCCAACGTGGCCAAGCTGGCCAGGAAACTGCGGATGTGCGGTTTCGACACGGCCTACGACCCTGGCTGGCACGACGCGGCGCTGGCGGGACTCGCGGCCAGCCAGGAACGGATCCTGCTCAGCCGGGACCGGGGGCTGCTCAAGCGCGGCAAGGTCCATTTCGGCCTGCTGATCCGGGAAGAAGCCCCGGCCAGGCAGCTGGGGGAGGTCCTCCACTTCTTCGGGCTTGCCGGGGCCCTGCGCCCCTACAGCCGCTGCATCCGCTGCAACGGGGAACTGGCGCCGGTCGCCAAGGAGGAAATTCTTCCCCTCCTTGAACCGCTGACCAGAAGGTATTACCATGCCTTCCAGCGCTGCCGGGGCTGCGGGCAGATCTACTGGCCCGGCTCGCACCGGCAGGAGATGACCCGCTTTCTCTCTACGCTGCGACACTACCAACCCCTGCCCTATTGAGAAAAGCCCGCCGTGAGCCTGCCCATCCACGCCATCCTGCCCCAATTGCGCGCCCAGCTGGCCAGGCAGCGGGCCGTGATGCTCTCCGCCCCGCCTGGTTCCGGCAAGACCACGGTGGTGCCGGTGGCCCTGCTTGCCGAAGAGTGGCTGGCCGGACAGAGCATCCTGCTCCTGGAGCCGCGCCGGATCGCCGCGAAACTTGCCGCCGGCTTCATGGCCCGACAGCTGGGCGAGGAGCCGGGCCAGCGGGTGGGCTACCGGGTCCGCTTCGAAAGCAGGGTTTCCAGCGCCACCCGCCTGGAGGTGGTCACCGAGGGCGTACTCACCAGACGCCTGCAGGATGATCCGGAGCTGACCGGCGTCGGTCTGGTGATCTTCGACGAATTCCATGAACGCAGCCTGCAGGCCGACCTCGCCCTGACCCTCTGCCTCGACGTGATCTCCGCTCTGCGCGACGACCTCAAAATCCTGGTCATGTCCGCCACCCTCGACACCGGCCCGCTTTCCAGGCTGCTGCACGACGCGCCGGTCCTGCGCGGCGAGGGCGAGAGTCACCCGGTGGCCGTGGAGTATCTGCCGGGCAGGCTTGGCCCCCAGCCGCTGCCCCGGGAATTGGCCGGCGAGGTCGCCACTGCGGTGGTCAGGGCGCTGCGCGAACAACCCGGCGACATCCTCGCTTTTCTGCCCGGCGCCTTCGAGATCCGCCTCACCGCCGAACTCCTGCGGGGCGCCCTGGCGCCGGAGGGCGTTCTCGTCCACCCTCTGTACGGCGATCTGAACCTGGCCGCGCAGGGCGCGGCAATAGAGCCGGACCCCCAGGGCAGACGCAGGGTGATCCTGGCCACCCCCATTGCCGAAACCTCCCTCACCATCGAAGGGATCAGCACCGTGGTGGACAGCGGCTTCAAGCGCCAGCCCCAGTTCGACCCCAACAGCGGCCTGAGCCGCCTGACCACCCAGCGCATCTCCCGCGCCTCCGCCACCCAGCGCTGCGGACGGGCCGGCCGTCTCGGGCCGGGCCACTGCTATCGGCTCTGGAGCCTTGGGGAAGAACAAGGCCTGCGTCCCTTCGACCCGCCGGAGATCCTGAACGCCGATCTCTGTCAGCTGGTGCTCGACCTGGCCCTCTGGGGGGTGACCGCACCGGAAGGCCTGCGCTGGCTCGACCCGCCCCCGGCCGGACATTTCAGTCAGGCACGGGAACTGCTGCAGGGTCTGGACGCTCTCGAGAGCCAGGGTGGCCTCACCCCTCTCGGCCGCATGGTAGCCGAGCTGCCCGTCCATCCCCGTCTGGGGCTGATGCTCGCCCACGCCCAGGAACATGGTGCAGTCGCGCTGGCCTGCGACCTGGCCGCCCTGCTCTCCGAGCGCGATCCTCTGAAAAGCCGCGACAGATCGGCGGACATCGAGGAGCGGCTCCACGCCCTGGCCGCCCTGCGCGCACACGGCCCTGCCGCGGCCCGCAGCCTCGATGCCGATCCGGAGGCCTGCCGGCGGATTCTCCAGACCAGCAGCCAGCTTGGCCGTCTCCTCACCTCGCGGGGCAGGGTGAAGGAAAAAGGGATTTCCGTGGGAGGCCTCCTCTCCCTGGCCTTTCCCGACCGTATTGCCCAGCGCCGCCCAGCCGGTCAGGGCCAGTACAAGCTGAGCAACGGCCACGGCGCCCGCCTGGCCGCGCACGATCCCCTCAATGGCTGCGAATACCTCGCGGTGGCCGAACTCGATGCCGGCAAGGCGGAGGGCAGGATCTTTCTTGCCGCCCCTCTTGCCAGGGAAGAGCTGTTCGCCCTCTGGAAAGGAAAAATCAGAAAGGAAGAAAAGGTATACTGGGACGAAGAAAGCGGGACCGTGAAAGCCGTTTGCCTCACCTCCCTTGCCGACCTGACCCTTGAAAGCGCCCCCCAGCCAAAACCCGATCAGGAGAAGCTTCTGTCCGCCCTGCTCGCGGGTATCCGCACCCAGGGCCTTGCAGTCCTGCCCTGGACGGAGCAGGCGCAGGCCCTGCGCTCCCGGCTGGAGAGCCTGCGCGACTGGGAGCCGGACGCCGGCTGGCCGGACCTTTCGGACGGGCAGCTCCTTGCCACCCTGGAGGAGTGGCTTGCTCCCTGGCTTACCGGCCTCAACAGGCTGGAGCAGCTGAAAAAACTCGACCTGGCGGCCATTCTCGCAAGCAGGCTCGACTGGCGGCAGCAGCAGGAGCTGGAGCGCGCCGCCCCCACCCATCTCCAGGTGCCCAGCGGCTCGCGGATCAGGCTGCGCTACGCTCCTGGCCAGCCGCCGGTTCTGGCGGTACGGCTCCAGGAGCTCTTCGGCCTGACCGAAACCCCACGGATCTGCCACGGCAGGATCCCGGTCACCCTGCATCTCCTCTCGCCGGCCCAGCGCCCCATCCAGATCACCAGCGACCTGGCCGGTTTCTGGCAGGGCGCCTACCATGCGGTGAAAAAAGAGCTCAAGGGCCGCTACCCCAAACATTACTGGCCCGACGACCCACTGACCGCCCAGGCCACCGCCCGGGCCAAGCCGCGCAGCTGACCGGCGCCCTGAGTTTCCTCAGGCTTGCCTCTCACCCTGATCACGGGCCGACGGGACAGCCTCCTTCGATACGCCACAAAAAAGGGCCCGCAGATGCGGGCCCTTTTTTGTAAGGAACGGGGTAACGAAAATTCCGGCGCTGTCTGTTACTTCTTCCGCCGCAGCCTCGAGCCCATCAACCCGGCAAGGCCGGTCCCGAAAAGCAGCATGGTGGCCGGCTCAGGCACTGGATTGTCAGGATCGACCGGGTTGTCGG
The DNA here is from genome assembly GCA_002347185.1 of Desulfobulbaceae bacterium UBA2262. Classification (GTDB taxonomy): domain Bacteria; phylum Desulfobacterota; class Desulfobulbia; order Desulfobulbales; family Desulfurivibrionaceae; genus UBA2262. The sequence goes on along the minus strand of DDXK01000066.1, from coordinate 28,628 downwards.
CAAAGCTGCTGCCCTGGATGAAGACCCCGGAATCGAGGATGTGATCACCCGCATCGGCGATGGCCAGGATGATGTGATGGGAACCCGCGCCCAACCCCAGCATGCTCACCGTAAAGACATCAGTGAAACCGTCGTACTCAAAGGGATAGGGGCCAGGATCGTTGTTGTTGTAATACTGGGGATAATCATCGCTGCTGGCGTTGACGTTGTTGATCGAAACCGGCACAGAGGTCCCGGGGATCAGGGCGACGTTGTTGGAAAGCGCGGTCCCGTCCAGGAAGAAGCCGAAGACGTCGTTGAAGCTGGAATCGGCCCATTCGTTGTACTCGTCGGAGCCGAAGACAAAGTTGAAGTAGGCGTCACCGCCTGTGCTGCCGTCGCCGAACTGGAAGTCAAAGGCAAGGATGGTGGCGTCGTAGGTGGTGTAGCCCGGGATCAGGGCATTCAGGTACGGGGTGCTGCCGAGCCCCAGGCTGCCGGTGATGCCGTCGCTGGTGTTGCTGGTGCCATTCAGATTGCTGGCATAACCGCTGGTCAGCACGATGCCGGACTCGATGCCGATGCCCGCCGCCGTGCCGCCGCTGAAATAGCCGGAGGCAAGAGTGGAGCCGCTGTAGGTGGCGTTGGAGATGGTGATGCCGGAGCCCACCAGCGAGCCTGCCAGGTTGCTGGCCGAATCCATCGGAGCGATGGTCATGGCCTGGGCTGCGCCCGCCATGGCTCCCAGGCCGATGGCGCCTGACAGGGCAATGGTCAAATAGATTTTCCTTCTCATAGCTTGCTTCCTCCTTATTTTTCCCTCAATCTGGAGCCAGTTTCGCTGGCAATTATACCTTTTCGAGAAGATAGCAAAATTCATACCATACTCAAAAAAATACTATCTCACACAAAATCAGCGAGTTGCAGTGACATCACCGACTTCGTCGCCACGGCGTCTTTACGATTTTCCGGAAAAACAGGCGAAAAGACGTACTTCCGGAAAGAGTGGTCCGGCAGGAAAACAACTCATGCCGGACCACGTGTGGAGAGAGACGACGAAACGGAAAAAAAGATGCGGGGCGAAGGACTTTTTTTCTGACCCAGCCCCGGCAGGGAGGAGGGGAGTGAGCGGACAGGCTGCCTGCCGCTCACTCGGCGCCGGCTTTCTCGTGGTGCCTGCCGTAGTAAGAGAAGATGGAGAAGAAAGCGAACCACTCCAGGTCGTTTTTGAATTTGACCCCCAGCCCTTCCGTATCCTGGCGGGAGACAAGCCCCTCCGTTTCAATGGTGAGGCGGCTGTGGGGGGCGGTGATGATGACGTCGATCCGGCAGGGAGTATCGGGCGCGATGACCTGATCGGTTTCCACGAAAATACCGGTCATGCTGATATTTTTCATGGTCGCCGGCAGAATGGTCTGCTCCGGATTGGCAAATTTCAGGGTCACCTGGGTTTCAAAATCGATCCTGATCCGTTGCCGCTTGTCGTCTCGTTTCTGCATTGTAATCCATCCTTCCTTCAGGTCCGGGTCCGGGTACCGCTGTTTGCCGAGGGCTGCGACAAGATCGCGCTCAAGAAAGAGGCGGCAGGGCTGGAAAGCTTTCTTCCAGGCGCCAACCGATTCTGCCTTCAGCCTAGCAACGCCCTGTGCCGTTTGCAACTTTTTTTCCTTGCCCCACGGCGGCGGCAACGGACACTCCCCGGCACACGACCACAGCCGCGGCCTGCAAACACCCCAGCAAATCCCCTGGACTTCGCCATCGAAAGCGGCTACATCTGAAATTTTCACCCCGGAGGAGGAGACGCAGATGGAATTGGAGGTTCCGGTCATCGGCATTTTGCGGGGCATCGGCGGAGAATTTTTCGGGGAGGTGATGCAGGTCTCCTTTCTGGCCGGGCTTTCCGCCATCGAGATCACCATGAACACTCCCCGGGCCGAGGAGATCGTCCGCGAATACCGACCCGCCGTTCCCGCCGGCAAGCTCTTGGGCATGGGCACCATCCGCAACCTGGAAGAGGCGCGGCGAGCCATAGCCGCCGGGGCCATGTTCCTGGTCACCCCCAACCTCGACACCGCGGTGATTGAATACGCCAGGAGCGAAAACATCCCCATTGTCGCCGGCGCCCTGACCCCCACCGAGGTCTACACCGCCTGGAGCGCCGGCGCCGATCTGATCAAGGTCTTCCCCTGCGGGGCCATGGGCGGCGCCAGCTATATCCGCGATCTCCTCGGCCCCTTTGAACACCTCAGGCTCGCGGCCGTGGGTGGGGTGAGCAGCGCCAACCTCGCAGAATACTTTGCGGCCGGCGCCGCCGCGGTGGGCGTCTCCACCAGCCTCTTCGGCGGCAAGGCGCTCCGCGAGCAAAACCTCCCCCTCCTTGGTCAGAATGTAAAAAACTTCATTGACCATTGCCGAGCCGCCCGGGATCGGGTATGATCCCTTCCTTTACTGCTTATATCTCCGTCTTTTTTTGGGAGTTGCCGCGCCGGCCGCAAGCAGTCAGCCGCCCGGCAGCCATGGGAAACACGAAAAATCATGCCCGCAGCATGCTCCAACCCGTCTTTTTGAAGGAGAACCGCGATGTTCAGACCGGAAATTAAAGTGATCGACTGCACCGTCCGCGACGGTGGCCTGATGAACAAATGGCAGTTCGACGACGCCTTTGTCCGGCAGGTGTATCATGCGCTCTCCGATGCGGGGGTCGACTACATGGAGATCGGTTACCTGAGCTCCGAATCCGCCTTTGACCGCAACGTGGTGGGCCCCTGGCGTTTCTGCGGGGAAAAGGATCTGCAGCGCATCATCGGCGATGGGGAAAAGCGGATCAAGCTCTCGGCCATGGCCGACATCGGTCGCATCGACTACGACGACATCCCCATGCGCTCCGAAGGCTCCCTGGACATGATCCGGGTGGCCTGCTACATCCACCAGACCGACAAGGCCATTGCCCTGGCCCACCACTGCATGGACAAGGGCTACGAGACCACCATCAACCTGATGGCCGTCTCCACCGTCGGCCCGCGCGACCTGGAGGAAGGGCTCAACGACCTGGCCAAGTGCAAGGTGCCCGTCATCTATCTGGTGGACAGCTTCGGCGCCTTCTACCAGGAGGACATCGAGGTGTTGAGCAGGATGTACATGGAGCGGATGCCGGAAAAGACCATCGGCATCCACGCCCACAATAACCAGCAGCTGGCCTTTGCCAACACCATCTCCTCGATCATCTGCGGCATCAACTATCTCGACGCCACCCTGTACGGAATCGGCCGCGGTGCCGGCAACTGCCCCCTGGAGCTGCTGCTCTCCTTCCTGAAGAATCCGAAATTCAAGGTCCGGCCCCTCATCGAGGTCATCGAGAAGCAGATTCTGCCCTGGCGGGAAAAAATCGACTGGGGCTACTTCATTCCTTACATGATCAGCGGAGTGCTCAACCAGCACCCCCGGGCGGCCATGGCCTGCATGGAATCGGACAAAAAGAACGAGGTCACCGCCTTCTACGATCAGATGACCAGCGCCGCAACCCTGTAACGACCTGCCCCCTGCTGACACAAAGGCAGATCCCGCCGGGGTCTGCCTTTGTTATTGCTCGCCTGCTCGCGCTTTCTGCGTATAACCTGGGAAAGGACCTTGCATCCGCCCAGAAGGAGGGAGACCATGCCCCGCCTGAATTTTCCCCGGCCCCACCTGCCCATCACCCTGCCCGTTCTGCTGCTGCTCGCCATGGCCTGCGGCGGACCGGCCTTTCGCTTCCAGGAGGATTTTGCCATCAACGAGGCCCTGGAATCCCACCGCCCCCTGCCCGGCTATACCTATTACTACAGCGGCCCGGAGGACTACCCCCTGGCCATCCTCGGTATCCGCCCGGAGATCCGCCTGAAACGCGGTTTCTGGATCCCGGTGGAGCTGAACGAAAAAAAACTGGCCCGCTGGATGCATGTCATCGACAATCCCCACCGCAGCCTGCGATCCCGCTATTCCGGGAAGGTGATCCGCAGCGCCGAGGGAAAGGAGCTCGGCATCTGGTACTCCCCCCAGGAATGGCCCACGGCGCGCTGGGAGGCGGACGGCGCTCTCTCCATCGCTACGCCGCCCAACACCCTCCACCGGAAAATAACCAGGGACGCCGGGGGCTTTCCCTGAGAAAGCGACAAGCAGAGGCAGAAATGGCAAGAGAGCGGATCGAGCTGACGGGAGCGGATATCACCACCCTGGCGGTGGATGCCATAGTCAACGCCGCCAACAACTCGCTCCTGGGCGGAGGCGGGGTTGACGGCGCCATCCATCGGGCCGCCGGCCCCGGCCTCCTTGAGGAATGCCGCAGCCTGGGCGGCTGCCCCACCGGCGAAGCCCGCCTCACCAGAGGACACAACCTGCCCGCCCAGTTCGTGATCCACACGGTGGGCCCGGTCTGGCAGGGCGGGGGGAAGGGGGAAGCGGAACTGCTTGCCGGCTGCTACCGCAGCTGCTTTGCCATCCTCCGCGAACAGCAGCTGCGGTCGGTGGCCTTTCCCGCGGTGAGCACCGGGGTCTACGGCTATCCCAAGGAAGAGGCCGCCCGCATCGCGGTCCAGGAGGCGCAAAAGGCCCTGGCCGGAAATGAAAGGCTCGCCAGGGTACTCTTTGTCTGTTTCAACAGCGCCACCAGGGCCGCGTACGAAAAGGCGCTGGCCCAGAACTGATCAGCCAGACTCGACCACCACCCGCAGGCTGTGGCCGGCGAACTCGACAAGGTCCCCTGACGCCAGCTGCCTGCCGCGCCTGGTTTCCACCAGGCCGTTGACCCTGGCCTCGCCGTTCTGGATGCGGAGCTTCGCCTCACCGCCCGTTTCCACCACCCCGGCCAGCTTGAGAAACTGCCCCAGACGGATCACCTCGTCCCGCACCGCAACATCTTCCATCGGCATCGCCTCGTTCTCTTTGCCCCGCACGCTTCTCAAAAGGGCGGGGCGATGGTCACCAGGATGCGCAGATCGGTGTGCGCCCTCACCCCGTGCGGCTCGCTGATATCGCAGATCAGCAGGTCGCCTTCCCTGGCGGGAATTGCCGCCTCGTCCTTGCCGAGGAATTCGCCGACCCCCTCGAGGATCTGGATGGAAAGCCGGCCTTCCACCTCATGGGAGTGCACAGGAAAAACCTGGCCCGCGCTCAGGTTGAAGTTCAAAATACGAAAGTAGGGGGAATCATGCAGCAAGAATCGCTTCATCGCCTTGCTGTCAAAGATCCTGGTCTCGGCAAAACTCTTTTTTTCCATCATGGCGCAGCCTCCTCTCGGTTTTTTTTGCTGCACTTACCGTAACAGCCCTCACGCCTTTTTGCCTTGACCTTGATCAAGCGGGGAGCAAATATTAGCCGCCAGCAAAAAAGCCGCCGGAGACCATGGCCCCGACGGCTTTCCCTTCTGACAACAAGGCAGGAATCAGGCAAGCTGTGACTTCTTGCCCTGTTTTCTCAGCCCCGCTTCCTGCGTCCGCCCCTCCCATTCCTCATCGGGCAGGGCAGACCCTGGAACCAGGCGCAACTCCTGCTGACTCCGGGACTTGATCTCACCGTGCAGCACCGCGCCCGATTCCACGGCCAGATCCATGGACTCCACCTTCCCCTGGATGTGGCCGCTTTTCGCCACGCTGAGCTTCCGGACGTTGACGTTGCCCTCCACCCGCCCCGAACAGACAAAGGTATTGACCGCGATGTCCCCCAGCACCACACCCGTTTCCCCCAGGATCAGGTAGTCCCCGCGGATGTTCCCCTCCACCTTGCCGTCGAGCCTCAGCTTGCCCTTGAAGGCGATGTCGCCGGCCAGCTGCATCTCGGCCCCGACAATGCTGGTGATCATCTGCTTCTCCGCGCCGGCCCAGGCGTGCTTTCTGAAAAAGCCCATCATCCCCCCCTGTTTGAGGTGTGTTCAGGCAAAAAATACGGCGTCGACGAAATCAGAGCGCCGCTGCCTCCTGCTGCCTTCGCAGATCGGCGGCAACCCGGTCGCTTATCTGAATGAATTTGAGGGGATCGAGCGGTCTGCCCCGGTAGCTGACCTCATAATGCAGATGCGCGCCGGTGCTCCGCCCGGTGTTGCCGAGCAGGCCGACAACCTGCCCCCGCACCACCCGCTCGCCGCTCTTCACCTGCCTCTTCTGCAGATGCAGGTAACGGGTCAGGAAGGTGTTGCCGTGATCTATTTCAATATAATTGCCAAAACCGCTGGAGAACCCGGAGCTGACCACCACCCCGTCGGCAGGGGCGACGACCCTGGTGCCGCGTCGGTTTCTGATATCCACCCCGCTGTGGAAAGCGGGCTCGTCGTTGATGGGGTCAAGGCGGCGGCCAAAACGGGAGGAGATGACGCCCGGCGCGGGAGGCCCCAAGGGAACGGACTGGATGGCGGCGAGGTAATGATCGACCATCAGGGTCAGCCCTTCGTAGGAATCCTCCTCGACCCGGGTGTAAGGGCCACCAACACCCTCGGCGCTCTCGTGGACCTCGAGCCTGATCCCCACGGAACTGAGGATGGACTTGATGATCTGGCTGCGCTGCCTGAGCTCGGCGAGGGCCACCTGCAGCCGTTCGCGCTGCTCCTCTTCCTGCCTGGCCGCGCTCGCCTCTATCCCCCTGTTCAAGGCGATGGCGTGTGCAAGCTGCTCGGAGAGGGCGACGGAACGCTGCCGCAAAAAAATATTTTCGCCGGACAGGAACCAGCCCACCACGCCACCGACAAGCAAAAAAAGGGAGAGCAGGACCGCGAATTTGCACAGATTCCTGGAGAGGACAAAGGAACGGGTCCCTCCCCTTTCGCTGGTAACCACAAAATGTAACTTTCTATCCATGCAGCCAGAGTCCCCTCGTCGCTGGTCCAAGGCCCCGAACGGCCAATGCCGCGGCGCAGCCATTCCTCCTGCCCGTTGTGTCGTTGCGGCGGATACATCTCACTGCACAAAATAGTAACAGGATTGCCCTGGGCCAACCATCATTTTTTCCCTCCCGGCACTGCCGGCTGGCCGGAATCCTTCTCCTGCCGGCCTTGCTCGCGTGGATTTTTTTTCGCCTCTTGTTTCTTCAGGGAAAAAACGCTATCCATAGGGCAGCAGCACTTACAGCCTTCGAAAATACCGCTATTTTGCCCCATGCCCAGAAAACGCCCCTTCAAAAAACGGCCCACGCCGACGAAGAGTTCAGGCCCGGGAGCCAAGAGCCGGGGAATCCCCCGACTGGCCCTGGACACCGACCTGGAAGTGCTCTTCAGCGGCCCGACCGACCCAAAATCCCGTCAGGACTTTGCCGACGCCCTGGCCGAACAGGAATTCTCCCCGGCCAGACTCGAGGAAATCCTCTCGGAAAAAGAGGAGAACGCGGCCCGGGCTCGCCGGGCCCGCCCGCGGAGCAAAGGCACGGACGCGCCCCAGGAAGTCCTCGACCTGCATGGCTGCACCGCCGTCGAGGCCCGGGCGAAGACGGAACTCTTCCTCAGCCAGGCGCGCAACCTCCGCCTGCGCACCGTGCTCGTCATCACCGGCAAGGGACTGCATTCGCCAGAGGGGCCGGTACTCAAGGATGCCATCGAAGCCCAGCTGAACGGCCTGAAAAGCGAAAACAAGATTCTTGCCTATTTCTGGGAAAAAAAGGATAAGGAGCAGAGCGGCGGGCTCATCGTCTCTCTGCCCTGAGCCGCCCTTGCCGGCAAGGAGGAACCCGATGTCAGAAACGCAGGTAACCGTATTTTCCCCCTACCCCTTCACTCCTGGCGAGAAAATCCATCTTGCCGCCGGTCCCCGCCGCGGAGACTGGCAGGTTATCGAGGTAGGCGAGCGGAAGGTGCGCCTCCGCTGTCCCGTTTCCGGGCGGGAGGTGGAATGGGAACGCTTCTGCTATCTGCTCGAAACCAGGAAACAGGAGTGGCCGGCAGATGACTGAGCCCGTCCCGCGGCCGGGCGAGGCCGGAACTTGTCAGTGCTGCCCGCAAAAACGATGATCGACCAGAAAAAACTCGCCGTCATCCATATCGTAAAAAAAGAACTCGCCCTCGGGGAGGAGGAGTACCGGGAGATCCTGGAAAAGGTCACCGGCGTGCGCTCGGCGCGGGACCTCGACGACAACGCCTTCCTCAAGCTCATGCGCTATTTTGCCCGCAGCCGGCACTACCGTGCCAGCCGGGAGGGTATCACCCTGCGCCAGAAGCTGTACATCAGGCACCTGGCCGACGATCTCGGCTGGGATGGCGACCACCTGGACGGTTTTCTCAAAAAATATCACAAAACCGCAAATCTCGATTCCCTGGACAAAAAGAAGGCGAGCAAGGCGATCGAGTCGCTCAAGCACATCCTAGCCCATCGGGAGCGGTGAACTGCCCGCCAGTCCGCCATTGACTTTCCGGATAATGATCTTACTAGTGAGGATGCTGCTTTTTCGCTACCCCGGCCTCTCCTCCCGCCTTCAAAAGAGGGGCAGGCCATGAACGGAGAAAAACCTATGCCTTCGCTGCAAGACGAATGGGATCTGACCATGGCCCTGCAGGTGCTGCAGAGCGAAACCGTGGACAGCAAGATCTGGGCCGATGCGGTAAAATGGCTGCTGCTCTTTGGCCCCCCGGAAATTCGCGAAATGATCAGCCAGGCCTCGAGCATGGCCACCAGCGAATTTTTCCCGGAGCTCTCTCCCATCGGCTACTCGGAGAAGGGCGAGCCGCTTTATGATATCAAAAAACTGGCGGAATCCCTGGGGATGAACGAGGAGGAGGCGCTGGCCAAGATGGCGGAACTGGAGAGTGAGCTCGGGGTGCGGAGCCTCTACGCCGCCTCCGGAGCGCACCGGGTGCAGTAAGAGGGGCTAGAGGACAAGCCCGCCTCGGCGCTGGCCCCTGGCGAAGAGCCTGTCCAGGGAAAGCGCCCCTCCCCCCCCAAGAACCAGGGCCAGGGCCATGCCCAGCACCAGCAGGTGGTACTCTATCCCCTCGCCCTGCTGCCGTCCGTACCAGTTCATGAAAAAACCGTGCTCCAGATGATTGAGCCGCATGCAGATGGCGATGCCGGCGCCGATGGCCAGCGCCCAGATCCTGGTGAGCAGGCCCAGGGCCAGAAGCAGCGAGCCGACCAGCTCGGAAAACATGAGCAGATAGGCGGCCCAGGAGGCAAAGCCCATGGCGGCGAAGGCCGCCCGTGTCGGCGCGAGACCGGCACCGCCAAAGAGGCCGAACACCTTCTGGGCGCCATGGGGAAAGATGACCAGCGCCAAGGCAAGACGGAGCACAAGCTGAGAAGCGCTGTTGTCGGTCCTGACCAGAATCTTCCACATGGCTCTTTCTTGCTCCTTTCCGCCTGGGCAGCCACAGGGCCGCAAGTGCGAATCCCACCCCTTCCCCAGCGCCAGCCCCACGGTACCATACCTGGCAACTCCGCCGCCAGAGGAAAGAACGAACAGCCCACCCCAGTTCCCGCCCGCGCACCTTCCCGTCCAGAAAGGCCAGACCTCCCTTTCGGCCGGCCGGCAATTTTCGGCAATGGGCATGGCGTTTTCTTTTTTTTCTGGTAATAATAGGCGGGCCGTCAGAGCCATTATCCAACCAGGAGGAGCAGACCTTGAGCCAGCATGTGCGATCCATTTTCCTTGCCCCGATCCTTTTTCTTCTTGCCGCCGGCTGCGCCGGCAAGGGCGTAGCCCCCACAGCAGAGACCGACGCGGCAGGCGATGGGAAGAAAATGACCAGCGCCGAGCTGGTCGAGCTTGTTTCCGACAACACCATTCATCTGCAGGAGTATGGGGAGAAGGCCACCGTCGAGATGTACGGCAACGGCACCCTCTACGCGGTGAAAAGCAAGACGGAAAAGAACGATGGCTGGTGGTCGACGGAAGAGGATACCCTCTGTCTGAAATTCCGACGCTGGGGCTATGGCGAAAAACTCTGCTACGAGGTGTTCCGCAAGGGGGGAGAGTATCAGATGTACACAAGCAGCCGCATCCGCGCCAGCTACTTCACGGTGAGCCAGGGAGTGAAGGGGAAGCCGGCCGCGGCCAAGGCGAATCGTCCGGCCAGGCTCAGCCAGGAGCGGGCGGCTGCTCCGATGGCGCCCGACGTGGTTGAGGAAAAACCGCTTGCCACCAGCACGCCGACCATCCAGGAGTCAGCGGCACCGGCGGCCAACCCGGAGGCAGCCCGCCGCGACCTCCGCATGATCTACCGGGGCATGAGCCAGAACTGCCCGGGCTGCAATCTGCCCGGCATCGACATGGGGGGCGCCAGCCTGATGCGGGCCAACCTGGCCGGGGCCAACCTCAGGAACGCCAACTTCAGCAAGGCCAACCTCAAATGGGCGAACCTGAAGGGCGCAAACCTTTCCGGCGCCGATCTTTCCGGGGCAAATCTCGCCGGAGCCGATCTGGCCGGGGCCGACCTGGACCGGGCCGACCTGAGCGGGGCCAACCTGGAGCAGGCAAACCTGCGCGGGGCGAACATCAGCACCGCCATCGGCCTCGATGCGCAGAAAGCCATCCGCTGACACGATGCTCTCCCGCCCCGGCAGGGTCACGACGGCGCGGGAGAGCCCTTGCCCCGGCCGAGGCGGACTCCTTACTTCGCCCGGCGCGGGGAGCGGATCGGCACCGGCCAGGGCCGTGGCAAGAGGCTCAAAAATGGGTAGAGCAACCAGCGCAGCCTTCCGAGGCGATTGACAATCTGCCCCGTGCAGCGGCAGCAATCACAAGTCACGCCCTTCCCCTTCTCTTCCCCCAACCACTTCGGCGAATAGAGCAGAAAAATCCGCAGATTCGTCTTTGCGCACTCGTTGCAGAGGCACTGCACCGTTCCGTTTATCTTCCACTTCTGCATTGCTCTTTCCTCAAGGGAGATGATGCCCCGACCAAACACCGCATTCCTGCTTCCTTTTCGGGCAATCCATCTTTTTCTTGAATGATTTCGCGGAAATTTCTTTTTCCAGAACAAAAAACAACCGCACCCGCTGCCGGAGTTGGTCACGGCGAAAACAGGGGGAATCCCGCGCAGGACGGCCAAGGGGAAGAATTCTTGCGGGGGAGGGGGCGCTTCCTAGCTCCGGTCGAGGAAGTAGGTTCTGGCGCCGAGATAGCGCTCGGAAAAATAGCTGTTTTTCAGGGAGGAGCGGCAGATTGTCGTACCCGGGCGCGGGGCATGGATAAAGAGATCGTCGCCGGTGTAGATGCCGACATGGGAGACCTCGCCGCCACCGTTGGTGGCAAAAAAGACCAGATCCCCGGGCCGGAGCTCCTCCCGGCGCACCGGAGTCCCGGTCCCGAACTGCGAGCGTGAATTGCGGGGCAGCTTGAGGCCGTTCATCTTGTAGACGGTCATGGCCAGCCCGCTGCAGTCAAAGCCCGTATCCTGGGATTCACCGCCCCACTGATAGGGAATACCAAGAAAATCGGCTGCCGTTTCGACCAGCATGCCCCGCAATTCCCTGCTGTCGGGATAATGACGCAACCGGCTTGCCGCATGATCGGCAGGGTCGACGATATGGAAGGCGTCGATCACTCCGGCGTTGCGGAGCCTGAGCGCTTCCATCCTTGCCGCTTTTCCGGAGGAATAATCTCCGAAGCGCACCTTGTAGAGGCCGTCGGCATGGCGGTAGTAATAGGCGTCCAGTCCCTGCCCGTCGAGTTTCCGCATCAGGCGCACCGCATTGTCGAGCCGGCTGAAGGCCCCGACCTGAACCGCATGGCCAAGCAGGGGCAGTTCCGGGCCGGAAAATGCCGGCTCCGGAGCGACGCTGGCCTCTTGCCTGGAAAAAACACCGCACCCGGCCAGAAGGAGCAACAGCAGAAAAACCAAAGCCCAGCGACCCAGCCAGAAAGCCATCCCCGTGCGGAAGGCGTTTTTCGACATCATGCGCACAGCCTCAGCAGAGCGGGGGGGAAGAATGCTCGGCCAGGGCCGCCGCCAGCTCGTGCCGCACCTCCTCCGCCAGCCTGACCGGAGCCAGCACCCGCACTCCCCGTCCCCAGGAAAGCACCCAGCGCTTCACCTCCTGCAGATGCAGAACCGGAAAGCCGAGCTCCACGCCGCCGTCGTCACAGGCGGACAGGGTCTGCTCCGGATGCCATTCCCGCTCCAGCACGTAGGGTGCATGCTCCCTGGCAAAACGAAGGCGGACCGCAACCGGCTCGCCCTCGCCCCCGAATATTCCGAACTGGCCACCGACGTAGTGGGCAGGGTCAAAGGTGTCCGGCACCGTGAAGGTTTCCGGGCAAAGGACAATTTTCGCCACTCTCGACATGGCGAAGGTCAGAATCCTGCCCCGCAGATGGCAGTGGCCGATCAGGTACCACTCCCCCTGATAGCGGGCCAGATGGTAGGGATCGACCCTCCGCTCGACCTCGCCGGCGGCGCCGGGCTTCCGGTAGCTGAGGAGGAGCGACTTGCTGGCATGGAGCCCCGACGCCACCGCATCCCAGATCTCCGGGCAGACCCTGGTCTGTGGGTCGGCGACCACCGAAAGCCTGCGCTCCACCCAGAGGGGCTGGACAGAAACCTTGTCCGGCAGGGAAGCTTCTATCTTCCTGAAGACATTCCGCAGCGCCTGGTAGATCGGGGTGCCTTCATGCATCCGCAACGCCTTCTCGGCGATGCACAAGGCAAAGAGATCCCTCTCCCGCAAGGAAATGGCCGGGAGGGAGTAGCTTGCCTCTGTATAAAAATAGCCGCGCCGCGCCGCGTCATAGGCAATGGGCGCATCCCGCTGGTTACGCAGGTAATCGATATCGCGGAGGATGCTTTTCGCGCTCACCTCGTATTCGGCGGCCATGCTGCTGCAGTTGGCCAAAAGCCCGCTGCGCATTCCCTCCTGGATCTTCCGGTCGATAAAAAGAAGTCGCGAAAGCTGGGTTTTATCCTTTGCCATATTTTTTCCGCAAAAAAAAATTAGGGTGGGACAGCATCTGTCCTACCTGCCATGCTACGCTGCAAACGAAGGAAAAGGCAACCGATCTTTAACAGGGAGAATACTTTTGCACAAGGAGGCACATCATGATCTGTGAACGACATGGCTTTATCCAGGGCTTTCTCGCCGCCGCGAGCCTCTATGGCGACGACCGGCTTTCCCAGCCTGGGCCGGAGGCGCGCTGGCGAAAGAATGAAGCCGGCCGGCGAAAACCTGCAATGGAAGGGAGGACAACCCGCCTCGCCTACGAAAAATATCTCGACATCCCGACCTTCATCCGCCAGGGAAAAAGGATTCGCGGCGAATAGAGGGACCGGTGGCGGGCCAGACCAGGGAACCAAACTTGCCTGGCCCCTACAGACCGCCCCCATGACAATATACCAAGTCACCCCCATACCCTTCACGGCCCTTGCGGGAGTAACATGACGGGGCAGGGAGCGGTAATGCCGAGATTGTTTGTGTTGGCGGGAAGAAGAGAGAGGAAACGCGATGAGAAACTGCGAATTTCTTTGTGAATGCGCCTTTCTGAAAAACCTGGAGGAAGAGGCGGATCTGGTCGATCTTTTCAAGACCCTTTACTGCCTGGGCGACTTCAGCCGCTGTGCTCGCCATGCGCTTGCCCTGGCGCATGGCAGGGAAATGGTGTCCGACGACATTCTTCCCAACGAAGCTGAGCTGGTCAGCCTGTTCGCTTTCCGCCTAAGCGCTCCCCTCTGCTGAGGGAGGCCTTTTTCGCCAGGCCCGCAGTGCGGCGCGGCCTGGTGTCAGAACGGCCCCCGCTGCGCATCAGGCGCGGTCCCTGCCCGCCCTGAGCCTTTCGGCGACGAACCCCTCAAGCAGCTGCCGCCCGGGGCCGCCCAGTTCCTGAAACTCGCAACCGAAACTGACATGGTCCAGGAAGGGATGGGTCACCACCCAGCGCACCCGCACGGGAACCTCCTGGTCCGACAGGAGCCTCCCCCCCTGTCGCAATTCGGAAAGCACCAGGGAGCTTCCCACCTGCAGAGCGGCGGCTCCCTCCTCCCTGGTAAGGGAAAAATTCAGCCCGCCCAGGCTCAAGTCGAGAAGGGGAGCGAAAAAATGCGCCTGCCCCTGACCAGGAATGGCAAACCCACCCTGGACTTCTTCGTTCGGGGAAAAATAGACCCGGACATGCTTTCTCTTCTCGCGATACGCCTCTGCCATCGCCGCTCCTCCGCCCCATGAGGGTGCTTGACCTGCTTCTTTCTTTCCTTATAGCTGGGCCTTTTTTTTTTGGCAAGGACAACCGGCGGAAGAGGAGCTGGCGCCCACGGCGGCACCGGGCCACCTCTTACCGATTGACAAAGCGAGCCTCCCCCGCTATTTCATACAAAATGCTTTCCAATCCCCTCCCTGCAAGGTGACCCCCATGTCCATTACCGTCGAACAGCTCTCTCCCCGCAAGCAGGAAACCCTGCGCATTGCGGAATGGCCGATCTGGGAGTGCCCGCCCTCCGCCTTTGCTTGGCACTACGACCAGGAGGAATCCTGCTATATCCTGGAAGGAGAGGTTACCGTCCAGACAGCGGACCAGGAAGTCCAGATCGGCCCAGGCGATTATGTCACCTTCCCGAAAGGGCTCGACTGCAGGTGGACGGTCCACAAGGCCGTGCGCAAGCATTACCTCTTCAGGTAAGCATGGCCGATCCCAGCGCAGTCGCGGCGCATTTCTCCTTTCCGGGCCGCCTCCTTTCCTGCCGCGAGCTTGGCGCCGGCAACGTGAACGACACCTACCTCGCCACGAGCGAGGAGGGGCGGCACGCGTTTGCCTTCATCCTGCAACGGATCAACACCACGGTTTTTGCCGAGCCGGAACAGCTCATGCGCAATCTGCGCGTAGTCGGCGAGCACCTGGCCGGAAAACTCGCCGGTCGGGAGCACGGATCCTGGCAATTCCCCGCCATCATTCCCGCCCGTTCCGGCCTTGATTTTTATCGCGATCCCGAGGGCGGCTTCTGGCGCGCCCTCTCCTTCATTCCCGACACCGAATGCTTCACCCGCCCCCGAGACAGCAGCCAAGCGGGAGAAGCAGGCCGGGCCCTGGGCCTTTTCCATGCCCTGCTCAGGGATCTGCCGGTGGAGCTGCTCCACGACACCCTGCCCGACTTCCATGTCACCCCCTGCTACCTGCGGGAGTATGCCAGGGTAGTCCGGGCGCCGGCCCGCGACGACCAGTCGCCCCAGGCGCACTTCTGCCGGGAATTCATCGCCGCCAGGCAGGAGCAGGCCGGAATCCTCGAAAACGCCAGACTGCTGGGGGAGCTGCGGCTCCAACCCATCCACGGCGACCCCAAGCTGGCCAACATCCTCTTTTCCAGGAAAAACGGCAGGGCCGTGAGCCTCATCGACCTGGACACCGTCAAGCCAGGACTCGTTCATTACGACATCGGCGACTGTATCCGTTCCTGCTGCAACCTGGCAGGCGAAGAATCCGAGCCGGAGGAGGTAAGTTTTGCTCTCGCCTCCTGCGCCGCCATACTCCAGGGGTATCTGCCGCAGGTCGCCTCCTTCTTCACGGACTTTGACTACCGCTACCTTTTTGCCGCCATCCGCCTGCTCCCCTTCGAGCTGGGCCTGCGCTTTTTCACTGACCACCTGGCGGGAGACCGCTACTTCAAAACCCGCTATCCTGGCCACAATCTGCAGCGGGCCCGGGTGCAGTTTCTCCTCTGCCGGAGCATCGAGGAGCAGGAGTCGGAAATCACCAGACTGATCGCAGAGTGCACGGGAAATGGCTGAATTTACCCTGCACCCCTTCCCGGTTGCAGCCGACACCGAGAGCTTTTCCTTGCACGGCAGCATAGGCCGCGCTGCAGGGCGGCTCCGCATCGCCTATCTGCTGCGCGGCCCACTGCACCAGCTTCTCCTGCCCCGGCCCGTCCCCAGCGCCCGGCGCGACGGACTCTGGCAAGCGACCTGTTTCGAGCTGTTCTGGCGGCAAAAGGATAACACCCGCTACTGGGAGCTCAATCTTTCCCCCTCCGGGGAGTGGAATGCCTACGCCTTCAGCGACTATCGGGCCGGGATGCGCCAGGAGGAACTTCTCCCCCCTCCCCGCCTTCAGAGGCAAGGCGACAGCGGCCTGCTCTCGCTTACGGCCGAACTGGACCTGACCGGAGTGGGCCTGGCAAGCGGCGCCCTCCGCCTGGGCATCAGCGCGGTTCTTGCCCATGCCGACGGCCAGCACAGCTACTGGGCCCTGGCCCACCCCGGCAGGCAGCCTGACTTCCATGCTCCGCAGGGCTTCCTGCTCTCCCTCTGACCGGAAAAGCCGCCAGGAAAAACGAGCGGCTCAGTACATTTCATATTTGGCGAGCACCCCGGGCAGGCCGCCGTTGCTGAGCGGCTTTTTCCAGGCAGGCCGGAGTCCGATATTTTTCATCAATTCCCGGGAACCGAAATAGAGGTAGGCGGTGGAGCCTGTGCAGCGATGCTTGAGAAAGCTCCCCAGCTCTCCCACCAGCGCCGCCGCCTCCTGCTGGGCGCCCAGGCGCACGCCATAGGGCGGATTGGCGATGAGCACGGCATCGGTGATCGGTTCGAGCTCCTGAAAACGGGCCGTGCGGACCCGTACCTTTTCGCCCTCGGGCAACCGGCAGAGATTGACCCGGGCCGCCTTCACCGCAGCCTTGGCCGCATCGCTGCCGGAGATAAGTCCCTCGGCCAGGGGAAGCATCCCGCCATCGGCCGCGGCCTTCACTTTCCGCCAGACCGCCTCGGAGAAATCCGGCAGCCGCGCAAAGCCGAAGCTGCCCCGCAGATAACCAGCCGGAATGCGGCACTGGCGCATCAACGCCTCGCAGAGCAGGGTCCCGGAGCCGCAGAGGGGATCGAGCAACCTTTTACTGCCGTCCCATTCCGTAAAGGCAATGATGGCCGCGGCCAGCGACTCCTGCATGGGCGCCTCGACGCTCTCCGCCCGATAGCCGCGCCGGTGCAGCGAACCGCCGGAGACATCGAGGCTGATCACGGCGGTATTGCGGTGGATATGCAGGTTGAAAACAAGGTCGGGGTTGAGCTTGTCGACGCTGGGCCGACTGCCGAACCGCTGCTGGAACTGATCGACTATGGCGTCTTTCAAACAAAGGGCCGCATACTGGGAATGGGTGATCTTGCTGTCGCTGACATTGGCGGTGATCACAAAGGTCTGTTCGAGACCGAACAGATCGGCCCAGGATATGTTCAAGGCGGTTTTGTAGAGGTACTTGGTGCTGTGGCAGTCAAAGTGAATGAGTGGAGCCAGGATCCGCGTGCAGAGCCTGGTCTGGTAGACGATGGCGTAGAGGGTCGCCTGATCGGCAACAAAATGAAGTCCCCGGAAAACGGGGTTGATCTGCGCAGCACCCAGGGCGGCAAGCTCCGAGGCGGCAAGAGCCTCGACATGTTCCGGTACCTGGGCAAAATAGCTGTTGTTCTTCTGATAGACAAACATGCGCTTCTCTCGACAGGGGTATCAGGAGCGCCGAAGCGCGCCCCGCGTTGGCGGCACACCTTCAGCGGTTCAATTGAAAAATCTCATGGGCCAGGGAGGTAAGAAAGGCGCCCCAGAGAAAACAGGGCAGCGCCACCAGCGTGGCCCGAAAGGAGTGGGGCCTGGCCAGGATCATGGCCAGGACGATGCTCCCGGCAAAAAAGGCCGCCACCAGCACAGCCGGCCCCAGCAGCTGGCGCACAAAAAAAAGGTAGCTGAAGGAGACCCCCAGCACCGCCTGCATGAGATAGACCCGGACTCCGGCCCCGAAGGAGGCGCTCCCGGCCGCCTGGCCGGCAAAGAGAAGAAAGGACCAGGCCGCGAGCAGGTAGAAAAGCGGCCAGGACAGGGCAAAGGCCCAGGTCGTGGGCGCGCCCGCCGGCTTGGCCAGGACACCGTCCCAGTACCCGCCCCCCAGCAGGGTGAAGCGCAAGGCGGCGCTGGCGGCGAGAAGATAGAGCAGAGGGACGAGAAAGTGCAGCTTTCGCATGGTTCAGGATCCTGGGCAGCAAGGGATATATCCCATCGGCGGGCCAAAGACAAGGGGGAAGATGGCCAGCCTCAACGCCATGCCGCCACCACCAGATTGCGCCCTCGTCGTTTCGCCGGCTCCGGGATCCCGGCCCTTCTTCTCAGATATCATACAGAGAGCGGTTTCCCTGGCAAGAGTAATTCTGTGCGGCAAAAGCCGCCTGCCTCACGCAGGCCCATTCTTTCGTTGCATTTTCAGAAAAGACCGGTTAACTCTGGCAGCGAAAAATCATTTGCCGTTTCCGTCCAGCAGGAGAAGATCATGGAATTCGACTCATTCGAACAGGCGCTGCACATCTGCATGACCGCCGAACCGGAAAGCGAGGAGCAGGATGCCGCCCTGGCCTATTGCCTCGAACACGCCCCGGAGGAATTGAAGGAAAAAATCAAGGAAGGCCTGGCCCTCTTCCACCGCGATCAGGAAGAAAATCACCAGTCAGGCTGCGGCTGCGGCCGCCACCACGAACACTGAACAGGCCGGTCCCGCGACCGCAGGCCTTCTTTTGCCCAGCCCCCGAGGCACCCCTCATTCCCCCGCGAACGACCCGGCGAATTCTCCATAGCCCTCCCGCCGCAGCTCTTCCGCCGGCACAAAACGTAAAGCCGCGGAGTTGATGCAATAGCGGAGTCCGCCGGGCGGCGGGCCGTCCGCAAAAAGGTGGCCGAGATGCGAATCTCCCTCCCGGCTCCGCACCTCTGTCCTGGTCATGAAAAGGCTCTTCTCCTCACGCTCGACAACATTTTCCGCCACCAGGGGCCTGCTGAAACTCGGCCAGCCGGTTCCGGAATCGAACTTGTCCAGGGAGCTGAAGAGCGGCTCTCCGGAAACGACATCCACATAAATCCCGGCCCGCTTGTTGTCCCAGTGTTCGTTACGGAAGGGCGGCTCGGTGCCAGCCTGCCGGGTCACCTGGTACTGCAGGGGAGTCAGCCTTGCGCGCAGCTCCGCCTCACTCCATTTTTTGCCGCCTCCCCGCTCCTCGCCCCAAACCGAAGCAAGAAAGCGGTCCCGGCCAGAGCCTGCCCGGTAGAGCTTGTAGCGGATGGGATTCTTCCGGTAATACCCCTGATGATACTCTTCTGCCGGATAAAAGGTGGTCGCCGGGACAATCGGCGTTACGACGGGGCTGGCAAAAAGCTTCCTGGCGGCAAGCTCCGCCCGGGATTTTTCCGCCTCCCGGCGCTGCGCTTCGTCGAGATAAAAAACGGCCGCGCTGTAGGCATGGCCCCTGTCCGCGAATTGGCCGCCGCTGTCGGTGGGGTCGATCTGACGCCAGAAGAGGGCGAGCAATTCCCCATAGCTGACTCTGGCCGGATCAAAGATCAGCTCCACGGCCTCGACATGGCCGCCTGCCGCATACGTCTCGTAGGTGGGCTTTTCCGTTCGCCCGCCCGCATAGCCGACAGTGACGGAAAGAACCCCGGCCAGCTCCGCGAAGGGCTTTTCCATGCACCAGAAACACCCGCCGGCGAACATGGCCCTGCCCTGCCCCCCACCGGAAGCCTGCGCCGAAGAGCCGGAAGCCTTGCATACGCCCAGGGCCAGCAGGACAAAAAAGAACACCGGCCAGATGGAGAGGATGGTTTTCATGACGACGCCTCCTGCGGGATCAGCGTTTTTTCCCCTCGTGCAACCAGTCACGCTGCGCAACTGTCGCAAGACAAGATAAGCACCCCTGGGAAAAGCAACAGCCGCCTTTCTTCTTTTCCCCGAAAAAAAACCCTTCTAAAAATCATCATCTATTTTCTAGACGTCTCTCTCTCCTCTCCTTATGATAGGAGGAATCCACCGCACAACTTGGCGAGTCTACACAGGGAATCTGAAAAATGGACCTAGAACTGCTCGAACACCTCAACGCCGCAATCATGATCAGTGATGCGCATGGAAAGAAAATCATCTTTGCCAACCAGAAAGCTGCCGAGCTTCTCGGCCGCCCGGCAGCGGATCTTGCCGGCCTGCCCCTCGCCCGGCTCGCGCCCGCCTCGCAGAAGAAAAAACATGCCGCCCTCCTCAAGGAGGCGACCAGAAAAGAATCGGCCAGCGCCGAGGGCCTTGCCGTCCTGCATCGCGACGGCAGGGAAATACCCCTGCGGATCAGCGCCAGCCTCGCCTCCCTCCCCGGGCAAGAGGCCCTGGTCCTTACCCTCGCCGGAGAAGGCGGGGCGGGGCACTCCCAACCCGGCGGCCGGAGCGAGGGAGACCACTTTGCGGCCCTGGTCGCAGCCGCCGCCGAGCTGATCTTCCTGATCGACCGGAATGGCCACATCTTCTATGCCAACCCCGCCAGCGAGGCGCTGCTTGGCTACCCTGCTGCCGAACTGCTCGCCAAACCGGCCCTCCTCTTCATTCATCCCGATGACCAAAAAAGCGTGGCCAGCGATTTGGCGCGGATATTTTCCGGCCGGAAAAGAAAGGAGCTGCAAATCCGCTTGCGCCGTAAGGGCGGGGGCGTGCTCTCCGTCGAGTTCAAGGGGGTTCTCGTCAAGCCCAGGCAGGGGGAAGAGTGCGTCGGCGTCATCCTGCACGATGTGACGAAGCGGAAAAAGACGGAAACCCTACAGCAGAAACAGGCGGCGGAGCTTGCTTCCCTCAACACTGCCCTCCGGCTGCTCATCGAACAGAACTCCAAGGCCCTCATCGAGCAGGAGCGCACCATCTTCAACAACCTGCAGCATCAGGTGCTGCCCCATCTGGCGCAGCTTTCAAAACAATGCCGGGCAAAGAAGGCGCAGCAGCTTCTGGGCCTGGTCCGCGACAACCTGAAAAGGATAACCTCCCAGTTCCCGCAGGCGATAGCCACGGAAATTCCCGGCATCACCCCGCGGGAATTTGAAGTCGCCACCCTGATCCGCCGCGGCAAATCGACAAAGGATATCTCACTTCTGCTCTCCCTTTCCACGCGAACCGTCGAATCCTACCGGGACGCGCTCCGCAGAAAACTTGGTCTCAAGGGCAGACGGGTGAATCTGCGCTCCCACCTCGGCTCCCTGGGCTGAGCATCCCCGGCCCTGGCGGCCCGGTCAAAAAAATTTGCCCACGATTCGCCCTGCGGCCAGAAAATCGTCCAATGCCGCCTGGTCATAGAAGGCCTCTTCGAAAAAGAGTCCCTGGGCCGGAGCGGTGAAGGGGCTGAGATTGACCGGCTCGGCGAGAAAACGGCCCACCTCGGCGACCGGCATCTCCCCACGACCCACGGCGCAGAGGACGCCCACGATCCTGCGCACCATCTTCCAGAGAAAATGGGAGCCGACCACCCGCACCAGGACAAGATCCCCGCTTTCCTCCACCAGCACCCTGTGCACCAGCACCAGGGGTGATTTTTTCTTCAGCGCCTGCCGGTCGGTGAAGGAACTGAAATCGTGCATCCCCTCCAGGAGCGCGGCCGCCTCGCGCATGGCGGCCACGGAGAGCGGCTCCCGGATCCACCAGAGATAGGGCATGCAGAAAGCGCTCTTGCGCCTGGCGATCTGGTACAGATAGCTGCGGCCGATGCAGTTGTGGCGGGCGTGAAACCGGGGCCCTGCCTTTTGGCATTCCAGAACGGCGATGTCATGGGGAAGGAGCGCGTTGAGGAGGCGGCCGACCTCGTCGGCGCCAAGCTCTGTTTCCGCCTCCAGATGGGCGGCAAAGCGCAGCCCATGCACGCCGCCGTCGGTACGGCCGTTGCCCTGCACATCGGCCCCGGCGCCGAAAAGCTCTGCCGCCGCCTGCAGGATGGCGCCCTGAACCGACCGGACCTCCTGCTGCTTCTGCCAACCACGGTAGCGGCCCCCGTCAAACTCAAGAACCAGCCTGAACCGCTTTTTCCCGGCCACCATCTCCTCCCCCTCCTTCGCCGGCTTCCCGGTTCTTCCATGCAGGCAATCTCGCCAAGCGCCTTGACACACGCTCGGCCATCATGTGTAATATATTATTTGCAATTTATTTCCCACAGGCTGCCCGTCAGCAGAACTTTCACGCAGAGGAAAGCACCCATGGCAAACCTTGTCGACCGCCTCAACCTGAAAGCCAAGATCATCGGCATCGTCCTCCTCGGCATTCTCGTCATCACCGGCGCGAGCATCGGCAAAAGCCTGCTCGATTTCCAGAGCACCCTGGCCGACGAAAAAGCGGCCCTGGCCCAGCGAGTGCAGAAGACCTTTTACACCGCATTGGATAAGGAGCTGAAAGACCTCTCCCTGGCAATGCAGACCCTGCTCGTCAACAACGAGCTCCTCGCGGCCTTCGCCCAGGGGGACCGGGAGCAGCTGGCCTCCTCCCTCAAGGGCTATTTCGCCGAGCTGAAAAAAACCTACCAGATCGACCAGTTCCAGTTCCACACCCCCCCGGCCACCAGCTTCCTCCGCCTGCACCAGCCGGGGAAATTCGGCGACGACCTCTCCGCCTTCCGGGCCACGGTGCTCGAGGCGAACCGCACGAAAAAAGCGGTGGTGGGCCTGGAGGTCGGGGTGGGCGGCCCGGGCACCCGCGTGGTCTTCCCGGTACTTCACCAGGGCAGCCATCTGGGCTCCGTCGAGTTCGGCGGCTCTGTCGCCGGCCTCCTCAACACCCTCACCCAGACCTTTGAAACCGAGTTCGCCATCGGCATCCGCCAGGATGTTTTCCAGGCCACCGGCCGCACCAAGCCGAAGGAAAGCGACATCGTCCACGGCGATATCGTCTTTTACACCTTTTCCTCGGACCTTGCCAAAAAACTCACCCGGGAGTACACCCCGGAGCAGGACGAATACCGGCAGGACGGCAGCCTGTACGTGACCTACCGGATCCCCCTCCGCGACTACAGCGGCAAGGAGATAGGCTACATCCTGGCCATGAACAACCTGCAGAAGATCGTCTCCACCCTGCGCGGCAATCTCGCCGTCAACGTGCTGATCACCACGGTCATCGCGCTCCTGCTCCTGATCTCCCTCTATTTCTCCATCAAAAAAACCCTGACCCCCCTCAATGAGGCCATCGCCGTGACCGAACGCCTGGCCGCAGGCGACCTAGATGTTTCCATCGCCAGCGGCCGCAGCGATGAAATAGGGCAGATGCTTTCCGCCATGGGGAAAATGGTGGCCAGCCTGCAGAATACCGCCAGGATGGCGGAGCAGATCGCCCTCGGCGACCTGAAGGCAGAGGTGCAGCTTCTTTCCGACCGCGACACCCTGGGCATTTCCCTGGCCAAAATGGTCGAGAGCCTGCGCAACACGGCGCAGATGAGCGAGAGGATCGCCATCGGCGACCTCAATGCCGAGGTACGGCTTCTCTCCGAGAAAGATGCCCTGGGCAAGGCCCTCGCCAACATGGTGGAGAGCCTGCGCAACCGGGCGCAAATCGCCGGGCAGATCGCCATCGGCGATCTTGGCGCCGAGGTGAAGCTGCTCTCCGACAAGGACCAGCTCGGCCACTCCTTCACCGCCATGATCAATACCCTGCGCAACACAGCGCAGCTTGCCGAAAAAATCTCCAGGGGCGACCTCACCGTCACCATCACCATCCTCTCCGACAAGGATATCCTTGGCAAAGCACTCTCCTCCATGGTGGAAAACCTCCGCAACATCATCGGCGAGGTGAGCCAGGGGGCGATCCTCGTGCAGGAAAAAGCCGGGTATGTCACGGAATCGGCCCAGCAGGTCTCCGCCATGAGCAGCCAGGTGGGCAATGGCTCGGAACAGCTTTCCGAAGGAGCGGCGCGGCAGGCCGCTTCCGCCGAGGAATCCTCCGCCTCGGTGGAAGAAATGACCGCCAATATCAGTCAAAGCGCCGACAATGCCTTCCAGACCGAAAAAATCGCCCTGGAATCGGCAGAGATGGCCAAGCAGAGCGGCGAATCGGTGAGCCAGACCGTGGGCAGCATGCGGCAGATCGCCGAAAAAATACTCATCATCGAAGAAATCGCCCGCCAGACCGATCTTCTCGCCTTGAATGCCGCCATCGAGGCGGCCCGGGCAGGCGAACACGGCAAAGGCTTCGCGGTGGTGGCGGCGGAGGTTCGGAAACTGGCGGAGCGGAGCCGGGCTGCGGCCGAGGAAATCGGGAAGCTTTCCGGATCGAGCATCAAGGTTTCGGAAAAAGCAGGCCAGCTCCTCGAGACGCTGGTGCCCTCCATCCAAAAAACCGCCGAGCTGGTCCAGGAAATCAGCGCTTCCAGCAACGAGCTGAAATCGGGGGCGGCCCAGATCAACACCGCCATCCAGCAGCTGGACGAGGTGATCCAGCAGAATGCCCAATCCTCCGAAGAGCTGGCAGCCTCCTCGGAACAACTCTCCGCCACCGCCGAGTCCATGGAAACCAGCTCCCTGGCGATGATGGAGGAGGCGAAAAAGCTCTCGCAGGCAGTGGCCTTTTTCCGCACCGGCGGGGAGAAAAAACAGCGAGGCGCGCTGCCGGCCTGAGCCAGGCCCACGCCCATGCAATGCGACACAGAGGAAAACCGCGTTCTCTCGATCCCCCTGGCGGACGGCCATCTGGTGGAGGCGGTTTCTTACGGCAGCGGCTCCCTCTGCCTCTCGGTGCAGGTTGGCTGCGCCATGGGCTGCCCCTTCTGCGCCTCTGGCCAGAAGGGGCTGATCCGCAACCTCGCCGCCGGGGAGCTGGTCCAGCAGCTCACGGCGGCGAGGGCTGCTGGACTCAGCCCCGCCCGCCTCACCCTCTCCGGCATCGGCGAGCCTCTTGCCAACCCGGCGGTCCCGCAATTCCTCCTCGACCAGCAGCGGCGTGGGCTACCTGTTTCCCTCACCAGCACCGGCCACCCCCTTGCCAGACTCGCCGAATTCTGCCGCCTGCCCCACAACGGCCTGATGCTTTCCCTGCATGCCGGCAGACAGCCCACCCGGGAGCTGCTTGTGCCCAGGGCTCCACAACTTGCCGAACTGCACCGGGTCCTGACCGCCCTCTGGCCCACCCTCTCCGGAAACCGGCGGCGCAAGATCGGCTTCAACTACCTCCTTCTTGCCGGCCACAACGACAGCGAGGAAGAGCTGGCCGCGCTCCGGGACTTTCTCGGACCCTTTCCCGAGGCGACCCTGCACCTGCTTGAGCTCAACCCGGTGGCAGGCAGCCCATTCCGGAGCCCCCAACCTGAACGGATCGCGGAAATCCACCGCTTCTTCCAGCAGCTCGGGGCCAATGTCCGGCGGGCCAACCGCTGGCGGCGCCTGCGCCGGGGCGGCTGCGGCACCCTGGTGGTCGACTCCTGGCAGAAATCCCCCACCGGCGGCACAGAATAACCCCTTCCCCCCCTCCAGGCCTGCCGACCACGGCTCGCAGGAATTTCCCCTTGACAGCCCCCCCTCCCCACCGTATAAAGTCCACTTCCGACAAAGATGGACAAAAGTGGACAGCAATGGACAAAGCATTCTACACAATCCGCAACATGGCGGTAAAATTGAGTGTTTCCGAGAAAACCATCTATCGGATGCTCAACGAGAACCAGATCCCCTTTGCCGTGAAAATCGGCGGCCAGTGGCGATTCCGGGCCGACGCCATCGATTCGTGGCTCAACACCCGGATGAACGCGGAAACGGGAAACATCAAGGTGGACACCGCAATTTCCGTCCATGCCGGCCTGCAGCAGGGCGCGGTACTCTACCGGATTCACGGCAAAAACCGGGACGAGTCCATCAGCGAACTGCTCGCCACCCTGCCCTACTCCGCCGCCATGGACCAACAGGCCATCAAAGTCTCCATCTTCACCAGGGAGTCCCTGGCCTCCTCCTCCATGCAGGGCATCGCCTACATGGGCATCAGCGACGAACGACCGGTCTACTTCCCGAAATCCATGGTCCTGCTCGCCTATCTTGAGAAACCGGCCGACTTCAAGGCTCTGGACGGCACGGCCACCGAGGCCTTTTTCCTGGTCCTGCCCGCCAACCGGGCCGAACAGGCCATACTCGAAATGCGCCTGCTCAGGCTGGCCCAGGACGCCGAATTCCTCCAGGCGATCAAGCGGCAACCTTCCCGCAAGGAAGCCCTGGAAATCGTGCGTTGCCGGGAGGAAGCGATTTTTGCCAGCCCGGGCCGGGGCGGCAAAAGCCCTGCCCCGGAGAAAACCCCGGCCCCTGCCCGCAAGATGAACCGATAAGCCAGGCAAGACGATCATGCTTCCCGACACTATTCCCGCAGGCTTGAGCCTTTTTCTCCTCTCCCTGTTCCTGCTGACCGGCGGCGGCATCCTTCCCCTTCTTCTGCCGCGCCGAAGCGCCTTCGTCCATGCGGCCGGGGCGGCAGGCGGCCTGATCGGCAGCATGTGCGGCGCCGTCGCTTCCCTGCTCGTCCTGCGGCAGGGAGGCGAACTGGTTTTTTCCCTGCCCTGGGCCACGGCCGGCATCACCCTCTCCCTGCATCTGGACAGCCTGGCGGCCTTCTTCCTCCTGCCTCTTTTCGTGGTCTGCCTCTGCGCCGCCGTCTACGCCCCCTCCTACCTGCGCGCCGCCACGGCCGGACCGAGAACCGCGCTGCACTGGTTTTTCTTCAACATCCTCATCGCCAGCATGGCCCTGGTCATCACTTCGGCCAACGGCCTGCAGTTTCTCATCGCCTGGGAGGCCATGTCGCTCAGCTCCTTCTTTCTGGTCATCTTCGAATACAATGAAGACCGGGTGCGCCGCGCCGGCTGGCTGTACCTGCTGGCGACCCACATCGGCACCGCCTTTCTCTTCGTCTTTTTCCTCGAAGCAGGCCGCCTGGGCGGCAGCCTGGATTTTTCAGCGTTTTCCGCCCTCGGCACTCTTCCGCCCCACACGACCCTGCTCTTCTTTTTCCTGATCCTGATCGGTTTCGGCGCCAAGGCAGGCCTTTTCCCCCTGCATGTCTGGCTGCCCGACGCGCATCCGGCCGCGCCCAGCCATGTTTCCGCCGTAATGAGCGGGGTGATGATCAAGACCGCGGTTTACGGTTTTCTGCGTCTGCTCACCTTTCTGCCGCCCCTGCCCCCCTGGTGCGGCATCCTCGTCATGGGCCTGGGCCTGGCCGGGGCGCTCTTCGGCATCATCATGGCTGTGCTGCAGAACGACATCAAGCGCTCGCTTGCCTACTCGACGGTGGAAAACATCGGCCTCATCTTTCTCGGCATCGGCCTCTGGCTCCATGCCGCCAACAGCGGGTACGGGACGGTGGCGGCCCTGGCCCTGACCGGCGCCCTGCTGCATGTCTGGAATCATGCGCTCTTCAAGGGGCTGCTCTTTTTCGGGGCAGGCTCGATTCTGCATGCCGCCGGCAGCCGCACTCTTTCCCATCTCGGCGGCCTGCTTGCCCGGATGCCCGTCACCGGCGCCCTCTTTATCCTGGCCGGCGCGGCCGTCGCCGCCCTGCCGCCCCTGAACGGATTTATCAGCGAATGGTTTCTCTACATGGGAATCTTCAGCATGGGACAGAGCGCCACCGGCGGCAACGCCATCTTCTTCCTGCTGCTTGCCGCCCTCCTCGGCCTGGTCGGCGGCCTGGTCCTGCTCGCCCTCAGCCGCCTGGCCGGCCTGGCCCTTCTCGGCGAACCGCGACGGGAAAGAACGGCCCAAAGCCGCGAAGCGGCCTGGCCCATGCTGGCCGCCATGACCGCCCTTGCCGGACTCTGCCTCTCCATCGGTCTTTTCCCCTCCCTGCCGATTCAGGCAACGGCCAAGGCCATGGCCGTTCTCGACACCACCGGCAGCCTCCCCGCCCAGGGCAGCGGAGCCACCCTGCCCTTTACCGGAAACTGGGCCATGGCCGGCGGCCTGCTGCTCGCCCTGACGATTTTCACCTGCCTGGTCAGGCATCGCCGCCGCAGGGCGGAAAAGATTCCCACCTGGGGCTGCGGCTTTCTCCGGCCCACCCCGCGCATGACATACATGGCCGGAGGGTACAGCCAGCTGGCTCAGGAAAATTTCTTCTGCGCCTGCCTGCATCCGAAAGCGGAAGAAAGCCGGGCCAGCGGCCTTTTTCCGGCGACGGCCTCCTTTGCCCAGCACTCCGAGGATCCGATCCTGCGCAGGGGATTTGTCCCCCTCTTTTCGCTGCTGGCCGAACGCGCCTATCTGTTTCGCAAACTCCAGGCAGGGCAGTTGAACGTCTACCTCTTTTACATCTTTATCTCGACCACCCTGCTGCTGGGCTGGGTCATGTTCCAGCCCTGAAAGACCACTACGAGGAAACCACCATGCTCGGCAGCCTATTCCTGCACCTGCTTCTCCTCTTCGGACTCTCGCCCCTGCTGGCCGGCATCATCACCCGGACCAAGGCGGTGATCGCCGGCCGCAAGGGCGCGCCCGTCCTGCAACTCTACTACGACCTGGCCAGGCTCTTCCGCAAGGAAATGGTGCTCAGCTCCACCACCACCTGGGTATTCCGCGCCGGCCCGGTTCTCGGCATCGCCGTGCCGGTCCTGGCCTCCTTCCTTATCCCCTTCGGCGGCATCCACGCCCCGTTCTCCTTTGCCGGCGACCTGATCCTCTTTGTCTACCTCTTCGCCCTTTCCCGCTTCTTCACGGTGCTGGCCGCCCTGGACACCGGCTCAAGCTTCGAAGGAATGGGCGCCGCCCGGGAGGCGACCTTTTCCTGCCTGGCCGAACCCACCATCTTTGTCGTTTTCATCGTACTGGCGAGGATTTCTGGCAGCTTCTCCCTGGACACCATGCTCTCCGCCCTGTACAGCGGCATCGCCCATTCCCAGACCGGGGTGCCGCTCATCCTCGCCGCGGTCTGCCTGTTCGTCGTGCTTCTTGCCGAAAATTGCCGCATTCCCTTTGACGACCCCAACACCCACCTGGAA
>DDXK01000041.1 GCA_002347185.1 Desulfobulbaceae bacterium UBA2262 | reverse complement strand
GGCAACATCCGCGAGCTGCAGAACGTGGTCGAGCGTGCGCTCATACTCCGCCGGGGGAGCATCATCGGTGAGGAGGAGCTGCGGCTCGGGCAGGGGCAGGCGCCGGCCGGCGGACCGGTGCTGCCGGAGATCCCCGACGAGGGGATTTCCCTGACCGAGGTCGAGGAGGGGCTGATCCGGAAAGCCCTGACCAAGGCGGGAGGGAATCGGTCCGAGGCGGCGAGGCTGCTGCGGATCCCCCGGCATGTCCTGATCTATCGCCTGGAAAAGTTCGGCATCCGCTGAGGATATTCTTTTCGCATTCTTCCGTCTCTGGCGCCTTTCGGTTTGGAGAATATTCTCTATCCGGCTGGAGAATATTCTCCACAAATCCCCTCCTTTTTCTTCCCCGCGAAGTCCTCTTCTTTTTCTAATTTCATTGATATCGGGCTGTTGTGCTTTTTTTCTCCTTCCGGCATGCTGCTTGCTGTTCTTTCCGCCAGAGCCTGGGCGGCCGAAGTGGATCGACAGGCGGAGGAGGCGATGGGCATGTTTTTTGGACAGGGCGCGATCCGCACTCTTTGCTGGGCGTTTTTCCTGCTTCTGGTCGTCGCGGTCCGCGGGGCGGAGGCGGGCCAGGCTACCTTCCGCCTGACTGGCCCTGTCTGCGGTGACTGTCTTGCCGCCATCCACGAGGAGTTTGCCGGTCGGGAGGGGCTGGTGGCGCTCCGGGTCGATCAGGCCCGGGGGCTGCTGCATGTTGAATACCGCCCGCCCTTGCGCGGGGCGGAACTCGATGCGGCCCTGGGAAAAATGGGCTTTGGCCCCCGCCTGGAAAACGGCGCCGCCGCACCCGGGCCAGCGCGGGAAGAGCCCTGCCCCGGGTGCGGAACGGGCCAGTGCGGGGCCACGGTGGAGGCGTGGAAAAAGGTGCTGCGAAAGTTTTTTCCGCACAGGGAAAGAGAATGAAGAACAAGGGGGTATTGCCATGAAAAAAGAGATACTGGTCTTCGGGGCGGCCCTGCTGGCCATCCTCTGCCTGCGCGGCTCGGGCTTGGCCTTCTGGGGAGAGCGCGCCGCCACCCTTGCCCCGGTCCGGGGCAGGATCGAGCTCCCCCTTGCCGCCATCAGCGACGGCAAGGCGCATCATTTCAAGGTCAAGGCGGGAGACGGGACCGTGGTGACCTTTTTCGTCCTGCAAAGCAAGGACGGCGTCATCCGGGCCGCCATCGACGCCTGCGATATCTGCTACCGCTCCGGGAAGGGCTATCTGCAGGAAGGGGATTTCATGGTCTGCCAGAACTGCGGGATGCGTTTTGCCTCGGCCAGGATCAACGAGGTCAAGGGCGGCTGCAATCCGGCCCCCCTCAACAGGACAATCGAGGGCGACAAGCTGGTCATCGCCATGAGCGATATCGATGGCAACAGCTGGTACTGCAGATTCAAGAAACAGTAGAAGGGGAAGCGGATGGCCTACGATCTTGAGAAATACCGGGAAAAAAGAGAGCGGGTGCTCGGGGTGAAAAAGAGGGGGCCTGGCTTCGGCCTCATTGCCCTTGGCGTCTCCCTGGCCATTCTGGCCGGCCTTTCCGTGGTGGTGATTCCCAAATCCATCGCCTTTTTCGCGAACCGCCATCTTGAGGACGCCATTTTCAAGCGGCATGGCGGCGAAGCCTGGCCGGAGCCGGTGCTCGCGGAGCTGCGCGGGCAGGCCGGGGTCCGGCGGCTCGAAATCGACGGCAGTGGCGCGCGCCTGGTCATCACCTTTGACCAGGCCGCCACCGGGGTTGCGAAATTTTCCGCCTTTTTTTCGCAAAAAAAACTCGATGCCGTGCTCCTCAATCAGGTCGGCCACAGTCAGCGGCTGCACACCCTGAAAAAAGAGGCCGCCGAAGGCGGCGGGCAATGAGGAGGCCTGGCCGGCAAAAAAAAGCAGGTTGTGCGCCCGTTGGGGCGGACAAGGGAATTCTGACGACGATGAGGAACGGACATGAAGCTTGCCACCATCTCATTCAATAATCTCGGGCGACGCAAGGGAAAGATGCTCTTTCTGGTCCTGGGGCTTCTGATCGGCGTCGCCACCGTCGTCACCCTGCTTGCCATCACGGAGAGCATGGGGCGCGACATCGAGGAGCGGCTGGACCGTTTCGGCGCCAACATTGTCATGGTGCCGAAAAGCGAAAATCTGGCCCTGAGCTACGGCGGCATCACCGTGGGCGGGGTCAGCTACGAGGTGAAGGAGTTCGCCGAAGAGGAGCTTGACCGGATCTGGCGGATAGAGAACCGCGAGAATCTGGGCGCGGTGGCGCCCAAGGTTCTGGGCGCGCTCCCGGTCGGCGACCGGCAGGTTCTCCTGATGGGGGTAGATTTCCAGGTGGAGTTGCCCCTCAAGACCTGGTGGCATCTTGCCGGCGCGGCGCCCGCCTCCGACGCCGAGGTGGTGGTCGGCGCGGAGGCCGCCACCGCCCTCGATCTCAAGGTGGGAGATACCCTTGTTCTTGCGGAAAAAAGTTTCCGGGTCTCCGCCCTCCTCGAACCCACCGGCGCAGCCGAGGATGGTCTGGTGATCGGCGAGCTGCACGCCGTGCAGAAGGTGCTGGGCAAGGAAGGGCGGATTTCCCTGGTGGAGATCGCCGCCTTCTGCCGGGAGTGCCCCATCAGCGAGCTGGTGCTGCAGATCGCCGAGCAGTTTCCCGCCGCGAGGGTGACGGCGCTCAAGCAGGCGGTGCTGGCCAAGATGCAGTCCATCGAGCTTTTCAAGGCATTCAGCTACGGCATCTCCGGCCTGGTGATTTTCATCGGCTCGCTCCTGGTTTTCGTCACCATGCTGGGGGCGGTGAACGAACGCACCCGGGAAATCGGGATTTTCCGCGCCATCGGCTTCCGGCGCGGGCATGTGATGCAGATCATCCTGCTCGAGGCCATGGTGGTCGGTCTGTTCGGCGGGGTGGCGGGGGTGGCCGCCGGCAACCTCATCGCCCGGGCGCTGCTGCCCCTGGTACTCCCCAACGGCACCTTTGCCGGCGTGAATCTGGGCCTGGCCGCGGTGGCCATCCTGCTGGCCGTGGCCTTGAGCCTCCTGGCCAGCCTCTACCCGGCGCTCAAGGGCAGCCGGCTCGATCCCAGCGAAGCCTTGCGGGCATTGTAGGAGAAAAGCGATGGAAAAAAAGACGCGGACGGCGGAACATCTCATCGAAGTCAGGGCGGTCGGCAAGGAGTACCAACTGGCCGGCGGCAGGGTCAGCGCCATCCGGGAGATGGATCTGCGCATCGACGATGGCGAGTTTGTCAGCATCATGGGGCAGTCGGGCTCCGGGAAAAGCACCCTGCTTTCCATTCTGGGCGGCCTGAATCGGCCCAGTCGCGGGCGGGTGCTGGTCGATTCCCTGGACATCTACGCCCTGAGCAGCGAGCAGCGGGCAGACTTCCGCAGCGAGTATATCGGCATCATCTTCCAGTCCTTCCAGCTCATCCCCTACCTCACCGTGCTGGAGAACGTCAAACTGCCCACGGCGATCACCGGCATTCCCGGCAGGGAGCAGGAGAGGATGGCGCGGTCCGTGCTCGACAAGGTCGGCCTGGCCGCCAAGGCCGGCCGTCTGCCCGATCAGCTTTCCGGCGGCGAACAGGAGCGGGTCGCCATCGCCAGGGCCATTGTCAACCGGCCGCCCATCCTGCTGGCGGACGAGCCCACCGGCAATCTCGACAGCGAAACCGCCACAGAGGTGATGCGGATCCTGCGGCAGCTCAACGAGGAGGGGCTCACCGTGATCATGGTCACCCACAATTCGGAAACCTGCCGTTACTCCGGGCGAACCATCACGGTGCGGGACGGCGTCTGCCTGCCGCAATGACGGGCGATCTGGTGGCCTTGAATTTTCTTTGACATGGTTCCGGGAAAAATTATAGGCTGAATCTGGCGAGTTTCCGGTCGTTTTTCTGCAATCCCGGCCGGACACGGATTGTTGGCTTCGGGCGGGCTGGTCCGCCTTTTTCCCATGGCAACCATAGAGCAAGGAGGATTCCCATGAAAGCAGGAATGAAAAAGCTCGGCATCGCCTGTTGCGCGCTGTTGACGGCCGCCCTTTGCGCCGCCACCGCGCAGGCGGAAATCAAGGTCGGCGTGCTTGCCAAGCGCGGCGCCCCCCAGGCCATGACCGACTGGGGGCCCACCGGCGAATATCTCTCCGGCAAGCTGGGGGACAAGGTGACCATCGTGCCGCTCAAGTTCGAGGCCATCGACCCGGCGGTGAAGGGCGGCCAGGTCGATTTCGTGCTGGCCAATTCGGCCTTTTTCGTCACCCTGGAAGACAAGTATCAGGCCAGGGCCGTGGCCACCATGATCAACTCCCGCGAGGGCAAGGCCCTGGACAAGTTTGGCGGCGTCATCTTCGCCAAGGCCGGCAGCCCCATCAATACCCTGGCCGACATCAAGGGCAAGAAGTTCATGATGGTGCAGAAAACCTCTTTCGGCGGGGCGCACATGGCCTGGAAGGTTTTTGTCGACAACGGCATCGATCCGGAGAAGGATTTCGCCGCCTTCATCGAAGGGGGCGGCAAGCATGACAACGTGGTCCTCGCCGTTCTGAACGGATCGGTGGACGCGGGCACCGTCCGTTCAGACACCCTGGAGCGCATGGAGGCCGAGGGCAAGATCAAGATGAGCGATCTCAAGATTATCAATCAGGTGAAGGACGACTTCCCCTTTGTGCACAGCACCCCGCTCTATCCCGAATGGCCCATGGCCGCGGTGGCCCACGTCAAGCCGGAGGTCGCCGCCAAGGTGGGCGAGGCGCTCAAGGCGATGCCCGCCGACTCCCCGGCCGCCAAGGCCGCCAAGGTGGTGGGCTGGGCCAGCCCGGCGGATTACGGCATCGTCCGTGATCTGCTGAAGAAGATCAATGTGGGCGCCGGGGATTGATTCTGCCTGGGATGCGTTTCCGGCCGGAATGGCCCCCGCAGGGCTTTATTACTTCATAACGAGGTGTTTTCATGGTCAGAAGATGGATATCGGCGCTTCTTGGAGCCGCCTTTGCTTTTCTGTTTTTCGTTTCGCCCGGTCAGGCCCAGACCTCGCTGGTTTTCGGGGTGCACCCCTTCAAGTCTGCGGATGAGCTGGCAAAAATGTTCCGGCCCCTCATCGACTATCTGCAGAAGGAATCGGGGGCCGCGATCACTTTCCGGACCGCCAAGGACTATGACGCGGCCCTGGCGGCCCTTGTCGCCGGCGAGATACACATTTCCTATATGGGGCCGTCCCTCTTCGCGATTGCCGCTGAAAAGCATGCCGGGAAGATCCAGCTACTCGGCACCGCTGCCAAGGGAGGCAATCCGACCTTCAAGGGGGTGATTATCGCCAAGGAGGGCGCGGTCATCAACTCCCTGGCTGATCTCAAGGGGAAAAAATTCGCCTTCGGCGACAGGGAATCAACCCTTTCCTGCTACATCCCCGCCCAGATGCTGATGGAGGCCGGGGTTTTCGATGGCCTGGCCGAGTATAAGTTCCTCGGCTCCCATGACAACGTGGCCAAGGCGGTCGGCATGGGCATGTTCGACGCCGGCGGCATCCAGCCTTCGGTGGCGGAGAAGTATGTCGGCAAGGGGGTGAAGGTGATCGCCGAGTCCGCGCCTGTCTATGAGCATGCCCTGGTGGTCAGCTCTTTGGTGGATGCAGAGATGGCCAAGAAACTCAAGGCAGCGGTGCTCGGCCTGAAAGACCGGGCGGTGCTCGATGCGATCATGAAGGGCATGAGCGGCTTTGTCGAGACCAAGCCCAGTGATTACGATTCCCTGCGGGTGCTCATGAAGGCCGTCGACGCGAAGATTCCTCAGAAATAGGATATCCGTCCCTGGTCCTCCCTGCTGATTACTTCTCTTTTGTGGTGATTTGATGGCTTCGAAAAAAAGAGGCATTGCGGCCAAGTTCCTCCTCGTCGTCTCCATCCTCTCCCAGGTGCTGATGGTGGTGCTGGCGGCTGTCGCCATTTACATCGCCAGCAGCTCCGCGAGAAAGCAGGCCGACGGTTTTGTCGAGCGCCTCGACTTCGAGCGTGCGCAGCAGGAGCAGCTTCTGCGTCAGGAGCTGCGGAAAAAGGGCGAGTCCATCGCCTCGCTGCTGGCCCAGACCGGAGCGGCCCTCGTTGTCGGGTACGATTTCGATTCCCTGGAGCGGTTGGCCGCCAACGCCAGGATGGACGAGGACATCGTCTCCGTGGTCTTCTACAGCGCCGACCGGAAGAATGTCCTGGCCCAGGCCCGGAGCGGGCAGGAAGGCAAGGAGACTCTGAGCAGGGAGATCCGCTTCGAGGAGAAGGTCATCGGCCAGGTCGAGGTGGGCTTGAGTTTCGCCCAGGTCGAGAAAAACGTGGCCCAGGTCTCCGCCCGGATCTCCGAGCAGGTGAAGACCACCAACGAGGAGCTGCGCGCCGCCTCCTGGCGGCTCGGCCTCGCGATTCTCGTGGTCGCCGGCATTGTGGTGCTCTCCATGTGCGGGGTGATCCACTGGTGTCTCTCCCGTTTTGTCGTCAGGCCGGTGGGCAGGGTGATCGAGGGGCTCGACGATTGCGCCGGCCAGGTGACCACCGCTTCCGGCCAGCTCTCCGGCGCCGCCCACAGCCTGGCGGAAGGGGCCTCCGAAGAGGCGGCCTCCCTGGAAGAGACCTCCGCCTCCCTGGAGGAGGTCTCCACCATGGCCCGCCGCAACGCCGACAACGCCGCCGAGTGCAACACCCTCATGGGCGAGGTGAACAAGGTGGTGGAGAAGGCCAATCACTCCATGTCCGCCCAGACCGCGGCCATGGCCGAGATTTCCCGGGCCAGCGAGCAGACCTCGAAGATAGTCAAGACCATCGACGGCATTGCCTTCCAGACCAATCTGCTCGCCCTGAACGCGGCGGTGGAGGCGGCCAGGGCCGGCGAGGCCGGAGCCGGCTTCGCGGTGGTGGCCAACGAGGTGCGCAACCTGGCCATGCGGGCCGCCGAGGCCGCCCGCAACACCGCCTCCCTCATCGAGGGTACCGTGGCCAAGGTGAAGGAAGGCGAGGCCCTGGTCACCCAGACCAACGCGGATTTCGCCGAGGTGGCCGGGATGGCCGCCAAGGTCGGCACCCTGGTTGGCGAAATCGCCGTGGCCTCCAACGAGCAGAATCAGGGCCTTGCCCAGGTCAACACCGCCATGGCCGAGATCGACCGGGTTACCCAGCAGACCGCGGCCAGCTCCGAGCAGGCGGCCAGCGCCTCCGAGGAGTTGAGCGCCCAGGCCGAGTACATGAAGCACTATGTGGAGGATCTGGTAACGCTGGTGGCTGGCGGCCGAAAAGAGGGCAGGGCACGCGCCGGGGCTGCCGGGAAGGGCGGCGGGGGGCGTGGCTCCTTGCTCAAGGTCCCGCCGCTGGTCGCGGGGGCGAAGAAAGCGGTTTCCCTGCCGGCAGGCAAGCCGGCAAAGGCGGCAGCGCCTCAGCCGGCCATCAGCCGGGAAAATCCCAAGGCGGTCATTCGCATGGGCGACGAGGAGTTCGAGGATTTTTAGGAAAAGAGCGGTTTGCGGTTGGATGGAGTGATAAAAAGGTCGGGGCGAAAGCTCCGGCCTTTTTTCAGCGGTTGTACTTTTCCTCGCAGGAAAGCAGGATCTCCTGCTGGGCCTCGGCGAGCACCTGCCGCGCCTGGGCCACGTCCTCGCCGATCTGGGCGGCCAGCTCGGTCGGGCTGGAAAATTTTTTCTCGCCGCGCAGGAAGCGGAGCAGGTTGATCTTGATGGGCTTGCCGTAGATGTCCTGGTTGAAGTCGAAGATATGCGTTTCGGCCGAGAGCCTGCTTCCCTCAAAGGTGGGGTTGTAGCCGATGTTGAGCACCCCGCCGTAGCATTTGCCGTCGTAGACCACCTGGGTCACATAGACGCCGAGCTGCGGGCAGAGGTCCTCCTCGGCGATGGCGAGGTTGGCGGTGGGGAAGCCCAGCAGGGGGCCGCCCCGCTGCTTGCCCATCCTCACCTCGCCGCGGATCTGGTAGTAGCGGCCGAGAAGCTTGCGCACCTCCTGCATCCGGCCCTGGGCCACGAGCTGGCGGACCTTGGTGCTGCTGGCCAGCATCGAGTCCACGTAATAGGGCTCCACCACCGTGACGCCGAAGCCCTTTTCCCGGCCCTGCGCCTGCAGGAAGGGGATGTCGCCCTGGCGGCTTTTGCCGAAGGCGTAGTCGTAGCCCACCACCAGCTCCTTGACGCCGATGGTCTGGCGGAGGACCTGGTCCACGAAGGTCCGGGCCGGGGTGGCGGCGAACTCCCGGGTGAAGGGGATGATGACCAGCTTGTCGATGTTGGCCAGCGCGATGAGCTCCCTTTTCTGTTCGGCGGTGGAGATGAGCTTGATGCCGATCTCGGGCCGCACCACCTTGAGGGGGTGCGGCTCGAAGGTGATGGCGACGCTGGTCCCCCTGTTCTGGTAAGCCTTGCTCACCACCTCGGCAAAGAGAAGCTGGTGGCCGAGATGGACGCCGTCGAAATTGCCGATGGTGACGGCGGCGTTGTGAAACGGCTCCTGGATGTCGCCGAGGCTGGTGTATATTTCCATAGGGGCTGGGGCTCCGATTTTGAGTGCCCATACAATAGGCGACAAGCCCGAAAAGGTCAATATCCGGGGCGGGAAGATTTTCCCCGGCCGTGGCCGACGGGGGGAGTATTTATTTTCCGCGCCCGCTCAGAAAATCTCTTGACAAAGCCGGGGCGGAAATTTAATATCGCCTCTCACGACGTGCCGAAGTGGCGGAATTGGTAGACGCGCTAGGTTCAGGGTCTAGT
>DDXK01000080.1 GCA_002347185.1 Desulfobulbaceae bacterium UBA2262 | reverse complement strand
GGCAAAGGGCGCCCTATAAAGCGGCTTGTCCAGTCGGTTCTTGTTCACCGCCATCTGGTAGATATTTCCGCCTTTGCTGCAAAGGCTTCCGCGGCTGATGGGATGATCCGGATCGCCCTCCGTGTTGACGACCTTACCGTCCCGCGTCGAGACGATGATGCCGCATCCCACGGAGCAGTAGGGACAAACCGTTGTGGTTTCTTTCGTATACTTGATCTTCAGCGGCTGGGCCTGGGCAGAGACGGGCTTGAGACTGATGCCGACGCCGCCTGCCATCAGGGCTGCACCGGAGATCTTCAGGAAACCTCTTCTGGTGACATCCATGACAACGTGCTCCTTTCTAAAAGAGATAAACGAGAAAATATAGAGATTATTTTCCCCTGCTCTCCTTTCCAAGCACGGGAGGCAAGACCGTTTCCAATCCTACCCATCGTCCACCCTTCATGGAATAAATCTTTAGAAGCAGTGGATCGGAGAAGCTCAATGGTGGGGCAATATTCCGCAAAAAAACCTGCGGTGCCATTGTTAAGTGACGGTAGACTTGAAGCCTTTCATAACACCTAAAAATAGCGCTTTTCTATAATATTATAAAGACAATCATGTCAAGTTTTTTTAATAATCTTCATATGTTATGTCATTTATGACATAGGTTTGCTTCCCGGCGGTGCACTTTTTGTTTTTCGCCCCACCCGGCAGTACACAATAACACGCGTTCTTTAAGGTTTCGTCGACAGACTAACTTGTCAGAATAGTTGTTGATGTTATTCTTAAGCTATGGGATAATTTAACATATTTTATTTTAAATATCGGGCAAGTTAAGGGATGAAAATCAAACACAAAATATGGCTGGAACGAGACGGCAAGGTCGTCTTTGGCAAGGGCCGTGAGGAACTTCTCAAGGCTATCGAAGAGTGCCACAGCCTGAACGCTGCCGCCAAGAAACTTCAGATGTCCTACCGGGCCGCCTGGGCCCGGCTGAAGGCATCCGAAGACAGGGCGGGCATTAAACTTGTCGAGAGTGACGGCCTTGGAAAGGGAATGCATCTGACGCCTGAAGCAAAAGAGCTCCTGACGCGATTCAAGGCCCTGGAAAGCGAAACACAAGCCTTAATGGAAAAATTCAGTTCCCAATTTTCTTTGCAAAAGATAAAACCGAGAAAGACAAAAAATTAATGTCCCATCATCTTTGCCATCTTTAGCTGTTGTATGGATCGTATTTAAATTCGTTGGTCCGTCTTTTCACCCACCTTCTCAATTCTTACGGCACAGGCCTTATACTCAGCCGTCAGCGTAATGGGGTCGAAGGCGGGATTCGTCAACCAATTCGCGCAGGCCTCGCGGAAATGAAACGCCATCCAGACCACCCCCTGAGGAATTCTATCCGTTATATTGGCTTTTACGAACACCTGGCCGCGCCTTGACTTCACCCCGATCATCTCGCCGTGCCCTATGCTGAGCGCCTTTGCATCGGATGGAGATATGTCAGCCGTTTCCTCGCCCAGAAGGTCATTGAGACCCGCGGAACGACCCGTCTGGGTCCGGGTGTGATAGTGATAAAGTCGGCGTCCCGTGCTGAGGACCAAAGGATAGTCCTCATCGGGGACTTCCGCCGGCGGAATCCAGTCCACGGGGGTCAGCGCGCCAAGGCCGGATGTAAAGCGGTCCCGGTGAAGAGTAGCCGTGCCGGGATGTTCTTCGTTCGGCGCCGGCCATTGGAGTCCGTCGCCTCTGAGACGGGCGTACTTGACGCCGGCCATCGAGGGAGCCAGTTGCGAGATTTCATTGTCCCAGATCTCCCGGGCGCTTTTGGCCGACCATTCATGGCCCATCCGCTTTGCAATTTCCTTGAATATCCACCAGTTGGGTTTCGCCTCCCCCGGCGGAAGGCTCGCAGTCCGCACCCTGCTGATGCGGCGTTCGCTGCTGGTGAAGGTGCCATCGTTTTCGCTCCAGGCGGCCGCGGGGAAGATGACATGGGCAAAGCGTGTGGTCTCCGTTTGAAAGATGTCGTGACAGACAACAAACTCTGCCGATTCCAGGCAGTGTTCC
This sequence comes from Desulfobulbaceae bacterium UBA2262, assembly GCA_002347185.1. GTDB lineage: Bacteria > Desulfobacterota > Desulfobulbia > Desulfobulbales > Desulfurivibrionaceae > UBA2262. The sequence goes on along the minus strand of DDXK01000080.1, from coordinate 14,500 downwards.
ACATGCCGGATATCCGGCTCGGTGTTGGCCAGGTTTTCCCCGAAGATGTAGAATAGCTTGACCGTTCCATTGGTCAAACCCTCGATCATCTGGGGAATCATCAATCCAGGCTTGTCCGGCAGTTTCTTTACGCCCCAGGCCTTCTCAAACTTCGTCCTTGCATCGGCATTGTCCACCCGCTGGTAGCCGGGAAAGACATTCGGAAGGGCTCCCATATCACAGGCGCCCTGGACGTTGTTCTGACCGCGCAGGGGGTTGCAACCGCCCCCTTCCATTCCCACCTTGCCGCAGAGCATGGACAGGTTTGCCAGGCTCTTCACGCGATCGGTGCCGGTGACGTAATGGGTGATGCCCATGCCCCAGAAGATGGCATTGCGGCCCTCGGCCGCATACATCCGGGCGGCCTGGCGGAGCTGATCCTCCGGAATGCCGGTGATCCTTTCCACCTGATCCGGGGTGTATTTCTTGACAAGGTTCTGCAGCTCAGCGAAATCCTCGGTGCGCTCCTCAACGAACTTCCTGTCCCAGAGGTTTTCCTCGAGGATGACATGCATCATGCCATTCAGGAAGGCGACATCGGTGCCGGGCAGAATCCTTAACCAGAGATCGGCCCGTTCGGCCAGTCTGGTCCGGCGCGGATCGACAACGATCAGCTTCGCTCCCCGGTCGATGGCCTGATGGATGCGCATGCCGATGGTGGGATGGCTGGTGTCCGGGTTCGAGCCGACCATGAAGAAGAGATCGGTTTTCTTTGTATCCGCAATGGAGTTGGTCATTGCGCCGCTGCCGAAGGTGAGGGCCAAACTGGCCACCGTGGGAGCGTGTCAGAGTCGGGCACAGTGATCGATATTGTTGGTTCCGATCGCTGTCCGCATGAATTTTTGCATCAGGAAGTTTTCTTCGTTGCTCGCCCGGGCGCAGGAGAATCCGGCAATGGAATCCGGGCCGTACATGGACTTGAGATCGAAGAAACGCTTGGCCACGGTGTTCAGCGCATCTTCCCAGCTCGCTTCCACCAGCTGGCCGCCGCGGCGGATCAAAGGCTTGGTAAGCCGGTCCTTGTGCTGAACAAAGTTAAAGGCAAAACGGCCCTTGACGCAAAGCGCACCGTAGTTGGGGGCAAGAGAGGGATCGGAGGTGACCTCCATTATGGTGTTGCCCTTCACCTTCAGGACCATCTGGCAGCCTGCACCGCAGTATGGACAGGTGGTGCGCACCGCGCGGAGCTCCTCGTTGACCACCGGCACCAGGGCGTCCTTCTTGTTCAAGGCGCCGGTGGAGCAGTTGTCCACGCATTCTCCGCAGGAAACGCAATTCTCCTTGAACCGGAAACGCAGGCCGGTGGGCCTGCCCTTGCCGTCGACGCTTTCCGCCGTCAACTCCAGGGCATTGTAGTTGCAGCTGTTCAGGCAGCGCTTGCAGTAGATGCACTTATTGAGGTCCACCTGGATGGTGGGATGATCCAGCTGCACCGGATAGACCGGCTTGCTGCCCATGCCGGTCTTGTTGGGATCGAGACCAAACTCCTGGGCCAGCTCCTTGAAATCGCAACGATCATAGGCCCTACAGCCGCAGGAGAGGCAGCGCTTCGCCTCGGTGCGCGCCATCTGCTCGGAGAATCCCAGCTTGACCTCGCCGAAATCCTGAATGGCGATCTGCGGGGGCCGGGTCGGCATCTTCTCCCGCAGCTTGACATTGATCCCCTCGAAGTTGCGGAGATCGACATCGTCAAAGCCCTTGCCCCGGCTGAAGTTGAAACGGTTTTCGCCGGCTGTCCTGCTCCCGCCCATGACCTGGGCGTGGATATTTTCCGCGGCCCGCCGCGCCGCCACCACCGCCTGGATCACCGAGCGGGGACCGCTGGTCGCGTCACCGGCCGCGTAGATGCCGGGGTGGTTGGTGAGCGAGGTCCGGGGATTTGCCTTGATATTGCATTTCGGGGTAAGCTCCAGGGTCGCCTCCAGCTCGCCGCCGGCAAACCTCTCCTTGCAGGCGGAAAGCCCCTGAGCAACAATGACGGTGTCGACCTTGATATTGACGGTGGAGCCTGGAATGGCCTCGGGATAGCGAATCCCCTTCTCATCCGGCTCACCGAGCTTGGTACGGATCAGGCCGACATGGATGCCGTTCTCCGTATCGACAAAGCTCACCGGCTGGGCCATGAGCAGAAACTGCACTCCTTCCTTTTCCGCGGCCCGGATACTGCGCTGGTTGGCGGGCATTTCGGTCTGGGCCCGGGGATAGATGATGGTCACCTCGCCCACTCCCTGCCTGAGCAAAGAACGGGCCACCTCCATGGCAATGTTGTTGCCGCCGAAGACCACAGCGGAGCGGCCGTAATTTCCTTGCCGGCCCTCACTCATCTCCCGGAGGAACTTCGTGGCCGGGATGACCTTGGGCAGGGCGCAGCCCGGAATATCGAGGCTTTCGTCCACCGGAGTGCCGGTGGCTATGAGAATGGCTTCATAGCCCTGCGCCTTGAGGGACTGAAGGGTGAAATCCTCACCCCACCGCTGGTTGAGGCGGACACTGATCCCCATGCGCAGGATGGCGCTGATCTCGTAATCCAGTACCTCATGGGGAATCTTGTAGGCGGGAATGCCGTAACGCAGCATGCCGCCAAGCTTGGGCGCCGCCTCGAACACCGTCACGTCGTGGCCCTGCCGGGCCAGATAATAGGCGCCGGTGAGGCCGGAGGGGCCGCCGCCGATAACCGCGATGCGCTTGCCGGTGGCCGGGTCGCGGGGAATGCGCAGATCGATCTTGTGCGCCATGCACCAGTCAGCGACAAAGCGCTTGAGATGGTTGATGGAAACCGGCTCGTCGATGAGGATTCTCCGGCAGCGGGTTTCGCAGAACCTCGGGCAGACCCGGCCGACGGAAAAGGGAAAGGGGTTGCGCTCCATGACCAGGCGCAGAGCCTCTTCATACTGCCCCTTGGCCACATGGGCGATATAGCCCTGCACGTTGATCTGCCCGGGGCAGGTCAGGTTGCAGGGCGCCTTGCAGTCGCCGAAATGGGTTTCCATCAGGACGGCAAGGCGTTCCTTGCGCATGGCCTCGAGAGTCTTCGAAGCCGTGCTGATCCGCATCCCCTCGCTGATCGGGGTGACGCAGGAACGCACCGGGGCCGCAAGCCCTTCCACCTCAACAACGCACAGCTCGCAGGGAATATCGGAGGTGCGGCCGTTCAGATGGCAGAGAGTGGGGATATGGATCTCCGCCCGCTTTGCCGCCTCAAGAATGGTGATCCCCTCCTGGGCGACAATCTCCAAGCCGTTGATTGTAATGTTCATCGCGAAGTCGAAAAGTTAAAGTTCACTCTTATAAAAACCTGATCTCGTCAGAAGCAGCCCGGCGGGAAGCCGCACAACGCTTTCCCCCCTCCCCTGCCGACGCAGCCTCCATCAGGCCGCCGGCTTCCATTCCTTGAGGAAGGCGGGCAGATGGCCTGCCTCGCGGGGACCGATGGTGATGGTCCAGCCGGCCAGCTCTTCCTCGAGTTCGCCCTTCATGGAGGCAAGATAGCCGGGGATGATGAGCTCGCGGTGCTTGACCTTGTTTTCGATTCCGGATTTCTTCATGAACTGGGCGATCATGTCGGCGCCGAATTTGCCGGCCGCCCAGGCGGTCAGGACGGAGAGGCCCTCGGTATCCTTGATCAAAAGCCAGCTCGGCACCTTGCTGCCCTCGATCTCGCCGGAAACGATGAAGTAGGTAAGGGAGAAGTTGCAGGTGATGAGCACCGGCGAATTCTCGGCCGGGCCATTGATGCTGTAAACGTCTTCCTGCACCACCATGGGCCGCTGCGGGTCGGTGAAGATGTTGAGCCTCTCCAGCAGCAACGGGAAGAGCACATCGCCCTGCAGATCGGAGAGAACCACGATGCCCGCGTACTTGGCGATGAGCACCGAGGCGACCATGGCCTCCATCAGCGGATCATCGGTGATCTCGCAGGGGAAGGTGATGGTGGAAAAGCCCAGGGGCTTGAACTTTGCCTTGATCGCGGAGCGCCGGGCCAGGACATTGTCCTCCAGCGCCGCCTTGACGGTGCGGGCGCCGGTATCGACCATGAGATCCTTCAGACCAGCGGCAAGCAGCTTCTCGGAGATGGCCACGGCATCGTCGACATTGTTCCCCTTCACCGCCAGCGGACACTGGCTCTCCTTGGCCAGCGCGGCCATGGCCTCGGCATTGTCGGCGCTCGCGCCATAAAGGAGCGGTTTGCGCTCGCCACAGGCGGCGGTGCCGGCCTTCAGGGTTTCGGTCTTGTCCGACATGAGGATGAGGCCGGCATCGGGGGCGCCGTCGAGCACCTTCTTGACCAGGGCCGTGAAGGCGGCGGCATCCCCATTGCTGTCTTTGATGGCGATGAGATCCGCCTTGAGCAGCACGCCGACCCGCTCATAACGGAGGGTCTTGAAGCGGCTGATCCGGCCGTCCACCTCGGCGTCGCCCATCCCGGTGCTGACCAGCACGGCAATGCCGGTGGGGTTCTCAAAGCGCTTTTCATGACGAAACAGGCAGGTTTCCCCACCGGTGGTGAAGGTGCTCTCGCCGGCGCCGATCTTCACGGTGCGGATCGGAGGCGCCGAGGCCTCGCCGATCTGCTCCTTGACCTCGTCGCTCACATATGGACATTCACCGATTTCGGTCTGTCCGGCAGCCACTTTCATGGCAAAGGCGAGACAGGTCGGGATACCGCACTCCCCGCAGTTTTTCTTGGGAAGCATCTTGAGGATCTGTATACCTGTTAAAGCCATCTGGAGTTCCTCCCGTATATCGAAAGCTCAAATTGATAAAAGTCAAATCAGTTGCGCAGAAAAGGCCCGACTAGACCACGGATTCCATTTCCAGGGCAGGATGCCCTACCTTCTTCATGAAGGCGAGAATCTCCTCTTCGGTGGTGCCGTTCTCCTCGGTGGCGATCATGTCGTAAAACTCGGGCATGCCCATCTCCTTGCAGCGTTCCATGAGCTTGTCCTTGATCTCCTCCTTCATCATCTTGGGCAGCCAGACAATGCGCTTCAAGCCACCTTCGGCCAGGAAAACCTTGGGGCTGGTCATGAAGTGCTTGGAAACGCCCATGAAGCCGGGGGTCTGCGCGCCGCCGCCGGCCATGCCGGCCAGGGTGGTGAACTTCATGCCCGAGGGGGTCATGCCCATGAAATCGCGGTTGACCACCATGATGCCGTTGCACTGGGGCAGCATGGCGGCAATGGCCTCAAAACAGCCGCAGGCGGTCATCGGGCTGTTCATCAGGGAGTAGCAGGCCAGCTCGGTGACCGCACCCCGGGAGGCCTGGCCGACAAAGTCGTTGATCCCCTTGAAGATGCCCAGCTTCTCGTCCAGGCACTCGCCCTTCTGGATGGGCTGGTTGGGGCCGGTGGGATTGATCTGGTAGGAGGCCTTGCCGTCCAGCCAGTTGTAAGCACCGCACATGCCGATGCGCTCCGGGGTGATCACGCAGACATGGCTCGGGGCGAAGGACTGGCAGAGGGTGCAGGAGTAGAAAACCTCCTCGGTTTCGTCGGTCATGGAGCCAAGGCGTTCGTCGCGCTCGGCATAGACCTTGCGAGCCAGCTCCTGCACCTCCTCCACCTTGGCGGGATCGGTGTAGATCTTCACCTGGATCTTGTCGACGATGGCGCCGAACTCCTGGTGGAGCTTGCCGTGCAGCACCTTGCCGAGATGGGTGAAGGAGAGGCCCTTCTCCACAGCGGCCTTGCCGATGCGCACCCACATGATGTTGCGCTGGCCCATGTGCATGATGCCCTGGATGTAGTTGATCAGGTGGTGGAACTGGCGCTCCAGGATCGGTTCGAAGTCGGACTGCATCTCACGGCCCGCCACCTCGACGAGAATGGCCAGGGGCAGATTCTTGCCCTGCTCGATATCCTTGATGTCCGGCCCCTCGATGGTGACCAGCCCATCCTCCACCTCGCTCATGTCCTTGGAAACCAGCACCTCGACGGCAGAGGTGCGGCCGCCGCCGCATTCCATGAAGAGGTCGTCCTTGCGGATACGCTCGCCCTCAAAGGCCGGGCCGAAGGACAAGGGGATATCGATCTTGGTGACGTTGACCTTCAGCCCCCGCACCTCGATGGCCTTCTGGACGATCTCCTCGTGGGGCACCTGGCTGACCACGTGCTCGTAGGTGCAGATGCCGGTGGGCAGCACCTGGGGAATGTCGTAGTCGGAGATGGTCGGGAAGCCCCAGTTGAGGGCGCCGGCCGCATTGGCGTACCACTCGTCGGAAACCTCGCCAAAGGCCATGACAAAGGCAAAGGTGCGGTCCTTGTTGTAGATCAGGTTGCCCTTGTAGTCGCCCGGCTTGATGCCGCCGAAGGCCATGGCCACCCGGCAGGCAAAGCCGATGGCGAAGACCACCGAGGTGTAGCTCTTGCCAAAGGGAACCAGACGGGTATTCCAGCCGACCTGCACCTTGTTTTCCACCAAGCGCTCGGCCATGTTCTTGCCGTTACTCTGGTCGTGCATGAAGATGTAGAGGTTTTTCTCCTGAAGCTCAAGGGCGATCCTGGAAGCGACTGCACTGTCGTCCGGCGCGCCCATGATGGCGGCGAAACCAGGCGCCGTGCCGTCCACGAACTCGACGCCGCGCTTCCGGAAGATGACGTCATCGGCAGCGCCCAGCCAGATGTTGTTCTCCAGCGGATCTTCGGTTTTCGTATAAAAATCAGGGGCCTCCAGATAACGGATGGCCTCGAACATCTCCTCGGCAAAATAGGTGGCCATGCCCGCATCAAGGGCCGGGGCGAGGTACGGCAGCCAGATATTCTCGCTCACCTGTTCCGGCAAAAGGGTACGGCATTCCTTGAAGATATCCTTCATGTCGCCCAGATTCTGCACCTTGGCGCCCAGCATACTGTAAATAATCGGCAGGAAATAGGCGGTGTTCGGGAAATGCACCTCCTGCTCAGGGCCGTACTTCTTGATGGCCTCCTCGAACTTCGCTTCCGCCATATCAACAATCTTGTGAGCCCCGCGGATGGCGGCTGAACAGATGATCTTAGACATTTTGTAATCTCCTCTTTAACCCTGTGAGGCTTTTCAGCATTACAGTCGATAAATGCACAATTTCAGATATTTAGCCCATGAGTCCGTTGATCAGCGACTTGGTCAGAGCTACCGCCCTCGGATGCCGCATGACCAGCACCTCACCGCCGGCCATCAGCATGCAGCTCGCGGTGATCGCCTCCATGAGGACACCGCGGGTCTCCTGGTCGCCGATCATCTCGTCGGAGGGCAACTGGCACTCCTTGGCCTTCCACACCTCGCGGCCCAGGTTGCAGATGAAGGGCACCTGGAGCTTCTCGTCCTTCTGGGTCAGTGCTGCCAGGCGGATACGCTCCATGACCGAATAGGTGTACTCGATGCCGTAGCCGAGTGCGCCGATGGAGGGGTCCATCAACACGGAGTCCAGAGAAACCCCGAGATTCTCAAGCAGAATATTGAGCTGCTTGGCCAGATTCACGTCAATGGCCGAGGCGGCGACCATGGGATACTGGAAGGCCATGGCAGTGGCGCCGAGCGAACGGTAATTCTTGTCCTCGAGCGGGGCCAAACAGACCTTCTTGTCGCCGATGAGCGAGGTGATCTCCCGCAGGGTTTCCGTGTCCTTTTCGCCGTTGCCGCAACCCCAGACAATAACCGGCACCTCGATGCTTTTCACCACCTCGGCCGCGGCTTTTGCCGCTTCGCCCGCGGGCCGGTTCATGCCGTTGGGGTCGGTGGAGACGAGCGAGAGGCAGATCGCCTCGGCGCCGTATTCCTTGACGCATTTCTGGGCCCAGGCCACGGGATTGTCCAAAACGTCCTGATAATGACGGGCCAGGGAGTCCGGCCATTCATCGGGTTTCACGTCAAGCACGTCAAAGGCGATCTTGGGGCTGTTGCCCATGGTTCCTTCAAAGAGATGGAACGACAGGGTGTTTGAACCGCCCACCTTAATGCCGCTTGGCCCTTCGCCCAGAGCCGTCTCGCGGATGGCGCCAGTGTATGCCTGCTTGTAGGAGGCTTCGGGAACCTTGGCAGCCCGTTCGCTCAGGGGCGTTTTTTCGCAGGCGAGTTCCGCCGCGCCAACCGCAGCAGCGGAAGCTGCCGGGGCAGCCTTCTTCGCCTCGGGCGCGGCGGGTTTCTTGGCCGCTTCCGCAGCCTTGTCAGCGGCGGGTTTCTTGGCCGCTTCCGCAGCCTTGTCAGCGGCGGCTTTCTTGGCGGCTTCCGCCTTTTTCGCCTCGTCGGCGGCCGCAGCCTCGGCTGCCTTTTTCGCCGCTTCGGCTGTCTTCGCCTCTGCCGCAGCCTTGTCGGCGGCTGCCTTCTTGGCGGCTTCCGCTTTTTTGGCCTCATCCGCGGCCGCAGCCTCGGCAGCTTTCTTGGCCGCGCTCTCGTCCGGTACCGGCGCAGGTGCAGCCGGAGCTGCCTGCGCAACTGGGGCTGGGGCCGGAGAAGCAGGAACGGCGAGCAACGGCTCGCGCTTGAGAATAGCCTCTGCCCCGGCAAATTTCACCAGCGCATCAAATTGATCGTCCGACAAGCCGTAGGCCTTTTTCAGCGCATCGAGACCGAGACGTACCGAGTCAAGCGCCATCTGCCGTTCTTTTTCGTTCATCGCATCCTCTCCTGCTTCTTCTATTTCAATCCTTGCCTGATCAACCGTACCGGCACCGCTGGTCCCGGCCGTGGCTGACGCACGGTACTGGGCGGCTTCCGCCTTGGCCGCGGCGATAATTTTTTCTGCCTCAACCTTGGCTGCCGCCAGGACAGCATCACCTTCCTCACCCCCGGCCACCGTGGTCCGAACCTCGATGGCCGAAACCGGCGCCGCAAGGGCAACCGGCTCGTCGACAAAGACCGGCCGGGTGGCAAGCCCTGCCCGGCTGACGATCTCCGGCACGGCGCTTTCCCATTCGATGGCCATGATATGCACCCCGGCCACCCCTTCTATCTCCCGGACCTGGCGGATGATATCAACACAGATGTTGATGCCCTCGTCTTCCTTGTCCTTGGCCCCCTGCATCCGCTTGATCACCTCATCGGTGACATCCATGCCCGGCACGGAGCTCTTCATGTAACGGGCCATGCCCACGGATTTGGGCGGGGTAACCCCGGCCAGGATGTGGACTTTTTTATGGAGGCCGAGATCACGGACCGCCTGCATAAATCTGGCAAAGCGTTCCACATTGTAGATGATCTGGGTCTGGACAAAATCAGCGCCATTGGCGACTTTTTTTGCCAGCCGCGCGGCCCGGAACTGCTCGGACGGCCCGGCAAAAGGGTTTGCCGCCGCGCCGAGAAACAGCTTGGGCTCGTGCGACTTGATCACCTCGCCGCACTGGAATTTCTTCTCATCCCGCATGGTCTTGACCATGCCCAAGAGCTGGATGGAGTCCATATCAAAGACGCCCTTGGAGCCGGGATGGTTGCCGAACTTCTGGTGGTCGCCCGTTAGGCAGAGCAGGTTCTTGAGCCCCAGGGCGGCGGCGCCGAGGATATCGCTCTGCATCCCGATCCGGTTGCGGTCGCGGCAGGTCATCTGGATGACCGGCTCAACCCCTTCGGCCAGGGTCAGCAGACCGGCGCTGATGCTGGACATGCGGACAATGGCGGTCTGGCAGTCGGTGATGTTGACGGCGTCAACACTTCCCTTCAGCAGCCGGGCCTTTTCCCGAACATGTTCGGCATTGCCGTTCTTGGGCGGCCCCAGCTCGCCGGTTACGGCGAACTCTCCTGATGTTAAAATCCGTTCTAAACGGCTTCCCGATTTCATCGGTTACGATCCTTATCCTTAATTCTTGCTTCTAAAAAAAAGCACACTCTATCAAAAAAAGATCAAGACGCGCTCGGGCCGTGGCAACCAACGTCCTTCAACCCGCCGCCGCCAAGATCACGACGCATATCCATGTCGAAGAGGACACGCTCTTTCTTCTTGTTGATGCCCAGGGCGTCGCGCTTTGCCTCGATCTTTTCGATCATGATCCGGGCGATCTCCAAGGGTTCCGAAGCGATATTCCAATGCGCCCCCACCTGGCCCATCAGCCCTTCGGTGAGATACTTGTTGAAATTCTTGGCCCCGGTCACAGGCAGATTCTGGAAGACAACCTGGGCGCCGCTGGCCACGAAGTACTGACCGATGGCCACGGCCTTTTCGCTCATCCACAGAGGAGCGGTGCCGATGGCGGGCAAATCGGAGATATCATCGCCCAAACCGCCCTGTCGCACCATCTCGGTGGCGGCGATGAGGATCCGGGAGTTATCGACACAAGAACCCATATGCAATACCGGCGGCATACCCACGGTCTCGCAGACCTCTTTCAGGCTGTCGCCGCAGAAACGAGCGGCCTCGGGATTGAGCAGCCCGGCCTTGCCCAGAGAGGTTGCGGCGCAGCCCGTGGCCAGGACGAGGATGTTGTTTTTCAGCAACTCCCTGACGATGGTTTCATGGGTGTCGTCCGCCAGCTTGAAGTTGTCGCAGCCGACAATGATGGCCACCCCGCGGATGCGGCCATTGATGATGTTGTCGTTCAAGGGCCGGTAGCTGGCGCGGAAACGGCCGCCCAACATGGTATTGATGGTTTCATGGCTGAAACCCACCACCACGTCCATCTTGGTTTCCTGGGGGATGAAGCACTTGCCGCGCTTCTTGAAGTTCTTGATGGCGTGGGTCAGGATCTTCTTGGCGGAATCGAGGGCCTCATGCTCCTCGAACTGGATGTGAATTCCGCCGGTCATCTTGGCCCGGTAGTTGGTGGTGATGATGTCGGTATGAAAACTCTTGGCCACCTCAGCCACGGATTGCATGACACACTGGACATCGACCACCATCGCCTCCACGGCGCCGGTGGCGATGACCATCTCCTGCTGAACAAAACCTCCGGCCACCGGAATCCCGCGGCGCATGAGGATTTCGTTGCCGGTACAGCAAACGCCTGCGAGGTTGATGCCCTTGGCCCCCTGCTTCTTGGCCAGCTCCAGCATCTCCGGATCCTGGGCCGCGATGCACAAGGCCTCGGCCAGCAAAGGCTCATGCCCGTGCACGGTGATGTTGACCTGATCGGTCTTCAATACGCCCAAATCAACGATGGCGCGGCGGGGCACCGGGGTGCCGAACATGATGTCGGTCAACTCGGTGGAAAGCATGGAAGCGCCCCAACCGTCGGACAAGGCGGTGCGGGAAGCCTGGAGCATGATATTCTCATATTCCTGATCAACGCCCATATGGGTGCGGTGCATCATCTCCACCACCTCGCGGTCGATGCCGCGGGGTGCGATGCCGAGCTTCTGCCAGAGGGCCTGCCGTTTCGGCGTGGCCCGTTTCAACATGGAAAGCGGCGCGTCATCCTGCTTGCCGAATTCGGCCAGGGCCTTCTCGCCAAGCTCAATGGCGATATCCTTTACCTCGCGCCCTTCGGTGACGATACCGAAGATCTCGGCCAGATTTTTCAGCTTGGCCACATCCTTGATCTGGTGCAAACCTTCACCCTTGGCCGCCTCGATGAAGCCTTTCACCATCTCCCGGGCATGGTCGGTGTGCGTTGCGGAACCGGCCGCCACGGTACGGGCGAAATTCCTGGCCGCCACGGTATCGGCATTGGCGCCGCAGATGCCGAGCATGTCTTCCACGCCGTCGATGATCTGGCACGGGCCCATATTGCAGTTGCGGCAACAGGTTCCGCCGGAGCCGAAAAGGCAGGCCGACATCCCCCGCGCTTTGACGCGGTCATAGCCGGTCTTGACGTTCTTGGCTATATCCTGGGAGAGAATCTGTTGCGTGGAAACGCAGGTGATGTCCGCGCATCCTTCACATCCATTTCGTTTGATCGCCATCGTGTGTCCTCAGCATCTTGGGTTCGCTATGTAACTGTTCAGCAGCACCACATCTGCTTTGTCATCGGCCTGCTCATGTGCACCAGCACACTTCGCAGACCTCTTGGTCGGCACTGCTGCCGACGATTGACACGCGCATCTGCGGCACTGCTGAACAGTTACCGTTGGATGTTGTAGTTTATTTTACGCCTGCAATCTGCCTGGCCGCCTGTACGGTATTCTTCATCAGCATGGTGATGGTCATGGGTCCGACCCCGCCCGGAACAGGGGTAATATACGAGGCTTTTTCCTTTACCGCATCAAAATCCACATCGCCGGCGAGAATGGCCTTGCCGTCCGCGGTTTTGCCGATCCGGTTGACGCCGACATCGATTACCACCACCCCGTCCTTCACCATGTCAGCGGTCACCATCTTGGGCACGCCGACCGCGGCGATGATGATGTCGGCCCGCTTGCAATGGGCGGCCATGTCCTTGGTGCGGGTGTGGCAGAGGGTGACGGTGGCGTCGCCGGCCTCGCGCTTCTGGAGCATGAGGTTGGCGATGGGTTTGCCCACGATGTTGCTGCGGCCGATGACCACCACCTCGGCGCCCTTGGTCTGCACGCCGCTGCGCTTCAGGAGTTCGAGGATGCCGTGCGGGGTGCAGGGCAGATAGCACTGCTCGCCCAAGACCATCTTGCCGACGTTGACCGGATGAAAACCGTCCACATCCTTTTCCGGATCGATGGCGTAGAGCACCTTGGTCTCGTTGATATGCTTGGGCAGGGGCAGCTGCACGAGGATGCCGTTGATCTTGGGGTCCCGGTTGTATTTGTCGACAAGGGCGAGAAGATCCTTCTCGTCGGTGTCCGCAGGCAGGGTCACCTGTTCGGAGTGAATGCCGAGCGCATGAGCGGTTTTGTTCTTGGCGGTCACATAGGACTGGGAAGCGGGATCCTCGCCAACCAGGATCGTCACCAGGCCGGGAACAATGTTGTGCTTTTCCTTGAGCTCCGTGACCTCGCCCTTCAACTCCTCACGAATGGCCTTGGCGACCTCGGTCCCGCTGATAATTTTGGCACTCATGCTTTTTCTCCTTCATATCGAAAAGTTATAGATCTCTATTAATTTCTTATATATCAAGGAAAACAACAGCTTCCCGGAGCCCGCAAACTCCCCCTGAAAAACCCTCGAAAGGCAAGGAACTGGGGGACTTATAAGGCCTGAGAGTCCCCAAGGCTACCCAATTCGGCACGACATTTCAATAGGTATATATACTTGCAAAAGCGCTAAAACTATTCTTTTCCCGGCAAGAGAAGAGGAAAGAGGGCGGCAAGGAGGAAGGCGCGCAAGGCAGGGTGACGCCGGGCTCGGAAAAGATCCGCTTCAGCCCGGTTTTTTCACCCTCTCGTTGGCAAGTTTGACGATGATGTTGTTGGCCTGATTGAGACGGTTCACCACGGTCTTGAAGAGATGGCCGGCCACGTCCGGATACTTGGCGATGACCTCATGCAGCTTGTCCCCGGGAAAACGCTTCACCTTGGAGCGTCCCTTGGAGGTGATGGAGGCGGAGCGTGGCTCCCCGGAGATGGCGCTCATCTCGCCGAAGTATTCGCCCGGCTCGGTGATCTCGGCGATCTTCTTGCCGTCCTTCACCACGGAGACCGCGCCGGTGACCAGCTTGAAGAAATCGATGTCGCTGTTGTTCTGGCGGATGATGTGGTCGCCGTCGTTGTACTCCTCGATATCGGGATGCACAAGATAGGCCGGCAGACTCTCCTCGGTGATGACGGTACGGCGCAGCACCTCTTCAAGGCTGGTCACCCCCTCGATGACCTTTTTAACCCCTGCGCGGCGCAGGGGGGTCATCCCCTCCTGGATGGCGATCTTGCGGAGCTGATCCTCGGGCACCTCGGCGCTGATCGCCTTGGCGACCTCATCGGTCACTTCCATCAGCTCGAAGAGACCGACCCGGCCCTTGTAGCCGCCGCCATTGCATTTGGGACAGCCCTTGGGTCCGTAGATGACGAAATCCTGGACAAAATCCTTTTCCTGGAAGCCCATGGCGATCAGTTCATCCCTGGGCGGCATCTCAACCTGCTCTTTGCAGTGGGGGCAGAGCTTCCGGGCCAGGCGCTGGGAAAGAACCATGGTGACGGCCGAGGCCAGCATGAAGGGCGGAATGCCGATATCCACCAGGCGGCCGATGGTGGCGGGACAGTCGTTGGTGTGCAGGGTGGAAAAAACCAGATGGCCGGTCATCGCTGCCTTGATGGCGATCTCGGCCGTTTCCATGTCGCGGATCTCGCCCACCATGATGATGTCGGGATCCTGGCGAAGAAAAGCCTTGAGGGCGGCGGCAAAGGTCATGCCGACATCCTTGTTGACGTTGACCTGGTTGATCCCCTTGAAGTTGAACTCGACCGGATCTTCGGCGGTCAGAATCTTGGTATCCTCGCTGTTCAGCGAGTTCAACGTGGAATAAAGGGTGACGGTCTTGCCGCTGCCGGTGGGACCGGTGACCAGAAGCAAGCCCTGCGGTCGGCTGATGCAGCGTTTGAGGGTTTCAAAGGTCTTCGCCTCAAAACCGAGCTTGGTGAGATCGACGTTGAGGCTCGACTTGTCGAGGATACGCAGAACGATGGACTCGCCAAACAGGGTGGGCAGCGAGGAGAC